>CAYHNT010000015.1:0-23714 GCA_964358055.1 uncultured archaeon | reverse complement strand
GAGAAGGGACACCGGTTGGCTTGGTGGTTTGACTGGGGCGGTACGCCCCTGAAACGATATCAGGGGCGCCCAAAGGTCTGCTCAGGTGAGTCAGAAATTCACCGTAGAGTGCAAAAGCAAAAGCAGGCTTGACAGTGGACTACATAGCAAGGTCCGCTGATGGGAAACCAGGGTTTAGCGAGCGCGAGTGTGTCAAAGTATGGGACCCTCGTCTAACAGTGAACCGATCCTGGGGGTAACTGAGTGGTTGCGGGTGAGAGTTCATATCGACCCCGCAGTTTGCGACCTCGCCGTCGTCTCAAGTCATCCTGGCTGGGCATAACCAGCCAAGGGTGCAGGGGTTTACTGATTAAAGACTTTCGTTAGTTGGGTTAAGAACGGTGCGAGCCAGTTTGGTTACTATCTGTTGGAGTTGTGGTTGGTCTGAGGGTAAGCTTCACTGAGTACGAGAGGAACGGTGAGGCGCCGCCACTGGTGTACCAGTTGTCCGACAGGGCATTGCTGGGTAGCTACGCGGTAGTCGATAAACGCTGAAAGCATCTAAGCGTGAAGCGACACCTGAAAAGAGACCAACAATCTGGATCTGCAAGGAGATAAACTTGCGTCAACCAGACAAGCGTGCCGGTAGAAGACCGGTTTGATAGGCGCGGGATGTACGCACGAAGCCTCGGCGACGTGTTCAGTCCACGCGTACTAATAACGCGAGAATATCGACAAATGAAACTTTTTTCAAAAAAAAGTTTCGTCAAAAAGATATTCCTTGAATCACAACTAGAACCTTTTCAAAAAAGGTTCATCAAAACAAACTGAATTTTTATTTTCGAAAAGAGAGATTGGCCTATACCTATGGAGATTCTACTTCAAACTACTATTTTTTAATTTTTGATTCTTTTTGAAAAGTGAGACGTAAGACTGAAATACATAACTTTATTTTACTGTTGTTTGTAGTTTGAATATGTCAATAAAATTATGGCCTGCCATTAAATTATTTTTTGTTCCTGGTCTTGTTGCGGCAGCTGTGTTGCTGATTTTTACTTTTATCATTGCAATTTTTTACCCATCATGGCTAACAAATGAAAATTATACATTAGCAATAGGTTCTGGTATCATTTCTGCAACAATTTTTTATTCACTAGAACGTGCTTCAAATATAATTTTTGAAGAAATAAAAAAATCGGAAAAAGATTTCAAAAAAGATAAACGATTAAAAAATTTAGGGAAAGAAGAATTAAGGTTAGAAATCGATCTTCTAGAAAATGAGCTTTCCCATTATGTGATGCTTCTACCTATATTCATTACCTTGTTTCTTTTCGTGGAGCAAGGAAATTCAGATAGTAAAAATCTCTGGCTTTTTGTTTTCGGAATATCTATTATTGTAATACTGCACTTCATAAGTGGTAAGCGCAAGGACAAAATAGAATTTCTAGAAAAACTACGACTATTATTAAGAAAAATTTAGCGTTCTACATCTGACCTTGTTTTTCTGTTAGTCGTTATCAATAATTCCTTTACAGATCCACTTTTTATGCAAAGCAAAAAAATAGCCATGAGTTTTAATGAATAAAGAGAAAGCGCTTTTATACATGAAAAATGAATTAATTGGGGGGTAATTTATGTCAGTGAATAGTTATACTCGTGCGTTTCTAATAGGGGCTGGAGCAAGTTTAGCCTGTAAACCACAATTGCCATTAGATGCAAATTTTTTTAATATTTTAAGACGTACCTATAATGTACAATACTCTGCAATATCAAATACATTGGCCAGGTCTAATCCTAAATATGGTAATGACAAATTACAAGATTTTGGTTTAGAAGAAATAATTATGGCCGCAGAAAATATTTCTGACTCAGAACAGATTGTCTTTCACAATTCAATCATGAAAGGAATCCATCGGTTAATTGTTAGCCCAATAGAGGCAGAAGATCCTTCAGAACCACTTAATTATTATGATGTTTTGGTTCGGCATCCGAAGTTTTCATATAACGATTTTTTTATTAATCTAAACTATGACATAATGCTTGATCGTGCAATTTGGAATTTATCTAAATACAGAACGGGACATAAAACCATTGATTATGGTTTTGATGGAAATGGTACTGTAAAGGCAAGCGGATCCGTTCAATTACTAAATGATAAAGCAGCAACAATTTTCAAACCTCATGGGTCGTTAAACTGGTTGAGTACTAAACAAAATGACATTGTGATACACGATCACATGGAGCCTATTGACTGGATTGACGACACATTGATACTTCCACCCGGTAAAAAAACAATGGAAAAAACAAGAACGCAATGGCTAAACATGGAACATCGATTGAGTCAAGCAGATGAGCTCATTATTATCGGCTGTTCACTTTCTAAAAATGACCAAGAACTAAACAACATTGTTATGAAATATTTTGGACACAAGAACATTGGCGCAAAAAAAGTTAAAGTGATTACTAGACAAGTTAATGATAAAAATAAAGAGATCCAATTTCGAGAAATATTTGGAGAAAAAATGCTATTTCACCAAGATGGGTTCAGCTATGGTGCGATTGAATTCATCTACAATCAGTAAAAATTCAGATTCAACTTCTTGGTCCTCACACCTGATAATTAATATTCGCCATTGTACCGTTGAGCTGCTCTTCGTGCAAAAGCCCTTTTTTGTGCAGCAGAATAACCTTTAATCGTTCTCTCTGCCTTTTCCGGATTGGATGACCAAACTGCTCCCATTGGTCGAAAATTTTTTCCTCTTGAAGTCCATTTGCTCATATTAGTACTTCCTCCTGTTTCGTTTAACGCCTTCCATGTGTTCGCCCCAGCGTTCATACGGAGTTCTTCGAGTAATTCCAGTATACAATTTTTTACTTCCATCTTGCCGGGTGCTTTCCCCAACATATACCCATCCGCCTTTCTTTCTTCCATATGCCATTGAAAACTCACCTCGATGCATTATACTGTATTCCAAAGTATATACGTTTTTTGGCAAAAAGAGGCTTTTTCTCAATATTTCTTGCGGGCGAGTGATCCCTTTCACTAATTACAGCCAGAAGCAGCGCAGGCATTCCCAAAAAAAAGGTTGATGCTGAATGGGAAGAGTTTGTAAGTCATGTTCCACCCAAGCCAACACAAGCATATATTTGCCCATTCTGATCGCGAAACATTCCATAGCTTTCTTCATATAGATTATTCACATATGGAAGAATGTCAACAACATAAGTTCTGCAAGAACGGTCCAAAACAAGTTCTGCATTAATATCAAGTTTTCCTTTGTATTCTAAGTCATCTCCAAAACCTTTTTCCCAAGAATAGGTAATAGGAATGGGATTCCTTTCTGTAAATTGACAGTTCCCGCTTTCAGGAAAAATAATGTAATCTCCCACTATTACAATTTTATCGCTTGCCGTTTCACAACGATAATGAACAATACTGCCACCACCGACCGGGGAATAAAGATTAGCAATGATTATGAGTCCGATAAATACTACTACTAAAGCACCAATTAGAAGTAGTATTATTTTTTGCATAGCAAAAGAAGCTAGTAGTGCTATTTAAGTGACCAAGTCAAAAGGACAGTGCCCTTCTTCCCTTTTATACTCGAAACCGTTCCACTTTCGGATGAAACTTCTCTTCGCTTCGGTTTTGTTGGTTCTTTTTTTGAGCGGCTGCACGCAACCCAATGAGCCCCTTATCGAAACCACTGATGAAGGGTATGACCAACCTATTCTCCCGGTGCCGGTTCAAAACATTCCTCCTGTAAACGAACCTGCAATCCCGCCCGTCGAAGAACCCATTACCGAGTCTGTTCCGAAGTCCGGTCCTCAATTCATCACCATGAGTGAGCCTCCTAAATTGAAGTGGACGGGTGGCTATGCGGATGCTACAATGGTAGAGTTCAAAGGAAAATATTGGATGTACCTGAATCAATTTGGTGGAGGAAAACCCTCCGGCGTATTCGTGTTGAGCTCGAACGATGGAGTGACGTGGGAAGAAGAAACGGATGTTATTTTTGACGGAATCGCCACCGTGCGTGCGTTAGTGATTGGGGACAAAGTGTATGCGTATTATCCCCAAGGCGGTGCGCAGATTGCACCGAATGAACCGGCTTCGATTGTAGGGAGTGTTTCTTCGGATGGGAAAACATTTTCTGTGGTTTCCTCGATTGAGATTTCCCCCCATGAGGGGTTTACCATGGATGGTCCGGGCGTTTTTCAATTAGAGAATGGGACCTATCGCATGTACTTTGTGGAGTTTGACATGAGTGATAGTACCAAGCGCCAGGGCGACATGTGGGGCGCTTCTTCAAGCGATGGAAAAGTATGGGTGAAAGATGATGCGTTGACCCTGAAGGCCGAGGCAAATGTAGAAGGCACGCAGCCATGGCCTCAAATTCTTCATCCGTTCGTCGTAAAGTACATGGACGGCTTTATCATGCTCTATAATTCCCACTCCCGTTTCTTTTGGGCCTATTCCGAGGATGGATTGTCCTGGGACAAGCGGGGAATGGTCACCTATAATGGTCAGGAAATTGACGGTGCCGACATCGATGGTTTTTGGTTAAATGAAAATGAGCTCCGCGTGTATTATGGTGATTTTTCACCCCAAACGGGAGGCGTGGTATATTCGTCCGTGCTGAAAGTAGAATGACTACCCCCAATTTCAGCAAGTTTTCATCGCCTTTTTTTAAGGAGAAAGGATGCTAGTAGTGTATGAAGACCCAAAGTATATCGAAAACTAAAAACGAAAAAGGAACCGACCCTGCGTGGGAAGAAATTAAGGCAGGATTAGAGAGTGCATTGCACGGAAAATTAACCGTGTGGAAACACGGCTCTAAAATCAAATAATTCTCAATTCAGTTAGTCGTTGACGGATATACGTTTTATACTGGGGCAAGTTTTCCTTAATGTAGGCAATGGTTTCCGGTTGCTCTTTTTTGTTTCCGATCGTAATCACCAATAGGGCATTCCATTCTAAATAAATGAGGTAATAGAGCCTACTTCCATTGAACTTTTTCTCTCGAAAGAAAGGAAAACTCAAGGGTTTGCCCACCACATTCCCGCTTTCGGCTAAATGATCAAGGATTCGGGCCACGCGCCCCTTATTGACTCCATTTAATTTTTCCACCTGCTCATCAAAGAGAGATGTTTTAATTACGATGAATTTTTCCATGCATGGAGTGCAAAAGAAACATTCAAAAAGCTAGGGAGAATTTTCAAAAGAATTTTTCGCTCGATTAATTCGATCCCTCTTTCTTCTCTTTCACCCAGCGTATTAAGAGAGAGCAGGAAAACGAACGCAAATAGGATGCCCAGCACGCGCAGGGGAAATTTATTCATAATACTAGAAACGGCGTTTCATAGTATTAAAACCGCCTCGTCCAGGAAAAACAAGTGAAATAGTGTGCGTTTTTTTCACGACACACACCCCTTATATAGCCCAGCAATATTCGTCTGACTACCAGAACCTTTTCGAGAAAAGGTTCATCAAAAAAACAAAACGAGGAGAGACTATACTATGGCTAAAAAAGTACCATCGAAAGCAAAGCACCGTATGAGAACCAAGAGAAAGACCAAAAGAAGGGTGAAAACAAAGAAATAATTTCGCCTTTCTTTCCCTAATGGGTGGGGATTATTCAACGTCTTTTTTTAAGGAGAAAGGAAGTAATAGGTATATGATGAACAAATCTACAACGAGATCAAAGGTGACCTCAAAAAAGAAAGACCCTGCGTGGGAAGAAATAAAGGCAGGCTTTGAAAGCATTAAGCGCGGCAAAATTACGGAATGGAAATACCCATTCAAATAAATCCTTCTTTCTTGAGCTGCTGATATGCAAACTCCCGATAAGCGGGCAGTTCTTGTTTGATATAAGCAATGAAGCGAGAGAGTACGTACCATGAATCCCCTTTCCAAACTCCACCGCATTGTTCAACGTCTACGTGGGGATTTGAAACGCAAGCGCACCACGGCAGGATTACTTAATTATGGGGTGATTGCCTTTGGTCCACACAAAGAAGATTATTTGTTTCGCCTTACGCCCAAAGCATTAGCCGAGAATTCTGTTTTTACTGTACGCTATATTGCAGTAGTAGATGTGTTTGTGATCCTGGGTCTCCTATTGTGGGCGCTGGGGTTCACATATGGCTTCCTCATTTTCCTTTTTGCCTTCGTCTTGGCTTGCGTGGTATTTATTGATCATAGGGAAATTGAGAAGCGCAAGAGAATGGTCGCGAGTACGATCGGAAAGCCGGTGAAGAAAACAATTGAAGCCGTTAAAAGAACCCCCCGTTTTCTAAAGAAAGTAATAAAGCGAAAAAAGTGATTCTATCGTCGCATTCTTCGCTGTGCACTGCTCTTTTTCTTTTGCACTTTCTTCTTGTCTACTTCCCCCCACATGGAAGAGGAATAATCGGCTTGAGGTAAGGAAAAAATGTCATTCGTTTCAGGATCTTCCCTCTTAGTTCGCTGTACCCCTGTGTCACGGCGATGAGTGTTTTTCATTTTTTGTGTTTTCATGCATGAAAAAATCATGTTGGGGATTATAAATCTTCGAACTCCACTCGTTTCAAACATAATGATTAACCTTTTACTAATCCTTTTTTTTGCTAAAAATTTTTATTTAACGATAATAAATCAGTAGTTGAAATTATAATTTTCGACTATTGCTAATTTTTTTTTATTATTTGTACGGGCAGAAAGCTTTCGTAAAGTATCCATTTAAAGAAAAATCCCGGACTCGAACTCGAGGGAAAAAAACATGGCACTTCAAAAACTTTCAATATTAACAATCGTAATAGGATTATTATTTGTTCTACCCACCGTCGCTGCATTGCCTGAAACAGCTATCATAGCCGAGTTGAAAGTGGATGGAGAACATGATAGTGCCGGCGACACCTTCACCGTTACCGCCACCGTCACGAATGTGGGAGGACAGGCTGCCCTTGATGTTCATGGGGCGCTTCAGAATGTCCCCGATGGATGGATTGTGGAACCTAACACCCTCTTAGTGAATTTTGGTACTATTGCGCCGGGTCAGAAAGCAGAGCGTACATGGAAAATAACGCGAGATGAACAGGACGAGATTATTGCATTTGAGGCCGGAGGAGCCAATGTGAATCGTGCCCATTCAGGAAGGGTCAACATTCCAGTGAATCCCCTCGTACTCCTCGCCTTAGCCGGGATTGCCTTGAGTAGTGTGGCGCGTCGTCGCATCGCGAGATAAGTGCTTCACCATTTTACAGGAGACGCCGTATGCCCCTACTCGAGACAATCGTCGGAATGTATGGAATTCTGGCACTCACGCATTTGTTTATCCAGATTAACCTCTCGCACGCGCACTATTTGCGCGCGCGCAAGAGCGTATTCAATCCTTCCTTTCATCCCAGTGTGGCGGTAATCATTCCCACGTACAATGAGGAAGAACAAGCATTGGAAGACACCGTGCGTGCGGTGGTGGAACAAAAATACCCCGGGAAGATGGACATTGGAATCGTCAACGACGGCTCTAAGGATCCGGCGGGCTTCTATCGTGTGCGCCAAAAATACGGCCATCACTCCCATGTGCATTTTATTGACATCAAGCAAAACAAAGGAAAACGTCATGCCCAAAAACACGGGTTTGATTATCTCGCTGGGAAAGCGCAACTCATTGTGACGATTGATTCCGACACTATTCTCGATCCCCATGCCATTCGTCACTTGGTTCAGCCCTTTGAGGATTCCAACGTCGGAGCAGTAACGGGCGATGTGAAAGTAATCAAAACAAAGAATTTACTCTCCCAACTCATCGCCGGACGCTACTGGGCGGCCTTTCATCAGGAAAGAGCAGCGCAGAGTTTCTTTGGCACGGTATTGTGTTGCTCCGGTCCCCTTGCGGCGTATCGAAACAATATTATTCAGCGCGTGAAAGAAAACTATATTTCGCAATACTTCCTAGGAGAGCAATGCACATATGGAGATGATCGTCACCTTACCAACCTGGTACTCGAGCAAGGATATACTGTGCGCTTTGCCCCTGCCGCGAAGGCCTGGACGCACGTTCCCCATTCTATTCGCCAATACTTGAAGCAACAAACAAGGTGGAACAAGAGTTTCTATCGTGAATTATTGTGGACCATCCGCATGGTTATTTCGGATCCCAAAAAACTCCATCCTTACATTATCTATGACTTGACCATCATGACGGTGTTGCCCTTCCTCTTGATGATTTCATTAGCGTTTGCCGTCTATCAATCGGTGACCATCTCCGGGTATTACTTACTGGGCTATCTCGCGGTGATGATTGGGATTGCCACCATTCGCAGTCTGTATGGAGTGTATCGCACATCGGATTGGAACCTCATGAAGTTCCCCATCTATTCGTTCCTCCACATTTTCTTATTGATACCTAATCGCCTGTATGCTATTGCCACCATGAAGTCCACTAAATGGGGAACCCGGTGAGTGGTATGCTAGCAAACGCATGGTCCGGTGAGAAACGCACCACTCCATTAGGAGAAAAAGTGAAGAGACTCTGGCCCTATCTCTTTGTGGGGGGATTCATTCTCTACATTATTCTTTCCTTCCCAGACTTCTATCCTTTTCCCCACATCACGTCGCAAATCCTGGCATTTATCCTGAATCAAATCGGAATCTATGCCTTTCCCCATGGGAACGAACTCATCGTGGATAATTTACCCATATTGCATATTTCCGCAGAGTGCAGCGGGATTATTCTCATGAGTATTTTTCCATTGACTATTTTCCTGATACCCCATTTTTCTGCGAAGCAGCGCATGGCTTCCTTGCTTTTCCTTCCGGTTCTTTTCCTGGGAAACATTGTGCGTATACTGATTGACATTTTAGTCGGACTCAATTTCTCCGTGAGTGCCTTGATTTTCTTCCATGACAGTGTTGGGCAAATACTGGTTTTCTTGTGGGCCATCGGCGCCTATTTCATTTGGCTCAAGCTCTTTGGTAATTTCCCACGCGAAAAGAAAGCAATCCATCCCTGGGGATACGACTAAATAGTCAAAAAAAATGCATATGAGCATGAAAACTAAAACCACTCTCGCAACGTTTGGAGCCGGATGCTTTTGGGGAGTCGAGGAAGCCTTTCGCACGCTCAAGGGAGTTACTAAAACCACCGCCGGTTATTCGGGTGGAAAAAAGAAAAACCCCACGTATGAAGAAGTCTGTTCAGATGAAACCGGACACGCGGAAGTGGTGCAAGTCGAGTATGATCCGGAATTGGTTTCATATGAAAAACTCCTGAATGTTTTCTGGACCAACCATAACCCTACGCAACTCAATCGTCAAGGATGGGATGTGGGAACGCAGTATCGCAGTGTTGTTTTTTACCACGATGACGAGCAGAAAAAAATAGCGGAGAAATCAAAGAAGGAATTGGAGAAAAGCAAAAAGTGGGACAAACCCATTGTTACCAGTATTGAGCCCGCTAAGGAATTTTATCCTGCTGAAGAGTATCATCAGAAATACTTATTCAAGCGCGGCAAAGAAAGCTGCCATATATAAGTCATTTTGCGCCCCAAGGATATTCTTTAAGTACCTCCTCCCGCCTAGTAAGAATAGGTTGGTGAGGGAAGAATGTCGCGTCCTAAAGTCATTGCTGCAAACTGGAAAATGAACCTGAGCATTTCGGAAGGAATGAAACTTGCAGAGGACATTCACAAATATGCCCAATTGCATGTGGCGGGAACCAATGTGCGCGTGATTCTATGCCCTCCTTTTACGCACTTATCTCAAGTCGCTTGGGTGTTGAAAGAAAGCGAAGTCAAGTTGGGCGGGCAAGATTGTCACTTTGAACAAAACGGCGCGTATACCGGAGACGTTTCCGCGGCCATGGTCGCTGGAACGGGGGCCCAGTATTGTATTGTGGGTCATTCTGAACGAAGACAAAACCACCACGAGGCAAACCGAATTGTGAATGCCAAACTGTTAGCTGTTTTACGAAACAACATGATTCCCATTCTTTGTATCGGTGAAACCGCCGAGGAAAAGAGAGGCGAGAAAACCAACCAAGTGTTAGGTCAGCAAATGAAAGAATGCTTAGCGGGTATTTCACGCGAGCAAATTTCCAAAATCGTATTAGCCTATGAACCTGTTTGGGCGATTTCCACCAGTAAAGATAACTTAGGACAACCTGCCACACCCGGGGATGCAAACGAGGCTCATTCGTTTATTCGTGAAAAATTGAAAGAAATGTTTGGAGCAGAAGCCGCGCAGCACACGCTTATTCTATATGGTGGAAGCGTCAAGCCCGAGAATGCACGAATGTTTCTTACGCAGGAAAACATTGATGGATGCCTAGTCGGTGGAGCCAGTTTGAAGAAAGACTCCTTCGTGGGAATCATTGATGCGGCGAACTTCCCCCAGTGAAAGTGAACGCTTTATATTGGCTTGAATTTTGGTGAACTCATGCCCTCCGACCATGGAACGAGCAACCGAAAAGTAGAGCATGTGAATATTGTGTTAAAGCAGCCCGTGCAGTTCTCCACTAAAACAACCGGCTTTGAGGAAATGGAAATCGAATACGTTTCCCTTCCTGAATTGGACGCAAAAAAGATCGAAACAAAAACGCGCTTTCTTGGACACGACTTTTCTTTTCCCTTCATGGTCTCCTCCATGACGGGCGGACACGATTCATTGAAACAAATCAACGTGGATATTGCACGGGCATGCGAAGAAACCAAAATTGGTATGGGACTTGGAAGCACACGCGCCGCGATCGAAAAACCCTCTACCTTTTCCTCCTTTGACGTGCGCAAATATGCCCCGCATATTTTTCTCGCATGTAATTTAGGCGTTTCCCAATTGAAAGAATATTCAACAACTAAAATACAAAAACTCATAAATGAACTGCAATGCGACGCACTCATTATTCATAGCAATGCGGCACAAGAGATCGTGCAGGAAGAAGGAACCCCCCAATTCAAAGGATGCGTAAGCGAAATCAACCGCGTGGCACAAGAATTGGAACAACCCGTGATTGTAAAGGAAGTGGGAAACGGACTCTCTCCGAGTGTAGTGCGATTGCTTGATAAAACCAAGATTGCCGCCATTGATGTGGCGGGTGCCGGCGGAACCAGTTGGACCGCGATTGAATCCAAGCGCGGAAGCAGCGACAATAAGGAGTTAGGGGAGCGTTTTTGGAACGTAGGAATACCTACCGTCCCTGCTATTTTGGGAGCAAAGAAAAACACGCACAAGCTCCTTGTAGGAAGTGGGGGCGTGCGTTCGGGGCAAGACATTCTCAAGTGCTTAGCGCTTGGTGCCAGTATGGGCGCGGCAGCCATTCCTATTATTCACATGCAAAACAAAAAAGGATCCAAAGGAATGGTTGCGCACATTGAATCATTGAAACGCGAACTCAAAGCCGGGATGTTTTTAGCCGGAGCAAAAAAGGTGCAAGAGGTACATGGGAAAAAATATTATTTGTTTGGCAAAACAAGAGAATGGGTCGAACAGATATAAGAAAATAGTTTTCCCATTCACAAATACGTCTTCTTCAAATCCTCGAGGGCGTTTTCAATGTTTTTCGTACTTGCATGTACGCTTTGGGAGATCCAATAATTGTACGACGCAATCACATCACCTGGGTCCCCTGTGGGAGAGGGGTTGAACTTGTAGTGTTGTTTGTCTCGGATCAAGAACTTGGAATCGAGGAGTCGTTTCAAGTGGTAACGTAAGAGTTTCTCGCTTATTTCTTCCCCTGTTTTTTCCTTGATGTAAAGCATCAAGTCCTGGGTATTGGGGGACATTTTTTTGGATAAGTGAAAATAAAGGAGGCCATCCATGACGTCTAATATGGTCTGTCGGGACTCCTGTTCGGATATCCATCCGGATGCAAGGGCGAACCATCTCAGGAGTGAGCGTTTGGTCATCCGTACGTGGGGAGGAAGGTCGATTTCCTTTACAGTAAATGTGCGTCGTACTAGTTCGGCTTCAGGAAGCTGTATCTTCGACATAATAGAATCACTTCTCTTTCAACTCTGGCAAAAAGAGTTTTAGAGTTTTTAAGGTTGTCCAAAGTAAAAAAAAATCCGGTTTTGGTCGAGCTTTTTTCAAAAGGTCGGATCAAAACTTAAATAGTTCAATCCCGTCTGAAATAGAAGCGCAAGTGCGTAGTCAAATTTAGGGGGAAAATACACCATGGCCTACATCAAAACATCCTTTTACCCATACCGCATGATCCTCATGCGAAAAGAGCCCGTCCAATTGACCGTGGGCATCCGGAACGACCAGAAGGAAACACGGGCATTCTCTATTGAAGTGGAAGTGGGAAGATCACTCTCCTTGGAACGCGCCGGAGCCAAAATGAGCGACTACAAAAAACTAGGTAATCTTTCTCCTGGGGAAGAAAAGACCCTCTATTATGACGTGTTCTCCAAGGCACACGGAGGAGAAGACTCGATTCCCATTGATTTACGCATACATGAACACCCGAAAGACTCTAAGGGAGTCCATGACATTATTCAAACGTTCACGCGAAGACTTGATTTGACTGTACAGCATAAATAGTATTTCCCCGCACGGTAACAACGGATGAGCGAAACGACCCTTGAAAAAATCAGTTGGGAAGAGGCCTTCCTGGAAGGCGAGAGAAGGATCCAAGCAAAGTTTGTGGATGCCATGGTCAACACCCACGCACTGGATCGCGCACGACTCCTTACCCATAGAGAAAGCGTGAAACGAAAAATTGAAATCGCATTAAACGAACGAAATTCACGGAAACTTAAAAAGGCATTCCAGGAACAAGTCAAGCTTCTTTCACGCATCACCCCATTAGTCCCCTAAAAGGCGCTATTTAAATTCCAAAAAACAAATTACCTGCATCATGAAACCATTCACTGTTCTTCTCCTCGCCCTCATGCTCAGTACGATTCCCCCTTTCGCATTTGCACAAACGGAAACAGGGGAACCGGTTGAACTTTCTGAAGTTCCGGAAGCAGCCACCGCTGCAGTGAATGCAAAATTAGGGGAATTATTTACCACCGAATATATTGAGGGCAAACTCTCCTTCGCCTACGTGTTGCAGTATACAGGACCCGAATACGAATTCGTGTACGCCTATGACGTACCATTCGTTGAAACAGGAGCAAACCAATCCGTGATTCGGGTGAGCGAAAGTGGGGTGGTTATTTCATATAAGGGACCCGATGAACCCTATGCATTTTCAATTGATGAAGCGAATGCAAAAGAGATAGCTGCGCAGAACGGAATGAGCACCGTCAGCACTGCATTCATTGTGTATGGAAAAAACGGATTACAGACGGATAGTGAAACCATTACGGAAAGCTACGTGTGGAAACTTACGAATACAAATGCTTCAGGCGGAACACCGAATGTATTGTATTTAGACGTGGATTCAGGGATAGTAGTAGGCACGCAAATGCAACCATCAACGGAGACGCCCAATGAGACTGAAACTCCAAGCGATAATACCAATGAAACCCCCGCACCTGTTCAAGCAGACGCACCGGATTGGAATGGGTTGGCTGCCATTGCATTGCTAATAATTGCTGCGCTAATTTTCATGGTGTTCAAGCAGAAGTAAAAAAAAAAAGAATGGCACGCACATTCTTGGACAACCCACTCCCTACACACACCATTAAAAACCAAAAAAGAGTTTGTGCACGAATGCCACGCAAAACGAAAACACCCTTACAATCGAATGATGCCACGCAGATTCTAAAGAATTCAGGATTCGTGGTCAGCGACTTTGCACGCTATGTGGATCGTAGGGGAATGATCCGTTTTGTGGCGAGAAAAACAGGAACGTTTGGTGTTGAAAACCATGGATGGAGAGAAGTTTCACGTGCGGAAGCCGAACGGATCCAGCACGCGAACTCTGAAATGAAGCGCGGTTATATGAAGCCTAAAATGAAAAAGTATTTTTGAAAAATAAAACTAACACACCCACACGGTCGCCTTGTAACCATTCGGGTTGGGAGTGTAGATATACCATTGATCATTTTGCACTTCACCGGCCGGATTATCATCATGAAGAGCAAACTGCCCCTCGGATGCACCAAGTGGTCCCATCAGCCAGGAGGGAGTGCCATCTCCATTCGTTCCTGATCGAACCGTGACTGCCCCTCCATTGGTGACTAAGAGAGCAGACCAAAACGCCGTGTCCCCACTATTAATATTCGGTTCAAACTGCGCATATTGAATCTGGGTATAGGCCACTGGACTTAGTGTTGAATCATTGTAAATGGTAACCATCACCGCGCATGCGCCTGAATAATTAGTAGCGCTGCTTCCACTTCCACATTGAGGGGGCATGGTAATGATCCCACTGTCCCCATCCCATACCTTGAGACATGATAGACGCGCGCTTTTAGGACAACCTGCGGAAGCCGCACCGGTAGTGGGATCGTACGTACACAACTCGCTCTGAATGACATCCACGCGCGCAACCGAATTATTCGCAATCTTAGTCGAATTGACCGTGTCGTTGTCGATGATATCAATGAATCCATCATCATCCGCATCCACACTCACGCCGGAGGGACGGAGGACATTTACTAAATCAATGGTGGAGCTTGCACTTGCCGTGGGGCACGCGGCAGTGGGATTTCCAGTCGATGGATTCTCTGCACAAATTTCATTCGGATCCACATCCGCGTATTTGATGGGTAAAAAAGGAATAGTGCCCGCGGCGTCGCGGGAAACGTCATCAATGAGGTGCCATACTCCATTATTACCGGCCAACCCTGAAACAGTAAATCCGAATGCCCCAAGCAAAACAAAACCCACAATGAGTCCAGTAGCAAATGGACTAATACGGGGGCGCTTCATTCTGTGTGAGAGGCCATGAGCCTTTATAATTGTTATTTTTAGAAAACACGGATTGTTGGACAAGATATTTTGTAATCTCGACCCCTACGAATAAATAGCCCCTTATCGCTAACAATAGCATGCCCACTCCCCCGCAGCGTAGAACGCCCACCCGAAAGCACACTCGTGTAAGCGAACGACAGGCGGCCGCGCGTGGAAAAAGTTTTGAGGATTTGGTGGCAAGAGGGCGGATTAAATTGTTTGATAAAATTCGTCTTGGTGAGCATAAATTGCCCCAGCCATCCAGAGAATTCCGTGCGAGAGTTGGACTTAATCGTTTTGTGAAGGATAATAAAAAAGGCTCGAAATAGTTTTTTACCTATTTTTCGCCCAGCGTTTAGCACGGCGGTATAATTTTCGCGCGTGAAAAAAAGGATTGAGCGAACGTAAACGGAGAATATACAAATAGCGTTTGCGCACGCGCACGAGTTCTTTCAATTGCTTTTGTTGTGTTCGAAAAAAACGCTCCTCCAGCTTTTCGATCCGACTTTCTGGAACAATTAACACGCGGGGAGTCCTTTTCCAGCGTTCGAAGGAAGTGTAATACGATACCCAAGGGGAGTACGTTGACTGGATTGTACCGCACGCAAACGAGCCGAGTTCTGATCCATCTCACGCAGGACGGTGCGCTCGGCGCGTAGTAATTCAGGTGCGGATAATTCCTTCACGCGTACTTTAGTGGATTTTCTGGGTTTCGTATTCACACAAGGAGGACTCGAGGGTGAAATAAGAAGTTATCTCCGAAATAATTCGCACATTCTTGGACAACCATTCCTCTTTTCCCAAAACCCACTCAATTTCCAAACACCCATTTTCGAAAATCACGCAGTTTGCCACGCCACCCTCTTTTTTTCCTAGCACGGTAAAGTTCGAGTTCACTGCGCGTGGCATCGAGAGAAGTTAGTTGTCCTAAACGATGATAGTTGGCCGAACGCACGCGATCACGGAGCGCACGGAGTGTCTGAGCGCGGGCTTCGACCGTGGATTCATCGCGTTGGGTCTTGGCCAGTTCAAACTCTTTTCGTGCAGTCACGGCAGCACGCACGGCCGTACGAGCTTTTTGACGTTGAAGTACATGGGCACGTTTGAGCCTTTTCTCTTTGCGGAGATAGGATGCCCAATTTTTCAATGCCATTCTGCACCCCTAATGCCTCGGAGACTTATAACACCCAATAATAAAATGACCCAAACAAAGGCACATTGGAAAACTCTTTTAGTAAAACAAAGATAATTTTTTCACTTATTTTTGTGCTTTTCTGTCTCGCCTATGAGCCAATTCAAATACGATGTGTTTACTCCTGCTGGCCAGTCCAATATGCATGGCACCTCGTAGGGGTGTTTTAGTGCAATTTCTTTTTTGGCCTTAACCGCCAATGATTTGGTGGTTTTCATTAACAAAATGGTTTCAGGACCAGTGGTAATGGCGCCTTTCCACCAGTACATGGACTGGGCAGGAAAAAAGACCGCACAGCCAATGAGTTTCTTTTTGAGTAAGGTACCGGCCACCTTCTGCGCATCCTTCTCAGATTCAAAGGTGGAATAAATCAGAACCATGCGAGGCATGCCTCGTGGATGGGGTTAGAGAATAAAAGAATCAAGGGTAACATCACGAGTATTTTTTTCAACATACCTTTAAAATATAGTTCACTATATTTGAATATAGGTGATGCGTTGAGCGAGAGTGAAACATCCACTATTGTTTTATCCAAAAAATTGAAGCATGAGCTGGCCGACTTCAAGCAGTATGATCGGGAAACCTACGAAGATGTGATTGGGAGAATACTCCATATTGCCCAAGAAGCGGATGAGTCGAAATTAGAGTTAAGTGAGGAAACCAAAAAAGGCATTGCCCGTGGAAAAGAAGATTTCAAAAAAGGCCGCACTTATACTACGGATGAACTGAAGAAAAAGTTGGGATTATGAATGCCCTATCTTCTCACGTGGTCAGACGAAATCAAGTCTAATTTGGCCAAGCTCGAAAAGAGCATGGCACAGCGAATTATTCACAAAGTGAGCTGGGCGAATGAAAACGGGCGATTGCTATTAGAAAAAGTAGAGGGCTCCAATGATTACAAATACCGCGTGGGAAAATATCGAATATTTTTTGCAAAAATCGAAATCAACCACTATCTAATCACCCATTTGGACCACCGCCGAAACGCATACAAGAAATAAGCAAATTATTGAACAGATAAAACTCTTTTAGTAAAACTAGAACTATTTTTCAAAGTTTTTTTATGCGTGCGATGTATGGAAACACGGCCGCTAGTTCGGTGAGGGTAGGAATACGATAACGTCCATCCCTACGTGGAGAAATTACAAAATTGTGAATAAAGTTAAGGACATCCGAGCGCTGTGTTGCCGAAAGTTCTTTTGATTGAATAAAGCGCTGTGCCAGGTCCCGACGGTCTAGAATGGCCCTTTCTAAAGATTTAACCACTGGAGCACGTTTTCCCAGGATATACATCCCAGCTAAATCAGCACGAAGCTTCTCAGGTTTGCTTCGTTTGATGGTGCTCCTAGCAGGCTTTCCACGTGGCATAAGGTCAAAAGTATTTCCGCAAATAAAATACTGCCTTAACTTCTACACAACTTAACAGCCTCTAAGAGGTGCTGAAAAATAGTTTTAGTCAAATAAACATTCTGTTGCCATTTCGCCAAAGTCAATCGAATCACAAATGTCGCATAATTGTAATATTTTGCTATCGTAGAAATACCGTATAAGAACGATTATCCGGCATATTATTGGCAGTTAGGGGGAGTTCAAGGTGGAAAAGAAGCCTAATTGACAAATAATGGCATAATCGAACCAAAGGTGACGTAATCGCCCGCCTCATCCGGCTAGATGTAAAAATTAAAATAAGTGCATATAACGCTGGAATTTTTTCTAGCCAGATTAAAGAGATACCGCATAGCGTGTGATTTCAAGGATTATCTGGCATCTATCTTTTGAGCAAATAATTTGATGAAACGTTAACAAGATTATGTAGTTATTGGATAGCTTTATTTTCAAAACAACCCCTTCACGCCTATGACATTCAATAAACGCATCCGGAGTTGGATCCAGCAAATAAAAATTTGGAACAAGCTAATGGCCAACCGGCGCGAACGCCCATGGAGCATGGTCGACCAGCAGTCGCCCCATGATTTACTCGCACTAGACAAAAGTGTCCGAAGAGGCGTGCTAAGGCCACTATTGGGAAAACCCACCGTGGAGGGGAGCAAGTATGAAGTCGCAACCTATGCCCATAACATCCGCCAAAGGAAAAGAAACAAGTTAAGTGTCAAATACCGCTCAAAACGCATGCTCACCGGGAAAGGAAGAACCGAGGAATGGGAAAAAGAACAGCAAAAAAACTCCCATGCGAACCGTTTAGCCGAAACACAACGACGCGCCCAGTTGGAAGAGGCCGAGGCCCAGTATCAGGCCGCCAAAAAAAGAAGAATGGAACAAAGAGGAGAAGAAAAATAGTTTTAGTTAAACTAAAATAGTATTGAATATGGAAAATACTCACTATTTATGTAGTGAAGGAAACTGTTTTATTTAACGAACAAAATAATCCAATATGTCCTCAAAAGAAAAAGAGAACCTCCGCCGCAGACAAGTACAGAATGATGGGCGGAAACTGATTGCCGCAGTGAACGAGCAGCTAAAGCGAGAGGGAATAACCCTCGATACGGTCTCCGATGCGCGCTTACGGGCCATTATTCGAGAAGTCGTTGCAGCCCGTGGGATCAAAGCAAAAGGCATACAATTTGATATCATGGAGCGTAAAGAATCCAAAGAGATTGGATCACTGCCACCAAAGAGGCAAAAAGGACCCCTTCAATCGTATTGGTTACCACGACCACCCCGACGACCACGCCACAAATAGGATAAAATATTTTTTCCTTTCCTAGAAGATTATTTCAATCGACAGGAAGAATCAGTCCAACCGATAGAGTTCCCAAAAATATGAATAGGGACCATCTTCACTGGTTGAATCGATTCGCTCAATGCGAATGAAACCCTGGTCGTTCAGAAATGCAGGATTAATGTAAGCCCCATTGAAAGGACTCCCATGATTTCCAGTTATCACGTAAACTGGATGTGGGACTTTACCTAAGTCATTCAAAAAAATCTCTTCACGAGAAGGAACCATACGTAATATTCCATGGGGATAAAGAGAAACACCTGAGAAGTAACGAATCTCCTGAGGAAACGCAGTAAACACCGTGCCCTCCTCGATCGAACCCACCCACTGGACTGGAACACTCTTATCCAACGACCACTGACTCATGTAAAAAAAACCAAACCCTTGAAACAAAAAGAAAGCCGTAATGAAAAGAATTCCAACCGCACGAACCGACCAAAAAGGGACAATTGAAGAAAGGCGCGACGCCACACGGTTATATCCCATCGCAATGAATAAGAAAATAACCGGAAAACCAATCAAGAAAAAACGATAAGAATCGGGAGTCCATGAAATGAAGAACAACATGCAAGCCCCCCACACGCACCAAAATCGCAAGAATGACCCACGAGAAATGGATCCAGCGCCCAGATACCCAATAATAAAAAAGACCCAAATGAACCAAGGGACCAGCCGCAAAAACGAAAGAACATTCCCCTCCCATTGGGAATAAGTTGAAATTGTCCCCTGGAGAAGGAAAATTAGAACCAAGTAGCCCAAAACAGCAACACTCCCCGCGACGATCGGAAAAATAAGAGACGCTGTTAGCTTGCGCAAACGCGGTAAACGAATATTAATTATCCGAATAAGGAACTCATATAGAAGAAGAGGCAAGGCAATGGCCGCCCCTTTAGTCTTAACCAAAACACTCACAATTCCCCCCGCAACAAGGGAACCTAGCTTTCTTCTCCGAACATAGTGATCCAACCCATCGATGGCAAGCAGTACCCCTGCTAAGAGTGGAATGTCCAACAAACCATAGTGCGAACTAATCATGAACACTGGGTGAAAAGCCATTAGAATAGTGGCAAAAGTTGCCACATGCACTTCGAGCCAACGCGAAAATAAACCAAACATGAGGAACAATGCGAGCACACCAAAAAGGATAGAGATTAATCGAAGCGCGATGTGGGGCTCAAGAGGAATAAATGCGGCGATCAAGGATAAAAAAGGAGGATGGCTCTCCCAGATTGAAGGACTAAAAAATGTAAAAATATTTTCCCTAATCGTGACGGTCTTCCACGCATAGAACGCCTCGTCCGGCGTCACGACGGGCAATGAAATGAAAATAAGCTGAATTGCAAGAAAAAAAAATAAAATGACACCAATCGTGCGAGTAGATGCAACCATACCCCACCACACATTATGAATTAACGAGTTTCCACCGGTCGAATTTCCTTCAGCCCGTACATGTAGGGCTGTAACACGGTTGGAACGGTAAACCCGCCCTCTTTTGTTTGGTAGTTTTCCAGCACCGCACGCATCATTCTGGATGTGGCAATCCCCGTCGCGTTGAGCGTGTGAACGTATTCCTTGGTTCCATCCGGGTGTACAAACTTGATTCCTAATCGCACGGCCTGATAGGAAGTACAATTTGAAAGCGAGGCCAATTCAAAATATTTCTTCTCACGAGGCGACCATCCCTCAATGTCGTATTTTTTGGCCGCCACAATCCCAATGTCCCCCGTGCACACATTCACGATACGGTAGGGAATCTCAAGCCCCTGGAACATCTTCTCCGTGTTCCCCAGCATCCGTTCGTGCCACGCATGGGAGTCTTGAGACTTGCACAATACGATTTGTTCGATTTTATTGAAATGATGCACGCGAAACAATCCCCTTTCGTCCAACCCATGCTTCCCGACTTCCCTTCTAAAGCAAGGAGAAATTCCTGCCAACTGAACGGGTAACTGGGTTGAGGGAATGTTTTCACCCATGAATTGACTCGTAAGCGGATGCTCACTCGTGGCAATCAAATGCAAATCCTCATTTTCTAACTTGTAAAGTTGAGCGTCAAACTCCGATAAATCGGTTACTCCCTCATACGCCTTGCGATTCATCATCAAAGGGGGACTCATGGGAACGAACCCATCTTTCATCAACGTATCCAACGCGTAGCGCTGCAACGCCATGTCCAGTAAAACCAATGGACCCTTCAACGAGTAAAAACCCGCACCGCTTATTTTCACTGCACGCTCGAATTCTGCCCCATCGATGTTCTTTGCAATCTGTCCGTGATGATGAGGTTCAAAGTCAAAGGATTTAATATTCCCCCATTTTCGCAGTTCCGTGTTTTGCGTATCGTCCTTTCCAAACGGAACGTCGTATTCCAAAATATTGGGTAAGCGCATCAAATAAACGTGAATTTTTTCCTTCAGCTCGTTTTGTTTTTTCTCATTGAGTGCGATTTGTTCCCCGATTTGTTTGCTTTGCTGAATCAGCGACTGTTTTTCCATCGGATTGTCCTTCACCTTCGCCACTTGCTGTGTTAATTGGTTTTTCTTCGCACGCAAGCCTTCCACTTCCTGCAAGGCCTTGCGATATTCCACATCTTCTAAGATGAGTTGGTCAAACAATTCCACATACGGTGCGTGCTGTCGCTTGGATAGATTTTCACGTACCTTGTCCTTGTTCTCCCTAATGAAATGGATGTCTAGCATAGCGTGTAGACGTTCATGCGGATTAAAAACCCCCCTTTGGGGCGATTTTATTTCAACGGAACCTGATCGATTTTTCTCGCCAAAATAAAGTCATTCTCACTCAATCCCGAAATGGCGTGCGTCCATATGCTCAACTCGACTTTGTTCCAGTGAATCACAATATCCGGATGATGCCCTTCTCTTTCCGCAATTTTTCCCACACGATTCACAAACGCTAAGGATTGCTTGAAGTCCTTGAAAATAAATGCCCGTTCTAGTCGCTTGTTTTTCAATTTCCAATGCGGTGTATACACCAGGAAAGTCTTGGCCTCGCTTGTTGTAAAGGGAGGAATTCCTCCCTCGCACGGGACGCAATGCGCGCCTATTTTGAGCTTATTAGAGGCCATATCCCCCAAAAATGGCCCCGTGCTTTAAATAATAAACGAAGGAGAGTTATGTTAAGATTCATATGGGTACCGTTGCAGAATTTTTCAGGGGAGTAGTCAAGGGCACCAAGATTTTCGCCCAGAAAGTAGGGTCGTTTCTCATGCTCCTCTTTGTGTTAGGGCTCATCGCGGGCGCCTATATTGTGCACGCAGGCCTTTCCCCATTATGGTTTGGGGCATTTGGACTCGTAGTCGTTGTGTTGTGGAATGACTTTGGTGAGGGAATTGGAATATTGTTACTTTTCTTGATTTTGTTTATTTTCTTCCCCGGAATACTCCCGCCTATTTCGTTGTAATTAGTGCGCCTTTTTGTGCCGGGCACACTGAAACAAAATCGCACCGTGAACATTGCCATCCTTTTTTGGTGGGAAAAAGCTGCGCCTGTTTGTGGGATTCAACTGCATTCGCTAACATTTGGGCCTTTTGCACTGCATTTCGTACATTCTCCGGTTCTAATTCGCTCTTGACTGTTTTTTGGTGCGACAAATAGTGCCAATGCAACTCAATTCGTTGCCGAGCCGAATACGTATGTGCCACCATGGCCCCATAAAGTTGTGCTTGGAAATCCGTCGCGAGTGATTTTTCGCTTAATTTTTTACTCCCCGTTTTGTAGTCGTGAACAATGATCACATCGTCGGAGGGTTGTGAAATACGATCCACAAAACCGATCAACCACTGCTTGTGCTGCGGATTAAGCGGGTACATTAATCGCTTCTCCACCGCAATCGTGGCCTCTTTTTCTTTGGAAAAAAAGTTTTGGTAATACCAAGAAACATTGTCCATGCTTTTTTGGAGAAAAGGAGCCAATTCGCTTTCATCAATAGGAATGGGAGACTCCGCCAGTGCTTGTTTCCATAAATCAGGGAGTGTTTTTTGGAGTGTTTCGAGGTCCATGGAGTGATGACTGTCCAAGAATGTGCGATGCGCATTCTCTAAAGCAGAGTGAACAATGCTCCCGCACGCCATGTACAAATCCAACGCCATTTCTTCCTCCGGAATTTTTGTTTTCCACACGTACTTGTGAGCGTACGCTTGGGGGCACGACTCAAAAAGTGAGAGGGATGAATACGAATAGGGAGAGGGCATTCTACGCATATGAAAAGTTTGAATATAAGCCTGCAGAGGGTGCGCCGCCGAATTCCTTTTTATGCTCAAATCGCTTTGCTCAGGTGATGAAATCCAGAATAGGACAGTCTGGCCAGGAATCGGCCCCCTTCGAATTGCTCATTGCGGTCATACTCATGGGTTTTGTTTTGTTCGCAGGCTACCAAGCCATTCAACGCTTGCAAGAACAGACCTGCACGAATACCATTAATTCCCAACTCGAGGGACTGGCCCAAAACATCCAGAATGTGGCCACAGGCAAAGGAAGTGCGCAGTTTCGCTTCTCTTTCGGAGAATGTGGGGCGCAAATAAATGATTGTGCGAACTTTTCCGCACTCTCCGGAAACACGCGCATTATGTGCGTGCAAATGATTGACTCTACGGATCCAAATATTTGTTCGAATTATTGCTCCTCCGCACGTAGTATCTGTTCATTATTACAATTCAAGAGTCCGGATAACACGTTCACCAAATGTGTAGATATTTCCCCGAGTACGGTTTTTCCTGCGCAAGGAAGTGCACAATGCCCGGATCGTTCAAGCGAGGGATGGGTGTTGCAGGACTTTACAAGTGAATCCATTCAAGTGGGCACGTATTCTTTTCTCAAGGCGAGCGATTTGACGGCCACCGTTCCTATTGTGTGTGCGTATTTGAAGACATCCGGGTGAGTGTGGGCAGCATGATTGAATTCACCCTTTCCAAAATCAATATGCTCATTCTGGTGCTCGCATTATTTACCATCATTACT
>CAYHNT010000014.1:0-26282 GCA_964358055.1 uncultured archaeon | reverse complement strand
TCTTCAAGATCGTTTTTGAGGGGAGGGTTCTCTTGGAATACGGCATTCATCTGACGGTTTGTTTTTTGAAGATATGAATTTGTTGTATTGGGGGGTAAAATAAATACCTGTTTATCTCCCTGCGAAAGAACTTTTCCAGGTACAACCAACACTTTGTCTTTGTACGTGTCGTGTAATCGGGCTAAGTGTCCAACACTTACTTCCGCACGTATACGTGTAGAGGTTTGGATCATTTCGGAAATGATTCGGTAAGCGTTCTGTTCAGTTGTCTTTCCGTGCTTCTCTAATTGTACAGCGAGTCCTCGCGTTCTGGTGCTGGTGGGTCCGGTTCGTTTCATGGTTTTTTTCACTTTTTTTGTTTTTTTTTATGCTGGGGGAGGGATTCGAACCCTCGAAGGCACTAAGCCACAGGATCTTAAGTCCTGCCCCTTTGACCGCTCGGGAACCCCAGCGTTAGTGTTGGGGTTGAGAACGGTTAAGAAGCTTGTCCCTTCGATAAGTTGAACGTCACTTTTCGGATAGCCCCTCCTTGAGTTGTTCGATAAAATCGGTTGTTTTTTGATGAAGAATCTCGCACGCCTGGTGCAAGATTTCCTGATTTGAGAGTGCGCCGGTGGTTTCCATCATGAGGATGAATCCGGTGTCATCGGCGTCCACTTGGATGTATTGTCCACCGGTCTCTTCGCATGCCCCGCACAATGTGCAGTCGGCTTCTTGGGTAATATTGAGTTTCTTTCCTTTCACTTCAATGATGTTCACGGGGCAGCTGGCTGCAATTTTGTTCATCATCTCGACGGGAATGTCGTCTTGGATTTTGAATACGGGCAATGCACGATAACCAATTACACAAGGTTGGAATTTCACGTGGTCTTTTCCTTGTCCCACGACGGCTTCTCCTTCCATTCGAATGCGTTGATCCGCTTTGAGTTTGGTTAATGGGATTTTAGGGTCCATTACGGTAATGGCTGAATCTGAAAATTTGATTTCAGATGAATACACGGTGCCAGGTCCTGAAATGTCCATGGAGAACTTGCTCTTGTCTCCCATTTTGTAGGATTTGGAATCCATTTTCACTGGGATGAGTCCCATACGGTGTCCTAAGAACTCGTCGAATAGTACACCGTTGTTTTCGTAAATACCTAATTCTTCAATGGCCAATATGGGCACTTCGCTCATCGATACGCGTCGAATGGCATTGATGGTCGCCGTATTCGTTCCTTTAATCAAAATGTGGGAAGAATTTCCCTTGTCTTGGAGCACTTTGATTGCGTTTCTGGCCATTCGTGTTTCCTCCGTTTTTTTGTTTTTGATTGAACTTTTTCTAAAAGTTCATTATACTTTCTTACTCCGGTGTTTCTTTTTCTTCCTGGTTCCATCATGTGGAGCAGGGGTAACGTTTTCAATGGAGAGTATTCGCATACCGTTTCGAGTCAAGCTTCTAATCGCAGCCTCGGCTCCCTGCCCGGGATTGCGGGGGCGAATTCCACCTTTGGCGCGTACGCGAATGTGCACTAATGAGATTCCTTTTTCTCTTGCCTTTTGTGCAATGGTTTCGGCAATCTTCATGGCGGCGTAGGGGCTTCCTTCTTTGTGTTGGGTCTTGACCACAATTCCACCTGAGCACTTCGCCAATGTCTCGGCTCCCGTTAAGTCGGTGAGCAAAATAATGGTGTTATTGTGCGTGGCAAAAATGTGCACCAATCCAATCTTGTCTTCTTTTCCAGCCATGTTTTTCACTTTCCTTGTTCCGCTTCGCTCTCTCTAATAGCATCTGCAACGTCAGGGGAAATGGGCGCTTGGTCGCTTTCTCCCGCGAGCTTGCTTTCGGCTGCTCCGGGTTCTCCGGCCATTTGGGCGAAGTCCGTGGCGAGCTGTTTGTTATCTTTCAATTGTTGCTGAGGAGTAAGCAGTTGCATGGGTGTACCATAATACGCAATGCTGGCTTCCTCATTTTTCGTAACCAAATAGGAAGGGACGGTCATCTTGGTACCGTTTACACTCACGTGTCCGTGGGTGATGAATTGTCGCGATTGCTTGATGGTGTTCGCTAAATTCTTTCTCCACACAATGGTTTGCAATCGTCTTTCGAGGAATGCCTCAATGGTCAACGACAACACTTCGTTCAATGAGGGGTTTCCTCGCATGACGCCGATTCGAATCAAACTGTCAATCAGTTCTTTTTCTTTGGCTGCGCGTTGTTCCAGTGGAAGTGCTAACACTTGCTTAGCGTTTCGTCTTTTTTGTCGAAGAATGGCTTCCATTCCTCGGATTTCTCTCTTGTTTCGTAATCCGTAGGTTTCCCTAAGCACTTTTTCGTCTTCTAACAACTTTTTATCCCAAGGTTTCTTGGGGGTTCCGTATTTTTTTCGTGGAAAGCGTGGGTCACCCATATTTGTTCACCATTATTTTTTTTTCTCCTCTTTGGCTGCGGGCTTTGCTCCTGCAGCAGGCTTTGCTTCAACTTTCTTTTCAACTCCAACAGACGAGCCTCGTTTTCTTCCGCTCGTGCGTGTACGTTGTCCTCTAACGGTAAGTCCCAATGAGTGTCGGATTCCCTTGTATGATTTCAATTTTCTCATGGTCTGCATGTCCGTACGGATGGCAAAGTCAAGATCACTCATAATCAAGTGGGTTGATTTTCCTTCGTTTGTTTTCTTTCGATTCAATGCCCATTCAGGTACGCGGTGTGCCGCGGGCGCAAGTGCAATGGCTTCGAGTTTGGCGTCCATATCCTCAGGAAGCTGTCCTAAGGGGAGGTTGTATGCCACTCCGTGTTGCTTTTGGAACTCGTAGGCCATGATTCGTGCCAATCGTATACCAATTCCCTTAATTTTTGTGAGTGCGCGGTAAATGGGGAGGTTTCCATTAATGTCTCTCCCTGCAATTCGAACAATGTATCGTACTTCAGCCATTCTTTTATTCACCCTTTCCTAAATTTTTGAGTAATTGTTCTCGCGTATAGCTTTCTTCGATTTCGATTTTTTCCGTAGTCGGAAGTAAGTGTTGTAGGTTGCATTTGCTTTTTTTGGTAAAGGCCCCTTCAATCATGGCAAATCCATTCTTGGCACTCTCAACTACTGCTACTTTCTTTCCGGCGTCTCGCCCAACAATCTTGTAGCATACTCTTCCTATGGTAAAAATTCCGGCCATATTAGTTCACGCTCACTTGTTTGATGTATGGTCGAATCTCAATGTTCACGTTGTCCATTTTCTTGACCCTGGATTTCACTTTAACGGATTCGCTCATAATCATTTTTTTGCACTGGTTGCAAAGTATTCCGCCGAATGCTCCGGTGGGGCGTCGTTGTGATTTTGATATTTTAGCAACAACGGAACGTGAGGCTCCGTGGGGTACTCCATGTAAGTTTTTTTCGCATAGTGCGCACTTCAATTTCTTGTGCTTCTTTCCCTTCGTGTACATTCTCGTCTCTTTAGCAGAGCGGCGGAACGCGCGGTGTTTTCTTCGTTCGGATTTATTGGGCATGTGTAATCGTCATTCCTTTTTTCTTTTCCTTATTCTCATCATATGCATTGAGCACTTGATTCACGATCATGGAGATGAGGAAACTGCAGAGCACGTAGAACCAGAACCAGTCCCCTTGTGCTCCCCACACCAAGTTGAGCGGGAAGAATAATGGTACTTTGGTTCCTTCGTATGCTTGGGAGACATATCCAAAAAGGGGCAGGAATACAATCATGTTCACGATCATGAGCTTGGGCATGTTTTTCATGCTCTGCGTGGATAAATCCAGCATCTCTCGTTGAACGCGTTCCGTTTCCGTTTTGTGTGATTCTCCTTTTTTCATCAGCTCCTTGAATTCTTTGTTCTTTTCGCGCATGGCCTTTTGGGTTTTCCGCATCTCGTGGCGCTTGCCCACAACCAATTGCACGACTTGACTAATAACGGCAAAGATGGCGGATACGAGCACCAATTGGATGGCTGGATTTTCAAACATACGCGTGAGTCACAATCTCCATTTTACGCCCCAAAAAAAGGGCGTTTCTACCCAAATCCCCTGGGGAATGTTTTAAAACGTGTGACATGGCCCCCTTATTTTTCCCCGAAGAATCCCTTCAAGGCGGGATGCATATCCATTAATTGCGCCTTGGCTAGTTCTTCATATAATCGATACACGATTCCCACTGCCAGCAACACCCCGGTTCCTGACACTAATGATGCCACTGTAATGTCGGATAGTCCTGCAAGCAGTCCCACGAAGATGGACCCCAGTATGGTGACTTGAGGGATATAACGATCCAACACTTTCTGCATGATTCTAGGGTCACGTCGGAAGCCCGGGATGCTCATTCCGCTCCGATCAAGCTGTTCAGATACGGCCTTACTTCCTTGTCCGCCCAACTCAATCCAGAATCGTCCAAATATGACACAGGCCACCACTAATACGACGAGGTAAACGAGTGCCTGGGCGATTTCAATTCCAGTGGTTGACGTAATACCCAATGTTAATAGCCCCTCGACTAATGAAAATCCTCCCCCTACTCTTGGAGGCTGAGTGGCCCATGATAATCCAGAGAAGAGCGTGTTCAGATACGGTACTCCCGCGACGAGCGAACTCCATAATTGAATATTAGCAAACAATGCCGCTGCCAGAATCACCGGCATGTTACTCACGTACAAAAATTTCACTGGATACCTTCCGCCTGCGCCCGATTGTCCCATAGCAATAGGAATATTCACATGCATTCCTTCCGCAAACACTACGACTAAGAAAATCAAAATAACGAACAGGATGGGAACCAATCCCACAAATGCAGCGTAGGGGTTTCCCTCAATGAGCGATTGACCAATAGTAAATATTCTTCCCGCGCTACCAAATGCGTCCGCGGGTCGGAACACTTGCCAAAAGAATCCTTGTGCAACTCCGCCGGCAATGAACAATCCAATTCCGCTTCCAATTCCCCACTTGCTTACAAGTTCGTCCAAGTAGAGCAAAATAATGGATCCTAATGCAATTTGAAAAACAACAAACAAAAACATTCCAGGTGCTGCCGTGAGGAATCCTACTCCGGGTATTCCAAATCCTAAGAATGCAGCTCCTTCAAAAAAAGATAGAATAATAGCGAGTAATTTTTGTGTGGCAGTAAATCGTGCCTTGTTTTCGGGAATGCTCAAGTCTAATTGAATGAGTCCTCCTCCGACTAACAATTGTAACACAATGGAGGCCAACACAATGGGGCCAATTCCAACGGTAATAAGTGATCCAATATCGGAGGCCAAAATAGTCTGGAGGGCTTCCACTTGTTGTATCGAAGTACCGGTGAGTCCGATCAGTTCGATTTGTCCCATGACGAAAAAGAGAATCAGTGCTAATGCCGAAAACATTATTTTGGTCATCAGCGGAGGCGCCACTTCGGGTCTCCGTACTTCAGGCAATAATTTGAGGATGGGGTCGAGTCGCTCAAAAAATGTCATGCGTTATCTCCTGCCCCAACGCCCGGGTCTCTGACTTTCGTCTCGCCGTTCGCTGTTTCAAATTCGTCTGTAATTTCACCATTAGCAGCTTCAATCTTCTGTCGTGCCTTCTCTGTGACACGCACATGTTTCACTAACCATTCTCCCTTCACTTCTCCGCTTCCTAACAAGGTGGAGAGACCGACTTTCTTTCCGTCAATAATCATCATTCCATCCTCTTCCACCACTTTTCCTTGCTTCATCCATTTCTCTATTTGTCCGGACACTTGTCCTACGTTTAAGGATTTTCCTTTAGGATAAAAATTAGCCAGTCTTCGCTTGATACCAAACGTCATCCAGTATTTGGAAAACTTGTGCTTGTGACTACCTGCGCGTCCAACTCCTCCGCGGTTACCTGAACCTCTCCAGTTCTTCGTGTCTCCGTGTCCGTGAGTTCGCTCACCGAGTTGTTTGTTTACTTTTCTTCGTTTTCGTACAACCATAATCCATCATCCCATTTTTACATCATTTGTCCGAGCAATGAGTCGATTCCCTTGTCGTGGAATCCGAGCGGGCCTTTTAATCCCACTCCTCGCTTGATTCCTTCTTTCCCAAATCCCTTCTTGGGGGAGTTTAATCTGAAAACGGGCTTGATTCCAATATCCTTGAGCGTTGTTTTTCCGCTTGTTACTTGCTGTGCAAGTCCCTGTACGTTGGCCACGTTGTGTTTCTTCAAAAAGTCGGGTGAAATCTTAATGTCTCCGCTTAATCGTCCGCGCTTCTCTAAGAGTTTGGCAACCGTTTCGTCTTTGACGGGTCCGAATGCGACATAGTCCTTTACGACGTGCAACATTCCATCCATGGTGACGTTCTTCGTAACAAGTACACAGTGATTTTTTCGATCTAATTGTAACGAGTCGAGCGTGTGCTTGATTTCAGGTCGAATATTCTTGAGTCCGCGGATGCGAATAACGGCGTACATTAGGAGTGTCCCCCTTTAGGTGCGAATTTCTTGACCATGTCAGGCGACATGCGTGTTTGGTTCAATCGTGCAATGGCATCATAGGCCGCACGGACATAGTTTAGTTTCGTGTCGGAGCTTCCTTTCGTGTGTCCCCACACATCGGTGATTCCTGCAAATCTAAAAACGTCCTGAATTTGTTTACCCACAACTAATCCGGTTCCTTGGGGTGCGGGCAACAAGGTTACGCGTACGGATCCTGCTTTTCCTGTGACTTTGAATGGTACGCTCTTGGTGGTGTTGGAATAGTCTTCCCAACTTCCGCTACCAATTCGTACCGGCATTAAGTTTAATCGTGCCACGCGTGCGGCTTTTCGGATGGCGGGGAATCGTTCCTTATCTGATCCCATTCCAAATCCTAAATAATTTTTACCATCCCCAACAAGTACGAATGCGGAGAAGTTGAATTTTCTTCCAGATGCACGAACGTACGTTGTCTTTCGTGTATCCACTACTTTTTCTTGTAGGTTGGGTGCGAGGATGTCGACGAGTTCGCTTTCTAAAATAGGCAAGTGTTTCGCCCACAGGTCTTCCATGGAGGCAATTTCTCCACTCTTAACCAGTTTTCCTGCTTCCGTCTTGGGAATCCAATCGTCCAATAATCGTCTCTCGGTTCGCTCTCCACCTAAATCGGGTGCGGAGGCTTGCATTTCTTTCAATTGTTCATCCGTCATCAATTCTTTTCGTGGAAGTTCTCCTCTTCGTCCGCCTCTACGATCGGGTGTGCGTGCTCCGAATCCGCCGGGCTTTCCTCTTCCACCGAATCCTCCGCTTCCGCCTCTTCCTCTTCCTGCGCCTGGAGGCTTGCCTCGGGCTTTGAATCCGCCGGGTCGTCCGGATCGTGGTCCTCTTTTTTGATCGTCACTCATGCTTTAACACGCCCGTCAATTGTTTTCTTGGATGCTTCGACCATATTCGAAAAGCCTTCCGTGGAAATGCTTTTTTTGACGTATGAACCAAACTGGCTCCGATTCATTTTAGAAGGCTCCTTTTTGGCAAATGCCTCCACATGTTTTCCTTTCAATCGGTCTTCTTTAGGGAATGAAATAGGATCGGCTTTCACATTAATTCCAGCATCTACTAATCCTTTGACTGCGGCAAACAATCGTGTGCCGTGCACAGGAGGCTGTACGCCTAAGTCGACAATGGTTTCGACGTTTTTCTTTTGTTCAATCATTCTTTTTCCTAAGAGATAGCCCACAAGGTATGCGGCTGGAATGTTTCCCCCGTGTCCCTTGTAATCAAATCCCCCCAATTCTTGGGTGTGGGCCGATGCAATAACGGAATCTTTTCCGTGTTCGGTTTGCACTAATTGAATAAGTAAATGATTGGTTGATTTACGAATCACTGCGCGTGGATTGACGCTCTTGACCATGGCCAATCGTTTGTAGTAATTGGTTCTTCCTTCTTTGCGTCTCCGGAATGGAACATTGAATGTGCTGGTCTTACTCATTTGGATTCAACCCCTAATGTTTGAAGCAGGTGTTTTTTTCCTCGGAAATGATTTCCTTTGACCTGTCGGTATAATTGGGCATAGTTTCCTTTGAATTGTTTATCGTTTCGTGTTTCACGTAGCGTCTGTCGTAATGCGCGCACGCGTGATTGCCATTGTTCTTTGGGCTTTGATCGTGCTTTCTTAGTACCTGTACGTTTACCAGGTCCTGATTTTCGACCCACGCGCTTCTTGGCGTGTAAGATTCGTGCAGCTCCTCGTGAGTGTCCCATGTCTTTTCGTTTACGGACAATACGTTGAGTAATCAATCCTCTCACGTCGTCTCGCGTCATGGCTTCGGTTGCTTTGACCATTTGGGTTGGATCGATCCATATTTTACTCTCTCCAACTCCCATGATCGTGGCCGCCATTCGTTTGAGTTTTCGTGGGTTCATGTTTTTTTTCACCGTTTAGTTTAACATCCGTATTTTTTTCTCATTGGCTATTTTGATTAGGGCAATTTTCTTTTTTCTTCCAATGGTTCCCGCGAATCGTGCCACTTGTGTCTTTTTGACGTTGTTTAAGTCGCGTGCGGATTGAATGAATACTTCTTCGTATCCTGATGGGTGGATTCCTCGAATGGCTTTGGGCGTTCGGTATCCGGCTGCAACGACTGCACCATCATCCTTTCGCTGCTGCATGTCCTCTCCTCGAGGCTTGCGCCACTTGTCGTATTTTGGATTCTTTCGCGTGCGTAAGTTCTTCTTACCGAATCGTCCCCAAAACACGGGTTTCCATTTCTTGGATAATGCTTCTTTTGTCTTTTCAGCTTGAGGGTCCTTTGCGGCCTTCTCTTTCTTCACCCACACGTCCTTCTTTCCTTTTTTCTTAGCAGGTTTGTTCGTGCTAGATGCGGGTGTTTTTGTTTTCGCTTCTTTTACTTTTTCTTTCGCTTCATCGGTTGCAGGTTTTGTAACGGGTTTTGTTTCCTTCTTGACTTCCTTGTTAATATGCATGACAGGCTTTGCGTCCGTAGGCTCTTGTGAGTGTGTCGACTCGTGCGCTTCCGCCTTGGGTGTTCCCGTCTTGGGAGGGTGATTCAGTTTGTTTTCTTCTGCGTTCATGCTTCCACTCCCTTGTGTGTAATGTAAATTCCGTCTTGGAATACTCTCTGATCCTTCTTCGTGTCGCGCGTGGCTTTTTCCATGTTCGCTGCGGTTTGAGAGACGTCTTCGAGGTTGCTTCCGGTGACCGTGATGTCTTTTCCTTTAATGTCCACTTTGGTTTCTTTTCCTACAATCGTGCTCAAGCGGGGATTCTTTTCTCCTAAATAGTTGGAGATTTCCACAATGTTTCCTTTCACTTTAATGTTCATGGGGAAGTGTGAATGCACAACGGATAACTTGTACGTGTATCCGTCTTCCACTCCGCGGATTAAGTTTTTCACGTGGGATTGGAATGCGTGTAGGATGGCGTGTGTTTTGCGTCGCTCGTTGATGGGAGTCAAGACGACATTTTGTCCATTAATAGTGACCTTCACTTCGGGTGTGGCCATATCCTTGTGTACACTTTTTCCGCCTTTGGCTAGTGCAAGTTTCCCATGCGTATAGGTAGGGGTGATTCCGGCTGGAATCTCAACGTCCGTGTGTTCTTGTTTTTTGGCCATAGATAGTATCACTTCGAATGAATTGTTTTTTTTAGTAGATGTAGGCGAGCAACCTTCCTCCGATGTCTTTCTCTTTACTCTCGGTGTGCGTCATGACGCCTTGAGATGTGGACACAATAATGGTTCCAATGTCTCGTGCGGGTAAGAATCGTTTTTCGAATCGTTCGAATTCGTTTTTCTTTACGGCATAGCGGGGCTTGATGGCGGCGATTTGGTTGATTTTTCCCATCAGTTCCACCTTGTACATTTTCTTGTGTCGCTCGGCGACCTCTTCAATGCTTCCCACGTATCCCTTTTCTTTCATTACGCGTAAAATTTGTCCTAACAACTTGGAGCCAGGGCTCACCACAATGATGTGCTTGGAGGCGGTCTCGCTGTTTCGAATGTGCGTCAGCGCGTCGGCGATTGGATCAATTTGGCTCATCGTTTTTTTCCTCCATTTTAGCTGTACTTCTTGAATCCCATCATGGGTGCAAACTGTTTGAAGCATCGTCTACACAAGTTGATCCCGTATTTGTGGACCATTCCCTTGTTGTTTCCGCAGTTCTTACAGTACGTTCTTCGTCCCGTCTTGGGTCTCTTTTTTTGTTCGGCCTTCATTTTGGCCTTTTCTTCGTTAATCATGATAATTTCTCCACGACGTTAGTGCCGAATGCTTGGTGCATGAATCCCATGGCTTCTTCTCTCGTAATCATGTGTTTCTTTCCGATTGCGGAAGGTCTCATGCGTCGTTTCTTGACTCTAAATCCAGGTCGTTCAAGTGTGACTAACACATCGAATCCTCGGATTCCCAATTTAGGATCGTATTTTGCTCCGGGAAGATCAATGTATTCTTTGATTCCGAATCCAAAGTTTCCGCGCTTGTCGAAGTTACGCTTAGTAAGAGTGTTTTCCTTTGCTTGTAGTGCAGTCTTGAGGAAGTCTGCGGCTTTTTTCTTACGCAAGGTTACTTTGATTCCAATAGGCAATCCTTCACGTATTCCCCACGTGGGAATCTTCACTTTACATCGTGTCTGCAAGGGTACCATTCCGGTGAGTTTTTTCATAATCTCGGAGGCCTTGTTCAGGGCTTCGCCTGTTTCTCCAACTCCCATGTTGATGGTTACTTTTTCCACGCGGATGGCTTTCATGGAAGCTTTTTCTTCAGTCATGCGGCTTCCTCCTTGTGTAGGGTCTTCAACCATGAGGCAGTATTGGCGTCAATCACCATGACGTTCTCTGCGGTGGTTTGGAACTTTTCTTTTCCTTCAATAAGATCAACCAATTTGTCTCGCTTCATGGTTCCTTCCACGATGGATGCCACTTGGGCCATTTCCCCCACGTGTGTTCCGCCGGTAATGAATACGTGGCTTCCTTTGACTAATGATAAGTGTTCGCTGATCTTGTTTCCTTCTTTAATCAAAACAGAGTCTCCCACGCGCACGCTTTGTTGGGCGTCGCGGAATGTTTTACCGTCGTGGGTTTGAATCATGAGTTTTTGTCCGGGCATTTTCTTTTTCACAATTACTTTGGAGGGCTTGCTTTGCACCATGGCGTCGCTTGCTTCCAGTGTCTTTAGTCGTCCCTTGTGATCCAATACAATGCGATAGTGTTTCTTAAGACTGGGAATTGAAACGGTGTCAAATAATCCTACTGCAAACTGATACGATTTTCGGACGTGACCGTCAACCAAAATGTTTCCTTTGGTGATGATTTGTCGTGCTTCGCGTAATGTGTTTGAAAGTTTCAACATGTCTCTGACTACAAATCCTAATGGTACGCTCGCGTCTTGCGTGTGTGCACCGGGCTTCTGTCGAATCGTCCATGCGTGTGCTTTTCGCTGCAAGTGTCGTGCGCCCGAAACGGACAATCTTTTTTGTTTGTTGTTGCTTCCTTTCTTTGCCATAACTATTACTCCTTTTTGCTCGCAGTTGTTTCTTTTTTGGTGCTTGCTTTTCTGAATCGTTTTTTGTCCTTGATGTCAAGGGTGGTAATCATAATGTTGCTGGGTCGGAATGCCAGGAATGCTTCTTTTCCGTCTGTTTTCTTTCGCATGATTCCCGTTACGAATACTTTGTTTCGTTTTCGGTCCACTTGATTGACGTTTCCTGTTTTTCCAATGTAATCTCCGCGCATGATTTTCACGGTGTCCCCTACTCTCACGGGTGCGTGTCTTCGGCTGTGCTTGTCTCGAAGTTCCTTGGACAAGTGTGTACTCATCAGGTTACCCTGCATGCGCACGTCCGCTTCGTATACGGCCTTTCGTTGTTTGTTGGGGTTAATCGTACTCATACTAGACCACTCCGGCTGCGATTCCGGCTATTTTGGGGAATCGTTCGGCGACTTCTTTGGCAATAACTCCTTTCACTTCAGATGCTTTGGGTAATCCCTTTTCATCCACCAATACCACGGCGTTATCTTCAAATTTGATTCGCGTCCCATCGGGTCGTCTGAATTCTTTTTTTACGCGTACAATGACAGCGCGTTCTACTTTGCTTCGAATTTGAGGCTTTCCTGTTTTGACCACAATGTTGACCATGTCTCCAACCCCTGCTTGCGGCTGCATACGCTTACGTGCGGTGTGTCGGAATACCGAAATAATCTCGACGATCTTCGCCCCTGAGTTGTCTGCGCAGGTGCAGCGTGACTTTTTGGTGAGTCCTTTCGTAATCGAGGCGCTTATTGCTTTCATGCGGTTTCCTCTTCCTTGGTTTCCTTTTCTGCCTTCACGGGCTTTGCGCCTTCCGTCATTTCTTCGTGAATCACGTTTGCTTTGGCATGTCCGACGATTTCGGTGACGATGAATGCTTTTGTTTTGCTAATCTTTCGTGTTTCTCCAATTCGAACAATGTCGTTTTCCTTCGCGTTCATCCACTCTGGATTGTGTGCGCGTACTTTTGAGCGAACTTTTTTGTATCGCTGGAATTTGGGCAAGTATACGACGACTTCTCGTTGTACGGTAACTGTCTTGGGTGCCTTTGCACTCGTTACACGTCCTACGAATTCGTTTCCTCGAACGGGATAGGTTTTTCCTTCTGCTTTGCGGGTTTGAGTGTTCTTAGCCATTAGTGTTTTCCCCCGTTCTTCAATCGTTCAATGGGGTTTCCCATTAATTCTTCTCCATCTAACTCCACGAGTTCTCCATTCAGGTCGAATGCGAATGTGCTTTCGTTCTTAGGGAGTATTTTTTCCTCGTTGCGCGTTTCGATGACAAGTGTTCGTTGTGTTTCGTCCACAATGATTCCTTTGATTCCCTTCTTCTTGGGATCTGTAGAACGTACAACCTGCACCTGGAGACCCATAATCTCATGAATGGGGAGGTTCTCCCGGGTGATGGTGTAGTGGTTCGTGTTAATCATGAATGGAACTCTCCTTGAATCCTTCTTGGATGAGAATCTTTTTGACTTCGTTTCGGTGTTTCCCCTGTAACTCAATGCGTCCCTTTTCGATTGTTCCTCCGCACGCGAGTTTGCTTTTCAGGGTCTTGGCCACTTCTTTTGCGATTCCTTCTTCGAGGCCTTCAACAATGGTCAAGAATTTTTTGAACCTTCGTTGTTCAGTCCGAATGGTAATCTTTTGTGTTTCTTTGGCGATTTGTCCGCAAACGCAAATGTTTTTGGGCAATCCGCACGTGGCGCATACCGTTTCCATCTTTAGTTCTTCACCTCTCCTTTTTTTGTTTCTTGGTTAATTGTGAAAATGCGTGCGATTTGTTTGCGCAGGCTCTTTGCTTTACCAGGGTTTTCTGGTCGAGTATTCGTTGACTTGACTGCTTTTTCTTTCGCTAATTCGTTCGTCAAGTCTTTGAGTTTGAGCATTCGCTCTGACAGTCCCATGGCGCGGAGTTCTTTCAATTTCTTATTCATGCGGCGCCCTCCTTTTCGACTGTTTCATTGTTTGCTTTTGCGTGAACTTTAACGGCCTCTTTGGCTTCTACTTTTTCTTCCATTTTTTCTTCGGAAGGAGAAACATCATCGTCTTTCTTTTCTGTTTTCACAACAGCTGCTTCGGCTGCGCTTGTTGCGAGTGTTTTTCTGTCGCGAAGAATCTGTCGCACATCGGCTTTGTCAGGGAAGAATACACCTGGTCGGATAATTCGAATAATGACTCCAATGGCTCCCACTTTGGGGTACGTTGTGACCTTGGCTTCGTCGACCAAACTAACTTGGTCTCCGACTTTCTTCATGTATCCTTTAGCAAATCGCACTTGTCGTTTTCTTCCGCCCTTTCCTGCGAGCTTTCCTGAGAGAACAATTTCCATTCCCTGTGCACCTGCGCGCTCAATATCTTGGAGTGTACGGAATGCCACGCTTCTCCAAGCGAATCCTCTTTCAATCATGTTCTTCATTTTGTCCGCCACGCTCTTGGCATCTAAGTCAGGGGTGGGGATTTCCTTAATTTCCAGCTGAGGATTATCGACACCATATACTTTGGCAATCGTTTCGGTGAGTGTGCGGATGTTTTGTCCGCCTTTTCCAATGGCTAATCCGGGTCGTGACACGTTTACGATGATTCGTGTAACAAGGGGTGTCTTCACCATTTCGAATCCGGTAAATCCAGCTCTTCCGAGTTCCTTTTTCAAGTATTGGTGGAGTTGGACTTTCTTCAATCCTTGTTTGACGAACATTTTCTCAATCATGTTAGGCCACTTCCCTCACAATCACTTCGATGTGCGCACTCTTTGATTTGCGCGACTTTCCATTGATTCTTCCCTGGGACTGGTTTCGAATGCGTTGAAATCCAACCGATGCGGTGGCATGAACCACTTGTAATTTTTTAACATCCAATCCTTTCACGTCGGCATTCGAGCGGACGTTTCGGAGTAAAGTAATCCACTTTTCACAGGTGCGTACAGGGTATCGTCCTGCTTTGGTTCCCATCATGGCATTTCCCTTTCTATGGGGCACTTTCTTGTGGTACGTACGTAAAGGTAATGGTCGTGTTTGGTCCATCACCTCATTCAAAAATTTCATGCTGTCCTCGAGGTTTTTTCCTTTGATGGTGCGTGATATTTCTAAGCTGTATTTCAAACTCACGGGTTGATTGGTAGAGATGGCTCTGGCCATTCGTTCGGCATTGAACGTTCCGACATAGTTGTATGTTGTCTTGACCATCATTTCACCTTTACTTTGCCGTTACCGCCGAGCTTGATTTGGTGGATCCGATTCCGGCCTTTCCGTGTTTGACTTGTTTGCGTGTGAAAATGTATTCTCCCACCATGTGTCCCAACATCTCGGGTTGCACATCGAAGGGCTCAAATGCGTTTCCTTTGTACACTGCAATCTTCAATCCTACCATTTGTGGGATGATGACAAATTCTCTTACGTGAGTTCGGAGTGCTTTGGCGGTGGGCAATGCTTTTTGTCCTTTGTTGGCTTCGAAGTTCTTCATGACTTTGGCCAACATGGTCTTGTCTAGGCCGCGCTGAATGCTCCGTCTTGCACGTGCGTTCGTAAGCTTTGCAAATTCCTCGACTGAAAGCTGTTGGAGCTCGGGAAGCGTTTTTCCCATGTAGGTGAATTCTTTGGCCATTTTTCATTCTCCGTATCAGTTCTTCTTCTTTCGTCCTGTTCGCTTGGATGCAATGGCTCCAACCTTTCGTCCTGCCGGGGCGCTTCTCGCCGTAGACTTGGACTTTCCGGGGTGGTGCTGGCTTCCTCCGAAGGGATGAGAGTTAGGGTTCATGGCGACTCCTCGAACAATCGAGTGTCTCTTCTTGCGTGCGTGCATGGCGTGGTATTTCTTTCCCGCCTTAATATATGGTTTTTCCACGCGTGATCCGCATGAAACGCTACCAATGGTTGCCCGTGCATCGGGGTGAACGCGAATGGTTTTCGTACTTGGAAGCTTGATCAAAACATTGTTTTCTTCTTTGGTAACAACTAATCCGAATACTCCGCTTCCTCGAACGAGTTTTCCCCCATCACCTGGGCGTATTTCCACGTTGAATACGGGTGCTCCTTCAGGGATGTATTTGACGGGTAAAATGTTACCAATTTTGAGTGCGGCGTCTTTTCCTATCTCGACTTTTTGTCCCACCATGACGCCTTCTCCGGCGATGTTGTAGGTCATGGTGTTGTCTTCCATTTGAATGTAAGCTAATACTGCTGTCTTTGTAGGATCATCCACGATGTCAATGATTTGTCCGTATACTTTTCCTTCTCGTTGAATAGGGGAATAGGGAATATAGTGAATGTCTGCGACTCCGTGGAAGCTTGCGGCAAAACGGTTGCTTCCTTTTCCTCGGCGCTGGTGGATTAATCGCTTACCCATACTAGATCACACCTAATTTGGCTGCGAGTTCTTCGGCCTTGTATTTTTTGTTGAGTTTAACGGTCACTTTTTTTCTTCCTTTCATGTCGTTTACGACGTTGACTTTATCGACCTTTACATGGTAAACCTTTTCAACCAGCTTCTTGATCTCCGTTTTCGTTGCGCGTTCGGTGGCGATGAAAGAAAGTTTGTTTTCTTTCTCAATAAGTGTGATTGCTTTTTCTGTCATCAAGGGATACTGTAACAAACCAAAGTCCTCGAGGTCCATGGCAAACCCTTTGGTTTTCTTGGCTTCTTCCTTCTTCTCGACTTTCTCCTCTACGACAGGCTTGGCTTTAGCCTTCTCTTCCATTCGAGCTTCTTTGGCTTGTGCAGCCATTGCTTTTTCGGCCATTACACGGCCTCCTTCTTCGCCAATGCGTGAATGGCGTTCTCGGTCCAAATAGTAAGTCTTCCTGCGAGGCTACCGGGTGCCAAGTGTTCGGCGTTCAATGATTGCACCTGTACAATTTCCACACCCGCAAGGTTTCGTGCGGCCTTGTAGATGGGTTTTGTTCCATCAGTAACAATCAATAATGATTTCTTTCGCTTGAATCGTCTTCCGCGGTTCTTGTTTTTTCCTGCGCGGGTACGTTTACTGTCTTTTGATTTCTCTACGTCCTTTTCGACGTGCAACAATGCAAGTATTTTCAGAATGTCTTTTGTTTTAGCCGTATTTTCCACACTTGCGTCGACAATCAAAGGGAATGTGTGTTCATCAAACAAATGTCCTCGTGCCTTGACCAATTTAGGATTTATGCTCGCGGCAATGGCGGAGGCAATGGCTTTCTTTCGTTCTTTCACATTAATGTATTCGATGTTCACGGCTTGAACTTTAGGAGGGTGTGCGCGGGGTCCGCCAACGGCCTGAGGAATCGATGCCACTTTTCCGTACAATATTCCTCTCTTGTTTCGCAATCGAGGTAAGCGTGCTTTTCCCACGTTAATGGTTCGATGTTCCGTGGGCTTTCCTCTGACACCGATGTATTCGGCCGTGTTGCTTCTTCCTGCTCCGCGTTTAGTTCCAAATGCTTGGATGCGCGTGGTCTGCACGGCTTGTACGGCGCGCTGAATGAGTGCGGGGTCGTAAGCGGTGTGAAAAACGGCAGGGAGTGAAATCTCCTTGACTTTCTTTCCTTCTGAGGAAAATATGGAAGGCATTACAGTGCGCCTCCGGTGGTTGAGACCAATTTGACGGGTCCAATTTTGTAATGGTCACTTGGATTGGGTCGAATACATTCGCGCATTCCCACTAATCGTTTGACGGGGCCAGGAATGCTTCCTGCAATCAACACGTATTCGTTTTGCACCGGACCATAATGTTCGAATCCGGACTTGGGATTCAATTTAGCGGTGTCGTTGGCAATCTTCAAAATTTTCTTGTTGAATTCCGTACGATTGTGGTAGCCTAATTGTCCAGGTCGTGCGACGGAAAATTGTACCGTCTTAGGGTTCAAGGGTGAAATGGATCCCACTGCACGGATGTACTTTGCTTTAGGACGGAATGTCTTGACACCAAATCGTGCAACCACTCCACCCATTCCAAATCCGCGCGTAACGGCCTTCACGTCTACCGTGTGACCGTCTTTGAACACTTCACTCACTGAGAGTGTTTGTCCGAATTTTGATTTTGCAAATGCAAGTTGTTCTTCTACCGTACCCGAGAGTGCTAGTTCGGCAACTTCGGCTTTCTTTTGACCAAATGCGGTCTTTTCAGGTGCAGTGTGAATCAATAATTTTATTGAAGAGAGTGTTTCTTTTGTTTTTTCCCAATCTTCGAATGTAACGGGTTTGTTTGTGTTAGAATGAGTGGCGTTCTTTTTGTGGGTTGATTTCTTTTTGAAATGTTTCAATTTTTTTTGGACATTCTTTTCGAGCTTGTCCACGGTGATTTCGTTTACAACGTGTGTTCCGTATGCATCTTCGCGATACGCACGCACGCCCCACACATGTATAGGAGGGCACTCAATGATGGTCGAGGGAATTTGCATGTCCTGCTTGTCCATTCGCCCCCCTGCGTGTAAGGATTGTGCGATTAAGTGGACCATTCCCACTTTGTATCCGTAAAAGTTCATGGGCTTGCTTGGGCCCTTCATTTCGGGGAATGAGTTAAAACTCGGGGTCTGCTTGTAGGCTCGCTTACGGGGCCTGTGCATCAGGCTTCCCTTACGGGGATTGTGTCGCGCGCGAACCATGTTTTTTTCCTCGAATAGCTCAAAATCGAGGCAAAACGGCGTACAGAAAAAGAATTATTTTCCGTAGCAGTTACTTCCTTTTTTCAGGAAGCAGTTTGCCCCTATTTACTAATGAAATCCCCTGGGAAAGCTATATAAACGAACCTCTCAAGGGGGCGTAATAAAATGCCTCAAAATGGGAAACGGAGGGGCTTAATGGCCCTTTGGGAATCAGAAAGCCTAATTACTTGGACTTAGGGGTGGCCTTAGGGGGGTTCATCCAGGCCTCTTCGACGTCTTCCTCGGGAACTTCCTCTGCGGGGACGTTTTGGCTCCCTCCAAAAAGGATGCGCTCCGATTTGACCAAAACCTTAGGCTGGGCAGCGTACCAGAGGCCGATTAACACGACTAATACGAGAACCCCTAGCCAGAATCCAAATCCACTCGTTACAAGTCCAGTGACAATTCCATTGAATGCACCACCAATTTCATCATCATTGTCTGAGGGGGCAGGTTGTGCAATGGGTGTGTTTTCCAATTGAATGGTGTGCGACACAATGTATCCTGCACTCTTCAATTGAATAACGGCCAAACTTTTTCCGTGCAAAATATTCGTAGGCAAATAAATTAAGGGCTCGTCCAACCCTGAAATGAAAGTTGTTTTTGTAAAAACTTGATTTCCGGGCTTTGCGATCAACGTGATTTCAACTTCTTGTGTGAATGCTGAATTATTTTCAATGTGAATCGCAAATTCTTTTGCTCCGGCAACATTCATGGTTGCAGGGGGCGCAACAAATTGCACGGGTGCGTTTTCTAATCCTGAAAATAATAGTTTACTGGTGACATCAGGAATAATACATCCTTGCATGGATGTTTTGACCAAGAGTGTTTGGTTTTCCTGTGTGTTTGATACGCTAAACGTGTATTGTTTCAAGGTGTTGGCAGGAAGTACGATAGTTGAAGGTGAAACGTTTCCTTTGTCGCTTGAAATGAATAGTTTAGCATCAAAGTTCAATGGATTGTTGAGCAACACATCCACGCTTGCGTTTCCTTTGAGAATAGTAATGGGCTTCAGTCCTACATAGAACGAGTTACACGTTCCATTTTCGTTACCGATGAACTGGTAAGGCATTTTTTTGGCGTTCACTAAGCATGTTCCGCCGTCCGTGAAGTGTCCTTTCAGTGTAAGGAATGCATTGCTATCGTAGCTTCCCACGTTGGAGTATCCTATTGCATTGAATGCGAGTTCCTCGCTCGTCTCGAATTCTACGAGGTAAGGATTGGATATTTCAACGAATTCCACTTGGTAGTTCTTGTCTGTAATCACGTATTCATCCACAATGAAATTTTGGCTTGAATTATTTGCCACAGTAAATGCATGTGAGGAAGTTTCTCCTGCATGAACAGTAATGAAGGGCACGTTCACGTTTATTTCGGTACAAATTCCCGTTGCAATTCCAGTGTCTTCCACCGTGACTTCGAATTCTCCTGAAATATCATTGAATGAACAGTCTTCTCCGTCTTCAAATTCTCCTCGTATTTCAACGAATGTAAAATCCGTTTCGTCCTGGGAGACACCTTGTGCGTTTATTTCAATAGTATACGTGTTGCTTGAGTTTTGTGTAAGTTCTTTTTCAAAATCCGAATCGGAGAAAGGAGGTTCGGCGTTGGCGCTGAATGAGTCTCCGTCATCGAATACATCGAATCCTTGGAATGTAAAATCATTAGATGAATTGTTTCGCACAGTAATGGTGTGTGTGATGTTTGAGTTTTCCGTAACCGAAACGTCGTTTGCAATAATTTCAATCATTGAACATACTTCGTCGTCTTCTTGAATCGTAACGTCAATGGAGAAAGTCAAATCAGAAAATGAACATTCTTCGTCGTCTGCGGGAAATTCTCCTTCGAGTTGAATGGTAAAATTATCTTGTTCGTTTCCATTCACATTCACGGTGTCGTATTCTAATCGTAATGTTTCGTGGTCGCCTTCTTGGATTTCATTTGGAAAATCATCCACACTCACATCAAAGAAGGGTGAGCTTTCTTGTACGCGAACATCGTCGAGTTCAAAGTCCTCGTCTCCTTCGTTTTCAATGGTAAAGGTGATGGACTTGTTTTCTTTATTCTCGGAGAAGTTTACGCTCAATGGGGAAAGTTCAATATCGTTACACGTTGAATCGGCATACGTGAAGGGGACCATGCTCAAAAGAAGAAGGGCAACAATGATGGCGCGCAGGGCGTTCATGACGTATATAATGGGCCCCATTACCCTTAAATAGAATTACTTTTCCAGTTAATTAGTGAACATTTAGGTTGAATGGCCCTCATCTTCCATCATTTTCTTCAATCGACGTAAAATCTCCTGTTTTTCGTCCGGGGTGGCGGTTCCGGTCGATTGGAGTACGTTCTCCAGCTGAGAGGACTGCCTACGCAGGGTGTTCTTGAGCTCGCTGGGGATTCCCTGGTCCAAATCCTGTTGCTTTTGGGCCTCGCGGTGCTCCTTCTCTTTTTTGTCCAAATAATCCAAGTCGTTCTGAGAAAGCCCCTCTACTTCTTCGAAAGGGAGGCGTTCCAATACCTCTTCTTCGCTCAGCTCTTCTTGTACCGCAGCATCGTGGGGCGAAACGGTAGGATTTTGTGGCACTGGAGTAAATGTTCGGCTCCTGGCTTCGCGTGACATTTCCTCTACTTTTATTTCTTTCGACACAGAAGCAGAATTGGAATTTTGTTTTCCTTCCCAGGGAAGAGAAGAAGGCGAATACGAAGGGGATGGAGGCATTGGGGAAGGTGTACCCACTTTATTCACCCATGGAGGAAGATACGGTTTTGCTGTCCCATCTCCCATTGCAATACTGGGTAAAGTTGATTCTGTTATGCGTGGCTTGGGTGATTTTTCATTCGTAAAAGAAGTTTCTGTTTGATTTTGTTTGGGTTGTGGCGTAATCATGGGTACACTCACTGTTTTTGCTACCGGCCACGTGGGTTTGGTGGCGGATGGAAGTGTAGGTGTTGGACGAAATGATTGTGCAGGAGATACTGGTGATGGCGCGGGTGCGGTAGTGGATTTATTCACGGGCGTAATTTCTTTGAATGCAGCATTGGGATTGTATTCATTCACAGGTGTTTTGTTTTGCACCCCTGCAATTGGGGAGTACGCATAATCTTGTGTTGGCATTTTAGGCACAGCAAGTGGTGTTTGTGATGTTACGGGTGTTGGCGCAGCTGCTGCGGGTGGTTTTGCTCCGAATATGTTTTTCCAAAAGGATTTTTTTGGAGAAGTGGAAACGGGAATGGGTGTCTTGGTAACGGAAGCAGGTGCGGAATAGTACGGCCTGGGTGCATTGGTAGTGGGCGTTGTGAATGCGCGCACGGGTGCAGGTGATGGGGCACGGGTTACCATGGGAGAAGGAGTCACTGGCAGTGCGGGCGTAGGTGCTGCACGAACGGGAGTTGGAATGGTCGGACGTGGGGTGGGTAAAGAATTGGGCAATGGTGAAACGGTTTTATTTTCAACGGAGATAGGTTGGGGTCGCTGAACTGCAACCGGCGCGGGCATAGTTTTTGGAAGACTTGCGAGTCCGCGTTGAATGTAAGGAGGATAGGGCACGTTTCCAAATGTGCGCGATGCAGTTGGTTTGGGTAACGATGAAAGAGAAGGAGTGGGTGTTGAAGATCGTGGTGTTGGGACGAGTGGAGTATTTGCACGCACAACAGTGGGTGTGGCGAATGCTTTTGGTTTTGCAGTGTTTTGGGTGTCCACCATTTCTTGTAATTGTTTTCTCACGGCGGCTTGTGCTTCTGAGCTTGCATAAGAGGGCTGTGAACTGGTGAGCATTATTTTGGGTTGCGTGGGTTTCCCAAAGATAGCCAGTTTTACTTTCTTGACGAAGCCAGGTGTATAGTCTTCCTGGGGCAGTTCTCCCAGTCGTTGTTTCTCTCTCCTGTTCTTGAGAAACTCATTGATCTCATCCACTTCTTCCGGTTGGGGCATATCGCGACCATTGAGTTTGAGAATAAAAAAGGGTCCCCTTGGGGCGTGAATAATGGGCGTTCGAGAGTTAAAAAAAAATAGAAAAAGGAGGGAACTAATTTCCCCTCCCACTAATTACGAGTTATTCTCCTTTCTTTCTCCACAACACGATTCCGAAAATCAACAGGACCAACAATCCCAACCAAGGAAGATTGGCTCCGGTGAAGAATCCGCTAATGGGTGTTTGTGTGGGGGTTGGTGCAAGCAACACCACGGGAACTTCCTTATGTCGTCCATCCGCTCTCGCCACAATTTTGGGATCGGGGCCTTCTCCAGCAAATGTGGCTTCCACTTCAGCAGGCGCTTCAAGCGTTGACGCAGCGGGGATTATTTTATTGAATTTCCAGGGAGCAAACAAAGGAGCGTCTCCGCTTCCTGAATTCGCCTCAAGGATTTCACTCTCATTTCCTGAAGGACAATCAGTGCTTCCATTCACGCAGGGCGGGGTGGTGGTGCAGGAATGACATGCAGTAGTAGGCGTAGTCACGTCAGGGGAACAGCCATCAGGAGTAGCTAAACAAGGTTCAGCCGCCCCACTAGGGGGTGTTCTTCCTTCGCTTGTCACTCTGGGATCTTCATTTCCTGTTTCCACTATATCCGCAGCAGGAGCCACGGGAGGTTCAGCTGCAGGAACAATCCCATCGGCTGCTTCGTTGACCATCACTTCTTCGTCAACGTCTGCAACTATTTCGACATCGTCTACAACTACGTCTCCCTCAGTTACAATTACCTCATCAACAATTACTTCTTCCTCAATTACAACTATTTCTTCAGCAACTTCCTCATCGTTTTCGATGGGAACAGGTTCAATTGTCAATTCATTTTCGCTTGTTTCATTCGCAGGGGGAATGTTTTCCTCTGCGGCAGGCGCTTCCTCGATGGAGGGTTCGCTTGCTTGTTCGGTTTGATTGTCACGTGCTACTTCGCTTGTTTCAGAAATAGACTCGGTTGAAATTGATTCGCTTGCTTCTTGGGCAGAGGCGCTGGTAAGCAAAATTCCTACCACCAGTAATGTACTCACGATTGCAATTATTTTCATAGAGTGACCTCCCAATACTTAGTTATGTATGCTTCTGAGTTTATATGAAACATGGTTTGACTCTTTAAATATTCTTTTTTACGATAGCCATTTTTAGTAATAGAAAAAGAATTTGGGCGCAGGAAGGCGTTCCCTGCAACCCTATTTGATTTTTCGATTATTTTTGATAAACCTTTTTGAAAAAGGTTTTAGTGCTGACTGGCCATATTCCAGACTACCTTAATTCCTACGATCACTGCGGCCGGTGCCATGAGGGTGGCAATATTGGAAAATATTCCTGCCAACCAGGTTCCGACTACTGGAATGACTGCCCAGTTCACGGCGCCTGCCACCAATAAGGCAATAACGGCCACCAAAAAGTGGTTGATTTCTTTATCGGCGATGTTGAGCAATCCAATGATGATTCCCAAAATCACGAACAACAGGGGCAACCATGTTGCGAAGTCGCCAAAGACACTCACGCCTAATATTCCGGCAATGATGGCAATGACCACCCCAATAATGAATGCCCATGATCCAATTTTTTGATCCATTTGCAAGACACCTCCTCGATGTCAGTAACTAAAAACTACTCGGTGGAGCATTCTTTATAAGAAAAGCCAATCTCAACAAGGCAAGTTCGGGAATGGACGAAGAAAGTAAGGAAAAATTAGAAATGTATTTTTTGTAATTGGTACGAAACGAAAAAAGAATTTAATGCTGAAATAAAAAAAGAAAATGATTCGTTTTATTTTTCGAAAAACTACTTTCCTTCTTTGAAGTCAATTTTGATTTGGACATTTTCGGGGATGTCAATTCGCATCACTCGGCGTAATGTTCGGTCGTCCGATTCGATGTCGATCATTCGTTTGTGTACGCGCATCTGCCAGCGTTCATAGGTTTCGGTTCCTCCGCCGCACGGACTCTTGCGTGTGGGGATGAGTAATTTTTTGGTGGGCAAAGGAATGACTCCGGAGTGCTTAACCCCGGTCTTGTCTGCAACGTCCACGATTCTTCCGCATATGTCCGTCAATGTCCCGTAGCTGGGGCTGGTTAGCGTGATTCGTGCTTTTTGCATAACAGTATCATTCCTCTTTCCATTTTCAAAAAATTTAATTGTCGCGAGGGGTGACTTTTAACACCACTCCCGCAGCAACGGTTTGTCCCATATCGCGGACAGCAAATCGTCCGAGAGAAGGGAATAATTTGAATTCCTCCACCACCAAGGGCTTCTGAGGGATTACCTTAATCAAGGCAGCGTCTCCCGTCTTCAAGAACTTGGGGTTCTCTTCTGCAGTCTGTCCCGTCTTGGGGTCGATCTTCTTTTTCAGTTCTGAAAAAGTACACGACATTTGGGCAGTGTGCATGTGGAACACGGGCGTGTAGCCTACAGGGATTGCCGTAGGGTGGTTTAACACCACAATCTGTGCCTCGAATTCCTTTGCCACTGTTGGAGGATGGGTTTGGTGACCGACCACGTCTCCGCGGTTACAGTCTTTGCGTTCAAGTCCTCTGACGTTAAATCCAATGTTGTCTCCGGGCAATGCCTGGGGCAACTGTTCGTGGTGGGCTTCCAATGACTTAACTTCTCCTAATGCTTTTGAGGGCATGAAAATAATTTTGTCGTTGGGCTTGATGACACCCGTCTCAACTCTTCCAACAGGAACGGTTCCCACTCCCTTAATGGAGTAGACGTCCTGAATGGGCAAACGTAAGGGTTTGTCCGTGGGCAACTTGGGGGCATTCAACATGTCCAATCGTTGCAACAGCGTGGGTCCTTTATACCAGGGCATGTTGGTGCTGGCCTTGGCGACATTGTCTCCAATCCATGCCGATACGGGGATGACCACAAACTGTTCGTCTTTGAATCCAGCCATCTTAACTAATTTAGTGGCTTCATCTTTGACTTTATTGAATGCGTCTTCCTTGTATTGCATTTCGTCCATCTTGTTGATGGCCACAGTTAATTGTTTGATTCCCATCACGTTTGCAAGGAACGCGTGTTCCTTGGTCTGCATTTGGGGACCGTCTTTACAGGAGATAACCAACACGGCCGCATCGGCCTGTGAGGTTCCCGTAATCATGTTCTTGACGAAGTCCCTGTGTCCAGGGGCGTCAATAATGGTAAAATTATTTTTTTGTCCTGAAAACTTCTTGTATGAAACATCGATCGTCACTCCGCGTTCGCGTTCTTCTTTCAAGTTATCCATGACGTAAGCGAAGGCAAACGATCCCTTTCCGCGGGCATCGGCTTCTTCCTTAATCTTACGATACTCGTTTTCCGCTAATGCTCCTGAGTCGTACAGGAAGCGTCCAACTAAGGTGGACTTACCGTGGTCGACGTGACCAATGAAAATCAAATTGATATGGGGCTTTTCTGCCATTTTTTATTCCTCCAGAACCTTTTTTGTTGTTTTACCAACCAACACTAAAGGGGAATTAGCCACCCTTTCCGGCGCGGTATAACCCAATCCCCCGGGGAATCATTTAAATAGGTAATGGGCGCGAGCCCTGCTATTTCCCTTCCAAATACCCAATACCCTGTTGAGCCAACAAATATATAGGACAAACTCGCCCTTCCAAAGTATGCCAATTGAATCCATCAAACGCGCCGCTCGAAAAGTAGGAATGGCAAGTCGATTTAGCGTCAACCGTCGGACCAAAGCGCTAAATCAGACAAAAAGGGCCAGCCACTCTTCGCTCATACAAGTCGGCCTGGCTGGATCTGGAAAATATGCATTGAGCAAAGACCCTTCTCTCCAAGGTCGAACCCAGGTGTTGGAACAGTTAGACACAGAACGCAGACGCACGCAACAAGAAAAGAACCGCGCGCGCGGAAAAGGAAAAAATTCACCCTACAAATTGAGCGGCGTGCGCCGCGACCCCAAGTGGATACCCACATTGAGAGCCGTGACATCAAGCAGAGGCGGTCAATTCAGAGCGGAAGAACGCGCATTCCAAAAATGGTTGAAACAACCTGCTGCCAAGCGCGAGGCCACTGTTAAATGGATTGAAGAAAATATTGACCCGCTCGTGCGAACGCGAGCACAAAATAAAAGCGAAGCCGAAGAGCGCGCATTTCAGCAATGGTTAGGCCTCCCTCAACCCCGCCAAGAAGAAATGATGGCCTGGCTTGAGAGACAAGGAAGTAGATTGAGAAAATAATCCTATTTCCCGCCCAAATATTTGGCGTGCTGCTTGCTCCAAACCTTATTGGGTGTTTTTTTGACCCAATTG
>CAYHNT010000013.1:0-29022 GCA_964358055.1 uncultured archaeon | reverse complement strand
CGCAAGCGGCTTTATTTCTGCATGACTTGAGCGTGGAGACGGGAAACCAAACCCATGAAAAAGGATTCCAACTAATCGCAAGCGGAATCCTATCCTTACAGGAATGCGATGGAAGCTACAAAGATTACACGCGCTGGGAAGGACCCGGAGCCAACCCCAACACGTGTACACCGGATGACGGGAGCGAAAAATACGAAGCGTATCCAGCGAACGTGACGGTGGCCGAGACCAAGGGATTTGTAACCGACACGGGGGTCATTCTTTACCAGCTACAAAAAACATACCCCGACATTTACAATACGAATACTAATTTCAAGACAGCCGTGAACTACTTACTCGAATTAGAAGAGACTGACATCATTGGGTCCGGAATGAAAAAGAACGGAGACCCCGTCAAATACGCCAGTTATTCCCTCGACACTGAAAACAGGCCCTTCGCCCAAATCATGCTAGCCAATGTTTTCCTCCGCGCATCATGTGTGGAAAGCGACTCTTCGGTAGAGGCACGACTTCAAACACAGGCCTATTCACTCATCCAAAAAGCCAAGATACTCATTCCGAGCGAATTGGACAGCAAAATGGCCAATGCCATTTCCCCGGATCCAGGCAACAACATTTTAGCCGTGTCCGCCGCGGCCGACTCATGGAAAATAATCGAAGAAGGATGCCAGGAGTGCGTGGACGGGGATGACGATGGATACGTCGATGGGGTGTGCGCAGGGAACATGGTGAAATATGATTGTAATGATACCGATGCCAGCATTCACCCAGGGGGAACCGAGACCTGTGATTTAGTCGATAACGATTGTGATGGAGAAATAGACAATGGGTTTGATGAAGATAATGATGGCGTGACCACGTGCGACCTCATGGTGGACTGCAATGACCATTCAAATAACATTTATCCCGGCGCCGTGGAAACCGAAGATGGGATGGACAATGATTGCAATGGAAAAATAGATGACGCGGGAGTGGATGTGCAATTAGTAAATGATGTTAACGCAGGGGTGCCCAATGTTAAAATTATTCTAATTGATTATGGAAGCACATGTGCCAATTCGTTTGCCTCGCTCGTGGGGTTCATTGATGAAATTGAAAAACAATGTTCAGTAATTGGAAAATGCACCACGGATTCAAATGGATCATGTGTAATTGAAGTAAGTAAAGATGGAAAATTCCAAGCACTCGCCAACATCCCCAACGACGGACAAGCATCCAACCCCATTGATTATCAAACAGGGAAACGTCTTCCCATTTTGTTCCAAACCGAAGAAGGAATGAGTGCAAACGAGGATGTGAATGCGGACTCCAAACCCAACCCCTTCACAAGCAATCCCTATTTCCTAGCAGGATTTTTACTTGTGGGAATTATTGTGGGCGGAATCATCCTCTTTTACTTAGTGAAGACGGGAAAAATGAAACCCTCCATGGGAAAATCGACCGCATTCAAATCTGCACAACAAGCAAAGACAGGAAATGCACAACAGCCCACTTCAAAGGGCGCGCCGAAGGTGAATTTCCAGTTGCCCACATTCAAGCTTCCTTCTTTCCCAAAGGTCCAACCAAAGGCAGAAAAAAAAGAAACCCCCATGCTCTTCAGCCCCAAGATGGGCGTGCACAAGTTGGCCGAAAAAATAGTCAAAGGCCCACCATTAGGAAGCAAGTATGAGGACCGAACAAAAAGACCCGCTAATTTCCCTAAAAAAGAAGACACAAAAAAAAGAAAAATATGGAAAGACGATTAAAGTAAAATTCTGCAGTTATCTCTTCATTACGGCTTTCTTTCCCAGCTCTTCTTCAATTCTCAATAATCGCGTGTATTTAGCAATGCGTTCGGAGCGAGCGAAGCCACCGGCCTTCACGTAATCCGCACCAATTCCTACGGCTAAATCTGAAATGAATGCGTCTTCGGTTTCACCTGCACGATCACTCACAACGATTGTCCACTTGGCCTCGCGTGCGAGCTGGAATGCTTCGAGTGCCTCCGAAACGGTTCCCACCTGATTGGGCTTCAAGTTCATTCCATTACAGGCCTTCAAGTCCATCACGCGTTTGATTCGCGTGGGATTAGAAACCAATAAGTCATCGCCTACAACAGGATGAGTGTTTCCCACACGCGCCATGAGTCCTTGGAATCCCTGCAAATCATCCTCTGCAAAAGGATCCTCTAAAACGGAAATAGGATATTGTTCCACGAGGTTGGCGTAATAGTTGATCAATTGCCTATAGGTAAGGGGCTTTCCATCAATCATATACGAGCCCTTCTTTCGTAAATGTGAACCGGCAATGCTCAGACCAATCTTGATTTGCTTCTCATGCCCTATTTCCTTGGCTGCATTCATAATCGCATCCAGGGCCACATGAACATCATTGGTGGGAATGGCAAAACCACCGGTTTCCCCTACATTTGTTGCACGCACATCAAAGGTTTTCCCCACGTGCGCCTTGAGAGTGTGGTAAATTTCCGAACATGTTTGCAACGCGTGCGCCATGGACTTTGCTTTAGTGGGCTCCACTAAAAATTCTTGGAAGGGCAAATCATTACCGGCGTGCTTTCCGCCGTTCAACATGTTGACTAAAGGAGAAGGAAGTGAAGGCACATGTTTCGCGTGCTTTCCTTGTGCCACCAAAAAATGAATGTGCTCATGAAGATGCTTGTCCTGCAACCGCGCACCCAAGCGAGCCACGGCCATGGAAGTGGCAATCATAGCATTGGCACCCAATTTTGACTTGTTGGGCGTCCCGTCCAAATCAATAAGCGCTTTGTCGATGTCCGCTTGTTGAACGGAATTCATTTCCTTGAGTTCATTGTGAATGGGACCGTTAACATTACGGATGGCCTTCTGCACGCCCATTCCTAAAAAAGAATCCTCGTCGCGCAAATCATGGGCCTCAAAACGACCCTTGCTTACTCCCGCAGGGGCGGTGGCGCTGGCCACAATGGATCCCGAAACGGCTTCCACTTCGATAGTGGGAAATCCCCTCGAATCAAATACCTGCCGAGCACGTATTTTTTCGACAGCAAACGGACTTTTCATTGTTTTTATCTCCGCTTTCTCCTCAAATGCTGTATCCTATGCGTAACAAGAGTTAAAAGGTTGCGTGAGTACCCTCCAAAAATAGAATAAACCACCTATTGGACCATATTGGGGAAATCAGACCCGAGATTAGGTTTTTTTCGCTCGATAATGACGCGCTTCACCATGTTGAAGCCCTTGGCGCCAAGAAGTTCTTCCGTAAGGGTAACACTCGCCCACGCATCTAATGGAGCATAATTAGGAGCAGGCATTTTTCCTTCACTAATTTTTTTGATTGAACCTAACTCAAGGGGAATGTACCACAGTCCATTGACGTGCTCCACAACAGGCTTTCCCCGTGAAGTAAGATTCTTCTCCACAAACGCCACATCGACTTGAGAATAGCGCCGCGTGTAAAAACCATCAAACCAATAGTCATGGCCAATCAACACGAGGTCGCGGCCCTCCCATCCCTTCTCCTTCATGATGCTTTGCATTTCCACTTGGCGAAAATACTCATCGGTGCATTCCGCATCATCGGCTAGTTTAGAATTGTAACGCGCACGATCCACGGCCTCCATACCAGTCAAATACGCAGAATGAACCCCCCTCACATTTTCAGGTGCAAAAAAGGAACCCAATCCAAACTCTTTCACTTTTTGTTCACACACTTTCTCAGGGTAGGCGGAAATGAGATAGGTTGCGATTCCTTTCTTGGAGCAAAATCCCATGATTTGTTTCAAAAACCGCTTGGAAGCCAATACATCCACTCCCTCCACATATTTCCCGGGAATGAGAACGTTTTCCAGGGAGAAAATAAGTGCTTTCTTAGGGGAAAAAAAAGACTCAGCATGCGATGGTTTGGGCTTGCGCGGCATGATTCACCAAATGTGCTATTCTACTTTAAAACAACCCGTCGCGGACCAAAGATAGTATTTTCTGCTCCGCCAACAGTGACCTCTTTAAAACACCTTTTCACGATAAATAGTGATATGGTTCGGGTTGTGCAGACGATAACAAAGATTGCCCCCTTATGCGTGGTGTGCGGAAAAAAGGCCACCCTTGAAAACACGCTCAAATTACCCTCCTGTGCACTGCACGAAAACGTTCCAACCGAAATTCCCATTTGCCCCAATTGCGATGCGAAGATGATTCTCAAGAATGGTAAAAACGGCGCCCTCTGGAGCTGCCCCGATTACCCCACGTGTTACGGGACGCGCAACATCGTGGCCCCTATGGAAGACCCCGATATTTTGTAAGTGTACGTGAAATAAAAAGACCTGAACTACAGTAAGTTCATGCCCGGACGATTACCACCCAACGAACATGCTGCGCTCCGACAAAAGAGACTGCGTGTGATTGCTGCCCAAACACACGACGGGCTAGTCGAAAAACGTCAGCGATTAAACAAACGAATTGAGCATCGATTAAAACTTTTTCGAAAAATGAAACCGGTGAATCCGAAAAGCTAGTAAAGGATGAAATAACTTTTGGGACCGCTGTACGAGACGTGATGCACAAGCGAGGAATCGTGGGACGACGGCGAATACGGTGCGCGAATCTCCTGCATATCATTTATATCGCAGAGATGTCCATTGCGCTTGAAAGAAGATTAAAAAATGACCCCAAAATAATAAAGAGAGAACTGGGAAAAATAAAAGAAGCATTTGAAAAACTAGAAACAGAACTTGGAAAAGAAGCCATTGAAATATACGTGGATTCGAAGAATCTTCGTCATTGGTTCAAAGGACTCAAAGAAAAACTGTAGAATTGAATACTATTTATTCATTGGGCGCATCGCCCTCAGGAAGCGATGTTTTCGTTTCTTTCGTTTCTCGGGGCTTCAAGGGATTAGGAATCTTCTCTAATGCCTGACGAAAACGCTCCCCACGACTTAATTTCTTCCCGTCCTCTGGAATTATTTTCAATTTTGAAACACGATCCTCCACAATGGAGTGCCAGTGGTAAAACTTACTAATAGACTTCGTATCAATGAAAAAAGGAGTGAGGTCGGAAATTTGCCCGGCGAACTTTTCTCTAAACACGCGAATAAACTGTGCATATTCTCCGTAGTCGCTATGCAACGATTCAAATACGAACGTATGGTTATGCAACCCCTCTCCTTCGGAGGCAAACAGAATAGAAGGATGTTCAATGGCCCACTGGCTGAGCTTCTTTGTTACCGCCGGGTGTGCGGTTCGAATGAAAGTAAAGGCGTGAAACTGAATGCCTAATTTTTCAACATTAGGAATGATCAAAAAGCGATCCACGAATTCATCGTTCATGAGTTTTGAACGAATCCGTGTAACAGTGGGTTGAGAAGTTTTGAGTTTAGTGGCCAAATCACGGTCACTAATGCGTGAATTTTTTGCTAATTCAATCAATACGTGCTTTTCCCTCAACGAAAGGCTATTCTTCATACGCTGAAATAGGCAATCCGGCCATTTAAACGATTATCATGCGATACTCAAAAATCACTATTCTCCCCGCATTCAACCAATCCGGCGTTAGAACATTTCTCGTTGAAACACAAAAACAGGAAAACATGCATACTTGATTCAGGTTAGCGGAAATGTGGTTTTGGCACGTATTTATACCAGAAATAAGGTTAGAACTGTCAAGAGGTGGTTGAAAAAGTATCGGATATGAAACGACTCAAACTTGGTTTGGGAGTTAGGCTCACCTGGCTCGAACAGGATAACTCCGACAACTCCCAGCCACCTTTTCTTTTATTCGAATTACGCTCAACACCCGCGAAAAAAAATTGAAACATCACTCTTCCCGCATTAAGTTTTGGAAAATAAGTTGATCCAAAACGTCTCCTCGGCAAAAAGGGTAGGGTTGGGAAAAAATAATTCCCAACTCCCCTCATTTGCATTGATTTTTTACAAATTCTTCCCCTCTCTTACCCAATGTTTAAATGCTAGAAAACGCTCAGCCTGCTATGGCCTTACAAAAACGATCCCGAAACCAACCCCGATTTCCTCCTCTTCGAAGCGGAACACTACAACGACGGTTTCACCAGGAGCCGAGCAAAGCGAGTTCCTCCCAAATACAACAGGAGTTTGCCCAACTCGAAAGAGAATACCGAAACTATGAAGGCAAAAGAAAAGGCCCATTCAAGGGACGCTCACCAATTCAACAAATACGAAAAACACACGGAGTCCAAGTTTACAAGATATTTAACATGCCCGTGTTAATGGCATCCATCTATGAAGCAATATTTGTGCAGCAGAGCACCAAACTCCCATCAGAAGCGATCGCCAAAATAGTGACTAAAAATCTGAAAGGCGCCGGATACAAAATCTAAATTTTAGGCAGTTATTGGCGCTCCACCTTCCGAACGCATTTTAATCCTATTTCTACACACCTGTATACTGGCCGAATTTTTGTCCAGTTTAACTATCCCACATGATCACCAAGCTCACGCAGAAGTACCCTGAAAAGGAAGTGTATGCCTCGCTCCATCCACTACTTGGAGGATTCTTCAAACATCACTTCAAAGGATTCACGGAGCCCCAACTCTATTCCATTGTATCCATTCACCGCAGAGAAAGCATCCTGGTGTCCGCCCCTACTGGAACGGGAAAAACACTCTCTGCATTTGCCGCCGTGCTAAGCGAACTCATGCATCTCTCGGATGCCGGACAATTAGAGAACAAGGTGTACTGCGTGTACGTTTCGCCATTACGCGCTCTTTCCAACGACATTGAGAAGAACTTGAACGAGCCCTTAGAGGAAATCCAGAAGGCCGCTAAAAAACTCAAAAAGGAATACCCCATTCGCGTGGGCGTACGAACAGGGGATACTCCACAAAATGAACGCGCGGCCATGCTCAAGAAGCCTCCACACATTCTCATCACCACGCCCGAAACATTAGCCATCATGCTCACGGCACCCAAGTTTTCACTCAGCATGAAAGAGGCTCGATGGATTATCATCGATGAAATCCACGCACTCGCAAGCGGAAAGAGAGGAACACAATTAGTGCTCAACATGGAGAACCTGCAACGCCTTGCCCCTGAAATTACACGCATCGGATTGAGCGCTACCGTTGCACCATTAGATGAGATTGCCCACTTCTTAGTAGGAAACAATGAGGATGGTAAAGCACGACCATGTAAAGTAGTGGATGTTTCACACATCAAACAAATGGACATGAAGGTACTTTCACCTTTGCCGGATTTGATTAACACCACTCAAAAACACTTAGATGAGGCAGTGTATCACTTGTTGGACGATTTGATTGGCAACCATCGCTCCACACTCATCTTTACCAACACGCGCGCCGCCACAGAAAGGGTGGTGCACCATTTGAAGGAAAAGTTCCCAAGTAAATACGAAGGATTCATCGGGGCACACCATTCCTCACTCTCACGCGAACACCGCTTACAAGTGGAAAACAACCTCAAGACAGGAAAATACAAAGTGTGCGTAAGCTCGACATCCCTTGAGCTAGGAATTGACATTGGATATATTGATTTGGTCATTCTACTCGGCTCTCCAAAAGGAGTGGCGCGCGCGTTACAGCGAATTGGTAGAGCGGGACACAAGTTGCACGATGTGGTGAAGGGACGAATTGTGGTGTTGGACCGCGACGACTTGGTGGAATGCGGAGTATTGTTGAAAAATGCCATTGAGAAAAACATTGACCGTGTGCACGTACCCAAAAACGCATTGGACGTGTTAGCACAGCACATTATTGGATTAGTCGTAAACGACCCACGAAAAGTAGAGGACGTGTATGCCGAAGTCACGCGCGCATATCCCTATCACACACTCACACGCACGGATTTTCAACAAGTATTAGATTATTTGTCCGGAGTGTATGCAGGACTTGAAGTCCGACACGTGTATGCCAAAGTATGGATTGATCATGAAACGGGACTGATGGGAAAGCGAGGAAAAATGGCCCGCATGCTGTACATGACGAATGTGGGAACCATTCCAGATGAGGCCAAAATTCGCGTGAAGATTGGAGAGCATACCATTGGAACGTTTGATGAGTCCTTCATGGAGCGATTGAAGAAAGGAGATCGTTTTGTATTGGGTGGAAACACTCTTGAGTTTCAATTCGCACGCGGAATGACAGTCCAAGCAAAATCTTCCGGAGGAATTCCCACCATCCCAAGCTGGGTATCCGAAATGCTTCCTCTTTCTTACGACTTGGCACTCGAGATACAAAAATTCAGAAAACTGATGAGCGAAAAGCTCAATGCCAAGAAATCAAAAAAAGAAGTACTGGAATTCATCGACTCGTATTTGTACGTGGACAAGTATGCAGCGAATGCGATATACGAATATTTCATTCAACAGCACGCCTTCTCCCAAATCCCCCATCACGGAAAAATCGTCATCGAAACCGTGAAGGACGAGGACATGAATCATTTCGTTTTCCACACACTATTTGGTAGGAGAGTAAACGATGCGCTCTCGCGCGTATATGCATACGCACTTGGTCGCATGATTCATCAGGACGTAGACATTCTACTTGGAGACAATGGATTCATTTTACGATTTGGAGGAAAAGCCTCCGTGGAAAAACTCATCTCCCTTGTTCACTCGTGGGAGTTTCAAAAAATATTGGAAGTGGCATTACGCGATTCGGAAGTATTGCGCAGACGCTTTAGACATTGTGCAACACGAGCATTCATGATTCTCCGAACCTACATGGGACGAACAAAAAGTGTGGGAAGACAACAGATGAGCTCACGCCTATTACTTTCCGCCGTGCAACGCATCGATCCCAATTTTCCTATCCTGCGTGAAGCCAGGAGAGAAGTGTTGGAGGATCTGATGGACATTACTCACGCAAAGGAAATCGTCACGGCCATAGAACAAGGAATGATCAAGATGGCCATCACTCCCCTCAGCACGTTTTCCCCCTTCGCATTCAACCTCGTGGCACAGGGACACTATGACATTGTCAAACTCGAAGACAGGCTCAGTTTTATCAAGCGCATGCACGAAAAGGTGATGCAGCATGTCGCCGAACAAGAAGCCTAATCCCCTCATGGATGAAAAAAAAGTAGAAGAGAAATTATTGCCCGTGGAAATTGCCCCAGGATTTCAAGCAATGGATTTAGCATTATACATTCCCGCGGACGACGCATTAATTCTAGGCGATTTACAATTGGGATTAGAAGAACACTACAATTCTCAAGGCGTATTTGTTCCGCGATTCAATTACCGCGAAGTGAAGCAGCACTTGTATCGCATTTTCTCCCATAAGCCCCACATCGGACACATTTTATTGAATGGGGACATTAAGCACGGATTCGGGAAAGCCAATAATCAGGAGTGGAGAGAAGTGATTGATTTGCTTGAATTATTGAGCGAACACACACAACATATTACTATCATCAAAGGAAACCATGATATTGCCATTGAACCTATCGCGCGATTTGCCAAAGTAAAACTCGAACAAGTAGGATTGTGGCTGGAACACACGAATACGTACGTGTGCCACGGACACGAGGTTCCAAAGGAAAAAAAATACACGGATGCCAGCACCGTGATTATCGGACATGACCACCCTGCCATTGAACTACAGGACGGCGCGACACGGCAAAAATACAAATGCTATTTGGTTGGGAACGTTCAACGGAAGCGAATCATTGTACTCCCCTCATTCAACTTTGCGAACCCCGGAAGCGACCCACGCGGGGGAGCATTATCTCCTTTCTTGAAAGGAAAACTCGACCATTATCGGGCATGGCTGGTAGAAGATCACGTGTACGATTTTGGTTTGCTTGAGAATTTGTAAAGGGACTACTTGAGCATGTTAGGGATGCCATTCACAATGAGATAGACGTGCTTGCACGTAGAACAAGTAAGGGTATGAGCCGATGGATCATAGAAAAGATCCCCATGGTCCAGTGGACAAACTAATACGGAAAGCATTTCGTTTGAAAGTGGCTTACTGGACGCATTATCGTGAGTCATTAATCTAATACTTCCCGTTATGCATTTTTAAGGGTCACGGACCCCATTCCCATGATGAGTATTTTCCGTATAAAATTGGGCGAAAAAGAAATCATCCTCATTGGAACCGCACACATTTCCAAAGCGAGTGTGGAACTGGTACAAAAAACAATCCATGAGGAAAAACCCAGCATCATTGGAGTGGAATTGGACGAATTACGATTGCAAAAATTAATGCACGGAGAAAAATGGGAAAATACTAATATTTTACAACTCATACAATCCGGACAAAGCGGACTCATTTTACTGAACCTATTTTTAGCCAACATGCAAAAGCGATTAGGAGAAAATGTTGGAGTAAAGCCCGGCGAAGAAATGAAAGTCGCAGTGGAACTTGCGCAGGCGAGTAAGACCCCCTTATTACTGATGGACCGTAGCTTGCAAATCACCATGAAGCGCGCCCTAGCGAACGTTTCATTGTGGGAAAAACTCAAACTCGGAATGAGTCTCATGATGGGACTATTTGGGGGATCTGAGGAAAAACTCGACGAGAAAAAAATAGAAGAAATGAAAGAAAGCGATTTGGTCACCAAATTAATGGAAGACCTTTCGAAGGAGTACCCTAAACTCAAACAAACACTCGTGGACGAAAGGGATGCGTACATCGCCCACGCTCTCATCCAAGCATCCGGGAAAAAAATAGTGGCAGTATTAGGCGCCGGACACGTGAAGGGAGTATTGGAACACTTGCACGCCCACGCCGAGAAAAAACCCCCCATTATTCCATTCGAAGAATTGCAGCGCATGCCCAACGCGAAACCCAACCGCTTGTTGGAGTGGGGAATCCCCATTGTGTTCGTGGGAATTCTCGCGTATTTGTTGTGGCAGGAAGGACTCGCACTCTCGTTACAATTTATTGGATTCTGGGTCATAGGACACGGTATCCTCGCAGGAATTGGCGCACTCATCGGGGGCGCCCACTGGACCACTGTGTTGGGCGTGTTTGCCACCGCATGGTTAGCTGCGTTACATCCTCTCATTGCCGCAGGATGGATTGCCGCCGCGATGGAACTGAAACGACAAAGTCCCAGCATGAAAGACTTTTCATCCCTTTCCGAATTACGCTCACTCGGAGACTTTACGAAGAATCGCGTCACTAAAATATTGGTGATTACCGTGCTTACCAATGTAGGAAGTATGATTGCCACATTCGCAGTCATTCCCTATTTGATTACGCAACTCTAATTCAACGGACTTCCGCGCCACTCTTGACTTCGCGCTCGGCAACCAACAGGGAAAACTTTCCCTCGTCATCTAACGCGGCGAGCAGCATTCCTTGACTTTCAACCCCACCTAATTTCTTCGGCTCAAGATTGGACACAATCGCGACCATCTTTCCAATTAATTCCTCGGGATTCGGATACCATTCACGTATCCCTGAAACAATGGTCCGCGTTTCACTTCCCATTTCTACCGTAACTTTGTACAACCGATCCTTGTTGGGAATGGTTTCCACACCCACGACCTTGGCGGTGCGGAGCTTCACAAGGTTTAGGAATTGGTCAAGGGTAATAGTAGCAGGGGGTTGAGACGTATGACTCACATCATGAGATTCGGCAGCGTGCAATTGGTTGTCCATACCATCAAAGGGAAGGGAATCACTTTTAGGCTTACCGGAGAAATCGGAATCCCTATCCCTTTTTGAGGTAGGGCAAAACAGTCCCTTTCTTTTGAGCTTCCAGAATCAAACCATGCGCATAGTGCATGCGTTGAAGGGCACCGATAAATGAGACCAATGCAATCACCCACAACCCATATTCAATCAACTTAGGACCATTTGACGGATCAAGCACCGCACCGAGAGTAGCCACAAACAAAATCACCAGCTTATCCGCATGCTCTCCAATGGCGGGCCAATCCCGGTTGTCCGTAATGATGACCAACCCCACGCGGGGCTTGGCATACGAAGACCATAGTCCAAAGCCTAAGGCGGCAATCGCCGCAAGGGGGACCACAACTGCTAATCCAATGAAAATAATGATTTCGACCAGCTTGTCAATCATGGTCTCGAAATAGTTCCCCCACAAGGAGCTTTTTCCCTGCCCACGCGCAACGGTGCCGTCCACCGCATCCCATATCGTTGCAAGTACCAACAAACCCAGTGCCCATCCCCAATCTTGCCTGGCATAGGCATGGGCGCACGCCACGGCGAAGGGAACGCCTAACAAGGTGACCCACATAGGGGAAATCTTCAAGGCAACCAAGGGCTTGGCCAGGAGGGAAAAAAGAGGCTTGAGGAAGGAACGAAGCTGGCCCAACATGACTCATTCCAGTGGGGAGGAGAATTTATGTGTTGGGATTTAGGGAAAAAATTGTCCAAGAAAGTGACATTTTTCCACGTCATGTAACGAAAATTAATACATTTTGGAAGTTTCGAAAGCCTTAATTTTGCTCTTTTTTCTGCAACAAAGGGTTATCCAACCCCCATTTTCAAAACAAAACTCCCCCCTCAAAGGAAAAGGAATATAAAGTCCAAGGTAAAGAAAATAAAGTCTACAACTGGTTTATGGTTTGGTTTTGCCCACCAGAACCTTAATCAATGCCTATTGAGACAAAAAAATGCCTTTAGTAACCAATGGGGTGAGAAAAACATGAGTCTAGTAAGCCTAACATTCGGCAACAACAGCCGAAACAAACTAAGTGTTCCAAGCGCGGTCCAAATAATATCACGACCCGAAGACCACATCAAGGTGGAGCCCGGACAGGAACCCAAATTAGAGGTCCAAAAAATATCCACTTTTTTAGGATTCAATGGGGTATACATCATTGGAAAAGTCAAGTCCGGCGTGATATCCACCCGCATGATGGGAATCTCTCCCTCCGGTAAGACGTTCCGCGTCACGGAAATCGAGAGCAAGTATCCCAACTGCACGGTTGCCAAACAAGGAATGACCGTGGGATTAAGCGTGGAAGGCGTAGGAAAAGAAGACGTATTGGATGCGAAAGAATTAACATTCGTCGCCAACTAAAAAATTCCTATTCTTTACATTGAACAAAGGACCCTGCTCTCACCCCGCAGGGAGGCCTCTTCTTTTTAATGTCCAATTTCTCCCTCGTGTTAACGAAAGGTTACGTTTATGGGAATCAAACCAAAACACTCACACAAAGGAGAATGGAAACTCCACCCTCCAGCATGGGAGCGAATGGACAAAGAATTAGCCGCACATTATGTATCGGAACGATTCCCCGTGGTATCAGACACACTCACAGTAGGAGAGGCCCACGAATATTTGAATACGCACAGTTCGGACTTGGACGCCATCGATTACATTTACATGGTGAACGCACGAAAAAAATTAACCGGCGTTGTTTCGATCAGGAGTATTTTCACTCATCCATCACGCACGCCCCTACGAAACATTACCAAAAAGGAAATCATCACCGTTTCCCCCGAGGCACATCGGGAAAAAGTAGCGCGAATTGCACTGCAAAACAATTTACGCGCAATTCCGATTGTAAAAAATCAACGATTAGAAGGAGTCATTCTCACGCACAAACTATTATCCATCATCAACCAAACCTTGCACGAACGATTGTTGACCATTTCGGGAATCCACCACGATCATTTAGCCTACGATGACACGACCAAAATTCCAGTACTCGAAAGTACACTCCATCGTATTCCATGGTTAGTGATTGGGTTGATTGGAATATTCATTGCCGCGGGAGTGATTAATCAGTTTGAGAGTGTGTTGAATGAACACCTCATCGTGGCCTTTTTCATCCCGGCCATCCTGTACATGAGCAATGCATTGGGGTCGCAAAATCAAATATTATTAATTCGCGACCTAGGATGGATGGGCAAGGATTTCAAAACCGGTCCCTACTTGATCAAAACCATGAGCATTGCATTAGTTTTGAGTGCCATCATCGGTGCATTGGTATATGGAATCACCGCCCTCATCTGGGGAGACCCCACCATTTCATTTGTGATCGCCCTCGCCATGAGCGCCACGCTCCTCGTCTCCGCGGCATCCTCATTACTCACTACCCTGGCCTTCCGTGCCCTCCACCAGGACCCCGCCACGGGAAGCGGACCGTTTGCCACGATTATTTCAGACGTGACCTCCATCCTCATCTATTTCCTGATTGTGTCCGTCATGCTGTAGCGCCCCCCATACTCTTACTCTCCCCTAAATCAACCCTTTTAGGGACGCCTAGCCTGCAATGCTTTTATTCGTCAATCGCATGATAGTAACATTTCAGTCCCGTATTAGGTTATGGGAAAAATATAGGGGGAGATGAGGATGAACACAAATACAATGCTAAACAAGGGGCCCATGGACGTCGAACGATGGACCGAAGGATTCATGGTCGGGGCGAAGCGCTGGAAGGGCGTGGAACAACAACGATTAGGATTAGGGGACGTTTTTCGCTCAAACGGAAAAGCATTCTGCGAAATGAGCTACACGATGCGCGAAATACGCATGCGCGTTAAGTTACCCAAAACACACCAACAACGAGCGATCGCCATGAACATGGCCAAGGGAATACGCGACCCTCACGAGTCACAAATGGGATGGGTTGAACTCACCATTGACTCGGATGCCGCACTCCAAAACGCATTGACGCTCGCACGACAGGCGTATTTGGAAACGCAACGATAATACCATTATTTGTCAGGCATCTCGTACTCAACATACGGTTTGTCTGACATAAATAAACTTTCCAACCACGTACTCGTCATGGGACCAATTCCCCTAAATGATTCTTTGAAAAGCGTACGTAGCTCCAACGCCAACATAGGACTATCCTTTAATTCTTTTTTGGCTTTCGCAATCCACTTCAACACACCCCCGTGTTGCTTCTGAATCTCCACGCACTTCTTGGCATTAATTAATACGCTTTGCATCTTCCACTTATTCTTAATCATCCCAGGCGCCTTCAGAAAAACATCCAAATCATTCTCATCCATTTTAGCTAACTTTTGAATGTCAAACCCGTGAAATGCTTTCGTAATTTGCGGCCACTTCATCTCAACGACGCGATAATTGAAACGAACCACGAACACAATAAAGGAAACATCATTGAGAAAGGCATTATCCGTCTTGGGCTTATTCCAGCGCTTCTTGACCATACCAATAATGTCCACCACGTGCCATAAAAACAAATGGAAAGCAAAACGCCAACCCCGCACTCCTCGTTTTTAAACCTCATTTGCGCTCTACACACGTATGAGTGGAGAATACATTGATCCCTGGGGAGACAACCTGATTGAGGACTATGCGAAGGTTGCACGCCACTTTGGATTGGAACACTTCGACGCGAAAATGTTCCCCAACCCCAATCGCCTCATGCGCAGGGAAATCGTATTCGCAGGAAGAGACCTGAAGCGAATATCCGAATGCATCAAAGGAAAAAAACCCTATTACGTGCTCACCGGAATCATGCCCACCGCAGAGCGATTGCATTTTGGAACAAAAGGAGTAGTGGAGAACGTCAAGTATTTCCAGGAAAACGGCGCCGAAACCTATGTATTGGTGGCAGACCTCGAAAGCGCCGCGGCACGCGGAGTCAGTGTGGATGAGGCACGCAAGCGCGCACTCGAGTTTCACATCCCCGCGTATCTTGCACTAGGATTGGACATCAAAAAAACTCATTTTTATTTCCAAAGCGAGAACCGTACAGTCTCAAAGCTCGCATTTGAGGCCGCACAAAAAATAACACTCAACGAATTCAAAGGCGTATATGGGAATGCGGACCCTGGACGCATCATGTCCGCGGTTACACAAATAGGAGACATGATTTATCCCCAAGAAAAACACGGAAAACCCATGCCCGGAATCATCCCCGTAGGAATAGACCAGGAACCCCACATTCGATTGTGTAGGGACTACTTACACAAGATAGATTCACAAAAACGATTCATGCCCATTTCCTCCTTGTATTTGAAATTCCTCCCCTCGATGGACGGCAGCATCAAAATGTCCAAGTCCAACCCCAAAGGAAACATTTCCATCCCCGAGGACCCCAAGGTTGCAGAAAAAATAATCAAGTCAGCCGTTACCGGTGGAAGAAAAACACTCGAAGAGCATCGCAAATTGGGTGCGGAGATAGAGAAAGACATGGTGTACGAATTACTGAAGCATCACTTGATCGAAAGTGACAAGGAATTAAAGAAAATCCATGATGACTATAAGAGTGGAAAAATGCTCTCGGGTGAAATCAAACAACTTGCAGTGGAAAAAATGAATATGTTTTTGAAAACGTTCGACGAGGACGTGAAAAAATACCAGAAAAAAATAGACGATGTGCAGTTTTTGAAATTCTAACTACTTTTTCAATGCACCATCAACACATTCAACCACAATTTTAGTCCGTGATTGCACATCATTAATCGTATGAACAAAATGCGGATTGTTTTCCGCATTGTAGAGCATGATTTTATCCACGTTCTTCATCTCAGCAATCTGAACAATCTTCTCTAACGTGTCGCCCCATTCTAACATGTCGGTGCACAGGCGCTTGTTTTCCTTTATTTTATTTTTAACCAAATCAACAGTCTCCCGTCCCAGCATGATTTCGCTCGTTTTGAAACCAAAGGGATTGTGTGCGGATTTCGGATCGAGGACTAAGAGCAAGTACACCACGGATGCATCGCGTACAATGCGCTGAATAAAATGCTCCTGCGAATAGGAAGGATTTAGGATAGGAACCAGCACGCGCATGTTTTACCCCACGTAGGCAAATACATTCTTTTGCTTCTCAATCACAACCCCATCTTCCTTGGCAAACTCCAACACTATTCGAGCCAACACAGGAGGGAGTGCAGCATTAGTAGACAACGCCACAAGCTCCATTTTCTTCTGCTCCTTTAGCACGCTCAACAAGGGGGAGAGATTTTTCTGAAGAAGATCATTCTCAATAATATAATAGAATCCATCAAACGATTTGATTCCCTTTATTTCCCCCGCACGGATGCGTTCGGCCAAGTCAAATGAGGCGGCTTTGGCTGCGCCATCGGAACGGAGAACCATGAAACCATCATTCACTAATGAATATTCCTCCACGGGCTTCTCCACTAACACCGTGCGTATAGTGGCTCCTTTGGATTCCGATTTGTTGATTTGCGAATTTAGGGTGGCCTCGCGGTATAATCCTTTTTCAAAACGCGGGCTTGATTTGTACACGATTATTTTATTGCGCACCACAAGTTCAGTGAACGCAGCCAATTCTTCATTTGAAAGCAGATTCTCAAAACGCCCCTCAATTAGGTCCTGAGGCTTATGCGTCTTCAACAGACGGAGCACCTTTTGGTGCAACGGAGTAAGGATTAATTCAGCAGAGGGGTTGAGTGTCTTTTGGTTCGAGGGAAGCGTGAGTAACCAGGAACCGGTTTCCAATTGGGTGAGTTCAAGTTCCCCCTTGGAAGGCAGTCCCAGCTCCTCTAATTGTTCACGAGGAATCCCTTTGAGTAAGGCCTCAATAGATAGGCGAAGGGGAGACATACCATTCTTTGATAGGCGGAATGATTTAAGGATTGTGCGAAAAAAAACAATTTATCGCTCACGGGGGCCCTTACGGCACACGATTCCTTGAGGGGTAAACTGCATGTCCACCATTCCATTGTAGTGATCCGTTCCCCTCATCTTGAGTATTTCCAATTGATGCTGGCGAATCTTCTTCCCCACGTCATCCTCAACCTGGGCATACGAGAAGGAGAGAATTCCATCCGTCAAAAAACCAATCTCCCCCGCACGCGCATCTACAACTCCCGATAGTTGCTCGGCAATAATCAAACTCGTACAGCCCCACTTAACTAGCATTTCGAAGAACAACAACAATGCCTCACGCTGCTTGTAATCATCACGAAACAACAGACCATACGCGGTAATGGAATCAATCACCAAACGCTTTGCCCCAATTTCAGTAATCGCATCGCGCACGGTCCCGCCACCTTCTTCTAGTAATTTGTTAACCTGGTGGGCCTTGTAAAACATGTGACGCGAAAGGCCCTGTTTTTCCAATGCGTAAAAGTCCCAACCAAAATTGAGGCAGTGATTGTAAATACTTTCTTTGCTCTCCGCAAAACTCAAATACACGCCGGGCTCATTCCACTGGACGGCACCGTTGTACAAAAACTGCATCGAGAAAGTAGTTTTCCCAGTACCTGCGTATCCACCTAACAGGATGTTTGTTTTTTCCTCAAATCCACCTTGAACAAGTTCATCAAATCCAGGGATACCCGTGGGGATTCTCTTCACGGAGCGCACAGAAGGAAAGGGATTCACATGAAAGTTGGTCATCTCCGACATAGGGGGTTCACACGCTTGCCGTATTTAAACGGTCATGGCACTTTTGTGAACGTCCCCTTAAATGCGTTCTCGTGCTTGTCCATTCCATGCTCCCATCCACCATTCCTTTCCGACACTCCGAAACGCGCGAGGGACAGGAAAAACTGATCCTGGATGCCTATCATGCATTCCAGAACAAAAAAATACACCTCGCACACGCCGAAACGGGACTAGGAAAAACAGACGCTGCACTCAGCGCGGCGTTAGGCGTTGCATTACAAAGCAATCCCCCCAAAACCATATTATTTCTGACCCCAAAAAACGCACAACATGCCATCGCATTACAAGCACTCTCAGGGATTAACCAAAAATATTCCCTCAAACTGCGTGCAGTGGATTTGGTGGGAAAAAAACACGTATGCATTGACGAGCAAACCTCACAAAAAGAAGGAAGAGGATTTTACGAAATGTGCACCAAGAAAAGAGAATCCCAAGTATGTGCACCGTATGGCCACGCGCGCGGGTATGACACATTAGAACGAGAGAAAGCCAAAATCGCACGACAAACGTATACCACACAAATGAGCGGGATTCATTCCTCCGCGGAAATCAAACAAAGCTCACAGGATTTTACATTCGGCGTGCAACCATGGGGGATGTGCCCGTATGAAACATCGATTGAATTAGCGAAGAAAGCCCACGTGATCATTGCGGACTACTATCACATTTTCTCCCCCAGCGTAAGCGAATTAGTCCTTCCTAAACTGGGAAAGAAACTCGAAGACTGTATTCTGATAGTAGATGAGGCGCATAATTTACCCGAACGCATACGCGGATTGCTCTCTACGAATGTAACCACCAAGCAAATGCAAAAGGCACTGGAAGAAGCACTATTTTTGGGAGAAAAAAAACTCGCCACTCATCTTGCGGCAATGGAAAAAATAATGCGTGAGCGCGGAAGCATGATGAAAGAAAACGAGACGCTCATTTCTCCCACAGAATGGAAAAAAATACTCCACGTGGAAGGAGGACTAGAAGAGTTCGCACTTGAATGCGAGGCACGTGGGGTAGATTATTTAGAGAAAAGCGGAAAAGACTCTTCAAGCTTGATTCATGTAGGGGAGTTTTTGGAAAAATGGTCCAACGAAGATGAAGGCATTGCACGCATTCTAAAAAAATGGAATTACTCAGATGATTATTCATTAAACGTCCGCGCACTCGATCCAGCACCACTCGCTAAAAAAATGCTCGAGAAAATGCACGCGTGTTTGCTAATGTCCGGGACACTCCACCCACTCACCATGTATGGAGATATTTTAGGCGTGTCCAAAGAAAAACTCCAAATGGGATTCTATGCGTCTCCTTTCCCTAAGGAAAACCGACTCAATATTATTGCACCGATTGCCACCACCAAATACACCGAACGAAATGAAGAATCATTCACCAAAATTGCAGAGGAGACAGGAAAAATAGTGAATCAAATACCTGGAAACTCCGTGGTGTTCTTTCCCTCATTTGGATTACTGGATACGATTGGGAGAAAAATGAAAGACTTTACGATGCGACCTCTTTTGTTTCAACGGGAAAACATGAAGATGAACGAAACACAATCATTGATTGCAGAGTTTCGCGGACACTCGCATGGGTTCGGAAGCGTATTACTCGCATGTACAAGCGGAAGCATGGCGGAGGGACTGGATTTTCCAGGAAACGAACTGTTAGGTGTGGTCATTGTGGGAATCCCCCTCGCGGAAATGAACGCCGAGACGCATGCACTAGTGGATTATTACGAAAAGCGATTCCAGAAGGGATGGAAATACGGATACATTTATCCCGCCATGAATAAGGCCATGCAGGCCGCGGGGCGCGTGATACGCACTCCAAAGGATGTGGGAACCATTGTGTTTCTGGACAGCCGTTACACGTGGGAAAATTACAAGGAGTGTTTTCCCCCCACGCAAAACATGATACAGGCCATTCTCCCTGCGGAAAAAGTCAAAGAGTTTTGGAAGAACCAAACACAGGCTTAAATACGAGGAAAATGCTCCCACTCAACATGCCAATACCACCTGGGCGAGGGAGACCTGTTAGGAGAGTAGCCGTTTCACGCAAAGTAAAGCACACTATAGGAATAACGCGCGAAGTCACTCAATCAATCGAAGTCGATAAATCAAAAAAATTACCCCACGCAAAGACCTCTGCTGGAAAACTCCCAGCAAAAAAAAACAACACCCAAACGCATTGCGGCACCAAAGAAACCCGCGCCTGCACAATCAAAAGCCCCACGTAAACGTGCAAGTCCTGCTGCGCCACAAACCCACACAAACTCCCGCGGCAACAAAGGAACCACCATTCAAGTAACCCACACGCCAAGAAACACATTCAAGGTGGAGTTTCCATTACACATGCTGAGGAAAGGAAGAAAAGTAGAAATCAGGTCCCCTGATAAATCAAAACCAAGCAAAGGAAAAAAGACACACAAGCCAACACCCAAAACCACGCCCGTACATCCAACACCCGCGCCGAAACCAATTCCAGTTTCGCCCGCCGAACCCATCGTGGTAAAACCGGCCCCCGTTTCTCCACCCAAACAACCTTACGTGCCACGACAAACTCGTGTTCTCCAAATCCCTTACTTACCCGAGCGCGTCCCGACGCGAAACGAAAAGTCCCCGGAAGGAAAAGCACTGGGATGGGCCGTGAGGGTTTACAATAACATCCAGGCACTCCTCCGCGGCCGCACAGGAAAAATCGACCAACAAATGGAAAACGTTTCACGTCGCGCCAATAATGTTGCACGAAGAAAATGGTCACTGGATGAAAAACTAGGAAAAATAGACACCCAAATTATCGCGGCCCAGGATCGAAACATCCTCCTAAGAGGGAGTCTCACGGCATTCTGGAAATTAAATGAAAGATATCTGGTACGAAGAATCGAGGCGCGTAAAAGACAATTCGTAAATCTGAGGACAGAATACCAGGGGCTCTCCAGGGAGCGAGCCACTGGGCTGTTTAATGCAGAGACGCAGCGCCTCGGGAAACTGAAAGAAGGAGAAGTCACGTATGCCCGCGCCATACGAAATGTAGGATATTATGTCCCCACACTGCGCAGGCGATTTTATGACGGACTGACCCAATTTGAGCGCAAAGCCAACATCTACGAAATTGAGCGACACGATTCCTTGGCAAGGATGCGCATCAACGACATCAAGAGCCGACTGAACTCCATACGGAATGAAGATGGAGACCGGGCATTCAAGTTTGAAATAGTGTTCCGACAACTCCAGTATGCCGAGCAACAAGGACACTACCAACAGGCCGCGGGCGCACTGCAGACCATGCATTGGCTCGTAGGCGAACATTCGACCCAAAGTATATAAAGGGCCCAAAACAAAGACTTGACATGCACCCCTTCCATCGAAACGTATTCGTGGGTTCCCTTGTCATCGTGGTGTTGGGACTGATTATTCTATCCAGCGTACAAGCACAAACAACAACCCAAACAGTGTCGCCCGAATACACACGCCTGACGGGAAACATTCCACTCATCCAAGAATTAACCACGAACAACATTCCCATTTTTTCATCCGACGGGGACATTCGTAAGGCACTTGAACTAACATCCGTTGCAAGCCAAGGAGCAGGGTTTGCAGCCACCACCATGGAGCCCTATGGATTATACTTATTCACCTCGGACGGGGACATTGGAGAAATAGTGGTTTACCAATACAACCCCCAAATAACAAACTTCAGTGCACTCGATTGTTCTAATTATTTATTCGACGGTGAAACCGAAAACATCACCAAATATTTAGGAGTTAATGGAACCGTCACGGCACAAAAATTCCTATATGACTTTGACTGTGAAACCAACAGCAGCATCGCACTCATCATGGACAAAGCGAATGTCGTACAAAACCTCAGTCTGCTCAGTAATCAAATCAAACAAAACTATGGAAGCGAAAATGTCTACTTGACACCCACCACCACAGCCTCACAAGGAACGGGAACACCCACTACTACCAGCACGCCCAGTGAGCCCATTGTTTCATGCCAGTTTCATGATTTATTACATGAATACACACTGAGCAATGGACAAATCCACATGAATGAAAACTCCCCCGTCACAATTGGAGGAACCACTCCAGCCCAAGCCAATCTATTCAACTTGACGTCCGACGATGACAGGCTGCCCGTTTCAATTATCATTAAAGATGGGGAAGTCCAAAAGTACTTGGTGAATATTTCCAATTATTCCTTGGACGGCGACCAGTTGATTATGCAGACCCAATTATGCTATTACGAGTTAGGATGGAAATCCACATGGTCACGCATAAGCTATTCCAAATTCAATGGAACCACCCAAAAGTTTGAATCGGTGGTACGCAACGCGACTCAAGGCACATTATTATCCACTGAGTTCAGCAACCGAAACAATTTACCTGAAGTGCTGGCCACGTTTTCTTCCGGGACACGAGAAAAGGTCAATGTGTATTTTTATTTTGACGGCCCAAAAATGAGCATCGCCGATATCGCATTCGATGCACGAAGGGACTTTGAAAACAAACACTACCGCTTCACCTTAGATGTGGGAAGCATGCAACTGATTAACGAGAATGTAGCCGCATACAAAGAAATGTCGCCCGACCAAATACGAGAAAGCCTCGCGGGAAAAATAACCGTGAAGGGACAAAAAAACCTGATTAACAACAACCCTACAGCTGCCCTCATCAAGGGAGAAGGGCCCCTAAACAATGGTGGGACATTCGACAACAAGTATTGGAAGATTGACAACATGATGGTGCCGGGAGAATACCACTTCACCATCACCTTAGAGGGCTACCGACCCATTGAGAAAAAAATCATTATCAATCCCAAAGAATTATCCACAGGGAACGTCAACAAGCTCACGTTTGATGACATACAATCAATCAGCATTACGCTCGAAGATTTGAAGAAAGATCGTTGCTCAGCGTGCCAGGACTTACAGGCCTGCCTCGTGTGCACGGACACCGCATTCGTGGATGCAATTACGCAAACCAACTAATTCGATTTGGACTTAGGATCCGAAGACAAATCGAGGGGCTTCTTGGTCTGAATTTCATGAACCTGTGCCTTGGGAAGCTTTGACTTTATCCAATTCCTAAAGCGAGATGAAACAATCAACAATACGGCCACCACCACAATCAACAAACCAACCAATGGGGACAACACACCCGCAACAAGTCCGGATGCAGATGAAGGAGCATCCGTCCCCGCATTCACATCAACAAGAACAGGCAACGTTCCCTTTTTCACGGTCGTCACGACAAAAGAAAACTGTTCGGTGATCTTTGAATTCATCACAAACACTGTTTCACTTCGCGTACCTACAAAAGGAGAGGCGCGAATCAACAAAGGGACACTTAGACTGGACTTGGAAGGAATATGTACCTGTCGTGATTGAATCTCCACAAGAGAAGAACTTGATTCCAAAATCAAATCCACGTCGCTATACTCAGTGTTTTGCAAAGTTACATACGAATAAATCGAATCGTTTTCCTCCACCACAAACTCATGAAAGGGAATGCTCATTTCAATGTTCGAAACCTCATTCACCTGCACAATTACCGTACCAAGGAACGTCTTTTCCCCTGAAACCAAATCATAGCTCTCTATACGCAAGGGGGTTATTTCAAATGGAGAAAAGGACGATGTTGATACCTCGAAAAACGTGGTCACACCCTCATTCTTCTCCACGAAACGATGAATATCGTTTGTAGTGTGAACCGTAATCCCAATGGGATGCTCGGCAAGACGAACCAAGTAGTCAGTAGCGGAGCCTTTGTTCACAAATGAAACGGAAAAAGAAGCATTTTCGTTCCGCTGCAACACAATATTTTCATTCGAAAAGACAACCGATGACACTTGAGGGGCAAACGTGGAGTTAGGGCTCGTAAAATAGGTCACTTGAGATGAAGGACTCACATGGACGGTAATAAATTTAGTTTCGGTAAAAACTTGACCATCCATTTTCACGTGCACCATTAATTTGACCACATAAATACCAGGATTGGCATCCCACAATGCACGCACACGCATAATACGTTGAATAGGGAAGGAAGTGGAAATGGAGTTTAGTTCCCCATCAATGGATAACACGCTCGAGGGATAGTCCACATCGAACGAAACGAATGCATTCTTCCCATAAGGGGTTTGCACGTCAATCTGAACGGGCAACTCGCTGTTTGCTTGCAATTCCAACTCGTTTGTGGAAATGCTCACGGGAAAAGAACTATAAGCATGCATGCCAGCAGCGGAAAGTACGAGTACAAAACCCACTATCAATAGCATGACGTGCCAAGGACGAGTAAACAATCGCTTCATGCGCATCGCGAAACTTTCACGTGGAAATTTCGATTGGCCATACGCCCAACGCTTGTGCAGGAGGTCCACCATAGTTTTTCACTTCGTGAAATTTAATTCGCCTTACTCGTCCAAACCGGAGACTTCTTATGCGACTGGGAGAAAATATAGACCATTGCGAGGACGAAGAGGATGAATACACCCAAAACACCGGCGCGTTCCCCCACAAACGAAACCAATCCCGTCAAGAGTCCGCTACCAAACCCATCATTCACGCGAAGTGAAAGAGGGACGCTTCCGAAGCCGGTTGTTCCTTCGGCAATCAAAATGGGAGAATACACCCCAGGAAGAGTTTCTTCCTGCGTGACAAATGTCAAGGTAACCGTTTTGGTTTCATGAGGGGCCCATGTCGTGTTAGGAGGCCCGACCACACTAATGTGGGCATTGGCCACCCCCGTCAATTTGAAACGAACATTCGAAATGCTTTCATCGGAAAGATTCGTAATACTCACGACCATTTCCTTCTGCGCATCTCGGTTCATGGTCAATTCGGTGGGGAAATTGACAAACTTCAACACGTTATGGAAACTAGGCTCGGTTTCCACAATCGTAAAATTCAAAGGCAACGTGGCCGTTGTCTTACCAGTGGCCACAATGTTCGTGTTCACACTTGTAACGGATGTGTTGGATGACACACTAATGGAAAGCACTACGACCGCAGAGCTTCCTTTGGTTAAGATAACCTGACTGGGATTGAATGCAAAATCCACATCGGATGCGGATCCCTGCACGTTCAACGAGACGGTTTGAGTAGAGTCTCCTTTGTTCGTGACAATAAATTCCATCTCACGCGTCTCGCCTTTTGCAATGGTAAAAATACTATCCACTGCGGTCAATTCAAGGGCATCCATGGAGACCACATTGACCGTAAAAGATTGTGTGATTTGATACCCACCTGAAACGGCTGTAAGATTAACGTTCTGCTTCCCGCTGGGCGTATCAATAGTAGGAGCGAATGCAATGTTCACCGTGGCCACATCATTCGGGGCAATGGTGAGCGAGTTAATGGTCCCAGGGACACTTGAGTTCATGAAGAACTCAACAAAGCGAGGCTCGTCCGTGAGGTTGGTCACCGTAATGGGAACCAACGTTGTTTGTAACTTAGGCAAATTATAGATCTTCGTGGGGACCTTCAATGAGATGGTCTTCTCGAACAAAACAGGACACTCATTCACAGTCACCTTGAAGGGACGCACCATCACGAGAGTTGGGGTTTCGGCCAACACAATTCCCTCGTATTTTCCAACATTCAACGGAGAAACGTTCACATTGAACGTAACAAATTTTTCTTCTCCCGCGTCTAACGTAACAGATTCTTCCTTCGTGTAAGGAAACAAAATGGAATCTTCAGCTTTCAACTTCACCGTCATTTCTTCACTAGTGCGGTTTTCAACGAACACAGAAATGCTTTCCACGTATTCATTTGCACACACGACCGAATCGAACGTAGTCATGGTCAAGAAAGGATTATTTCCAACGTACACGTTTAACGGAACGGAAACAAATTGTCCGTCTTGTTCCACCGTTACAAGTGCTTCATACAAATCGTGATCCGAATCATCGGATGCACGTACGGTCAATCCAATAGTTGTACTTTCGTAGGGTGAAAGCGTAAATGTCTTGATGGAGGGAATCACATCCACAAAGTTTCCTTGAACATCGCTTGTAATGGTAACTTTATGGGGCTTGAAGTCGTTATTCTGAATGAACAAGGGAATGCTCACCGAGGTTCCTTCCAAAAGAGACACATCGCTGGGACCATCAATGCTGGCCGTGAAGGGATGTGCGTGGACTAAGGGAAATGCGCAAAGCACTAAAAGGAATCCAAGTAATGAGAGCATGTGTTTCATTTTTTTCCTCCAACTACACGTGTACGAATGCGTGCGACTAATGCAATCCCTAAAACTAATACAATCAAAATCAACGAAAAATCAACCCACTCGAAAGGAGGGAGCTTGAACAACGAAACAAATCCCGTCCCCAAAGAAGGCGGAATGAATGGGGCGTTTTTCTTAGTAATCGTTAAGGGAAGTGTTTTTTCTTCGTTTGAAAAAATAACACGAACTTGTGATTGATAGATGTCCCCCACTTTCAACAAAGGGCTAGGCGTGAGGATGGCATGGTAAATGATGGTGTCGTGTGCGGGAATAATCATTTCACGTTCCGCATCGGAAAGCAGTAATGCGAAGGGACCGTCGGCCACAATGCTGGGCTTCTGGCTCACGTTTAAGGTATTGGTAACCGAGAAAATGAACTCGAAGGGGGCTTCTCCCTCAAACACGACGTTTTTGGTGTCTGTATCCACATTCGAGGCGCGAACATAGGTTAAGGCTAAGAAGAATACTAGGACGAAAATGGCGAGTTTGTGGGTGTTAGAGAAGACCATAGAGTTCACTGGTTCATGTGAATAGTAAGAATAGGCCCCCTTATTCTATTTAAACAAACCGGTAGCGCATATATACAGGGATTCGATGCTTGACGATTATATCCAAACCAATGGACTAAATGCCACCATTCTGCACTTCGAAGAGGAAGTAGCCCATTGTGCCCAGGCACGCGTCCTGGAGAAGACACACCCGATTGTCAAAACGATAGTGTTAGCCCACGACAAGGGATACGCCCTCGCCATAGTAGAAGGAACCAAACACGTGGATTTGGAAGCCATCAAGGCACTACTCGAAACACACAAGGTGCGACTTGCGACACCCGAGGAAGTAGAACAGGTGACAGGGTATTCAGTAGGAGGAGTACCCCCTATCAGCATCTACGGCACACCCACTCTCATTGATGAAGGAGTGCTTACCCATGCATGGGTAGTGGCGGGAGGAGGGGATAAGAACTCCTTGCTCAAAATCCAAACGCGCGACATCCTCGAGCACGCGTACGAGCCTACCGTTGTGCACGTGGCGAAATAAAGCACTCACGAAAAGAAAACTAAAAACAAAAAAAATCGAATTCTACTTTAGCAATAATACGAGGTGCAGTTTCCATACGAAGGATAGCTGTATCCGTATCCATAATCAAGCGTTGAATGTACAGGGGCACCGTAATAGTAGCTCGAGACGTAATGTCCGGGATACGAAGGGGAAACGAACGAAGGATAGTTGTATCCTCCAGCGTAATAGTATCCATTACCCGGATAGCCATAGGGATAATAGCTCCCTCCACCCATCACAGGATAACCAGCGTTAGGGTGATACGTATTGTACACGAATCCCGAGTAAGCCGAACTGGGCTGGTAAAAACTACCCGCATACACTTGGTTTGAATTCCAGGTCTCCGCGACAAAGCCCCAGGCGAAAACAGACGAGGCTAAGAACGTAAGAATAATTCCGAGTGAGATAAAGCGAAGCAGATTCATACCACACATTATGTAGTGTATAAGTATAAAATCCCGCGTGATTGAAAACACAAAGAAAACGTCAATGAGTGAAAAAGATAGAAAAAAATGTCTGGGTACCAACCCCGTGGTTGCGTACCCTTACTCCGTTGCGACCGATCGGAATCGGTCTAGAAGTCAAACGGCTTGACGGTCTTTCGTCCGCCCTGGGCGCATCGCTCAACGGCGCGTTTAATGACCTTCTCGACTTCCTCGTTCAACGCATCGTAGGCATCGGATGACATCATCATGTCCTTTCCTCGAATAAAATCGGCTACTTTACTTTTCACAATAAAGGTTTCGCTTGCCATAGTATATTCCTCCCAATCCGCCCCAAACAGGTTTCCCCAAGGGCTCTTACCCAACCATGTTGGGACCAACTATATAAGAATACCCCGTAAAATGCCCGGAAATGGCAAACGTAGGGCAAATTCTCCCCGTGTGCCTGAAAAGGAAAAAAAGAATCAATGCCGTCCGTGTGCCCATCATTCATCATGAATCAGAGTCATGCATCTCGTCATTCGGCAACACTACACTGGGCAAAAACCTTCATAATACTACTGGGGCGCCTGCAGGGGCTTGTAGCCGAACGTGTCGTAGTATTGGAGCATCTTGACAATGTACGAGCCCGCAATGAATCCCATAATTTCCATGATCACGAAAATGAAACCAATAGCAAGAGTGAAAGACAAACCAATGGCCAACGGGATGGCAAAAAATATTCCCGCCAGCACCGTACGCACCACTCTTTCACGTTGCATATGTGTTTCAGAACGAATACCCGAGAAGACACGACGAAACACAATGTCTGAAGCTAATCCTCCTAACACGCACAGTCCGATGAAAATAGCATACGAGCTTGGACCCGCAACCTCCACCACATTGCTTGCCGATAACACGATGTTGTTTGAAAAATTATTCACCGTGTCCACGATTGTTTTAGGAATGACAATGGGTGTCCCTGTAATGATAATATCTCCATCTTCGTTTTGTGTAACCAAAT
>CAYHNT010000012.1:0-31423 GCA_964358055.1 uncultured archaeon | reverse complement strand
TCCGGGTCCTTCCCAGCGCGTGTAATCTTTGTAGCTTCCATCGCATTCCTGTAATGCTAGGATTCCATCCCGTGCAATGTGGGCGGCCTGTGAATAGGTTTGGTTTCCTGTTTCCTGAGTTAATCGTTCCCAAAACACAACTGTTTGTGCAATGAATGTTTTTCTGTTTTCTTGAATTTTGATGGTTCCGCCGTCCGAGCACGATGGGGTGTCAATGGAATCGGGTGAAATGATGAACTGCATGGGCATTAGTCCCACGGGCACTGTTTTATCGTTCCCATCCATAAGTTGTGAGGGGTGTATTCCAAAATTTTCTCCTTCCGGCGTTACGAGTGCCGTGAGGAGCATGTCTCCAATTCCTTTTGCGATGGTCATGTAGGTTTCTTTTTTGGTTGCATCCGTTTCGTATTGTGCTGCAGTAATGAAAATGTTTCCCGCTCCTGCAAGGGAGGAAAGGAGTGATATGGTTTGTTTGTTAATCGTGTCCTTGGGCACGCCCCACGTGTTATAGGAAACAGCGGTCTCTTTCAGACATACATTGCTTGTGCCGCTGATTCCATTTATTTGTGCAAACACATTCGTGATTCCCCCATTGGGTAGGGTTCCTTTATGGTGGGTTCCAAATGAATTGTTTTCAGGCGTCCACACCCAAGGTAACACGTTTTGTGCGACATCTGTGATATTGGTTTGGATGGATTGATTCAAATCCAATCCTAAGTATTGCGGATTGAGTAGGGTTTCCAATCCCAGCACATACGTTCCCGTTTCTCCAAACTCTGCGGCATTGTCATAGAAGTCCGTTTCATCTACTGAGAATTGCGACTGTGGCAGCTGATATGTGGTGCTCCATCCTCGGAAAGAAAACGTGACATTGTATCCGTTTTTCACAATCGTGCTCAGGGTATCGGCTAGCCCGCTTGGGGGCTCTTGTGCTAAAGCAAAAGTAGGTGGAGAAAGCGAAGCGAAAAGCAAAATAAGCAATAACAGGCTATTCCTCATTCCCCTTCACCTCCCCTCGCGTGGAACCATCTCATTTTGCTATATAAATCTTAGGATTCTTTTTGGATATTCGTTTGGAACGAGGAGAGCGGATTATAAACTTCCTTCTATTTTTTAGTTTAGTTAAGAAGTGTGAAATTATACTGCTATGGAGGAGTTAGCATATGGATGGAATTCATAAGTCGATTTTTCTCTGGGGCCTCGTGTGCCTCGTGGGATACGGAGTGTATCATTTTCCATGGTTCGGCCAATCGGTGGCGCAGCCTTTGCCATTTTGGACACTGTTGACTATTGTGGGTATTGCTGGAATGATTAAGTGGGTGCCTAACTGGCAAAAAAATAACGTGGTTCACGTCTGGTTGGGCGTGGGAATATTAGGGATGCTTTATCACTGGGCATTTTTCATGCAGTGGTTGCCTGCAGTGATTTTTTCACCTTGGGCCTATTGGGCGTTGATCATGGCAATAGGATTCGTCCTCACGGCACATTACTGGAAGGATCATTTTTGGTATTACGTGGCGGCACTGAACTTCATCGCGTTCCTCGCGTTCATGTTCATGACGGACACGATTGGCATGATGAATCAATCCATCATTTTAGCTGCAGTGAGTGGAATTCCTACCATGTATCATGGTTGGACAGGCAAATAACAGAGTGAAAGGGGACGTTCGCGTTCCCTTTTCTATTTTTTTTCTTTCTTTTTCGCATTGTCTTCTAATGCCTGAAAAATGGTTTTTTGTTTCGTGTCAATTCCTTTAATTGATGCGCGAGGTTGCGTGACGTCGAATTCAAATGAATAGTATTCATTTCCATTATTTTTCAATAATTCCAATGCCGGCCTTCCTATCGAAGGTGCTACAATGATTCCCCTTACTTTCTTGTTTTTTATTTTACGTAACTCATTCACGTAGCGTTGCAATTGCATGACTGCGTTATAATCCGCTTGTTTGCGTTTCAACTCAATAATGACTAAGTTCCCATCCTTGTCTTCTGCAAGAATGTCCACAAATCCCTTGCGTAAAACGTCTTCCTGTTTCAACGGGCGCAGTCCTTTTTCTAATACTTCCAAATCTCCCATCAATTGATCGTTGAGTTCTTTTTCCGTCCCTACAAGTTTGAAATCGCCCTCTTTGTCCTCCATCGTGTGCACGTTGAGCATTTCAACGTTGGTTAGAAATACAGTCAGTGATTCCTTTGGATTTCGTTTAGTCGCACTCACGATGAGTTTTCCTTCCTTCATTTCGGTGGACCAGGAATTACTCATTAGATAGTTTGTAGGCCGTAAGAGTCGGTTTTGGTGGATTGCAAAACTCCCATCTCCCTTAATCATAAGCAACCGTGAACCTGTGGGCAAATTGCTCGCGGCGCGTCCCTGGTATTTTACCTCACAATCCCCTACTAGCATAATCAAATCTCTTCGTGCGAGTGCAGCGTCGAGTCGTTCCTTGGCTTGAATGAGTTGCATGACTATTGCTAATGCAAAATAGGGTTATATTTCCACAAGCTTTTTGGGCGCAAAACTCAATCGTTCGCATCCCTTTTGTGTGATGATCGCGTCATCCTCGAGTCGGATTCCCCATTTCTTACCATAATACCCGGGTTCAATGGCAATCGCCATTCCGGGTTGAAACTTCCACTCTGCCTTAGAGTAAATGGCTCCGGGCACATCGTGCACTTCCAATCCAATCCCATGTCCTAGTGCATGGGGAATCTTTTTCCCAAGTGTTTTCTCTGCGATTTCCATGGCGTGCTTCGCAGGCGCACCGGGTTTGATAACTTCGAATGCGTTGGTTTGTGCTTGCACACACTTAGTGTACCATTCTTTTTGTTCTTCGTTCGCGTTTCCAAAAACGAATGTACGTGAAAGGTCGGCACAGTATCCTTGTAACTTTGCCCCACAATCGATCAGCACGTTTTCTCCTTTCTGGAGTTTTTTGTGCGTGTTGAAATGGTGAATGTTGGTGGAGTTTTTACCAAACGCCACAATGGTGGTAAATGAAGGTGAACATCCTTCGCGTGCGAATGCGTAATCGATTTCTGCTGCGAGTTGTATTTCGCTCATGTTTTTTTTCGTGAAAGAAGGGATTTTTTTTACCACATCTTGGGTGATTTTTACGGCTTCTTTTAGTTTTTTCAACTCTTCTTTTGTTTTGATTTCCCTGCTTTTAGTCAATGCCTCACTCACGTCTGTGAATTTAGTATGTGGGAAGTTTTGTTTGAGTGAAAGGAACTGCCCTGCCGTAATATAGTTGAGATTTAGTCCCATTCGTTTTTTATGGAACAGTTTTCGCAGCGTTTGGATTACATCCTTGCGTGAGTGAATCACTTTTAGTTGACCGCCATACGTTTGGCGTACGGTTCCTGCTTCGAGGGGGCTGGTTAAGAGCAACGTGTTTTGTGGGATTTGCACGTAACGAAATGAGAAATCCGTTTGGGCAATGCCTGTAAACTTCGTGAGCAATGGGTCTTGCATCTGCTCACTTGTGGCAATGTAGATCCCGTCTATTTTATGTTGGGCAAACCATTCTTTTGGAAACGATTCAGAGCGTTGGGCCATATGCGTTACAAAAAGAATGGGGCTTTTAAGGGTTTTATTGTCCTTTTCTCGTATGACAACCTCCTATGTCGTTCCTTCGTGGATCAAGGAACTTGCCTGGAAAAATGAGCCTCGTTGGGCCGAAGCGATAACCTATCTTCGGAACATCACCAAGGAAGACAAGGTGGCCGTACTCTATGATGACGATGGGGATGGTCTATCTGCTGCCTCGAGTGTAATTGTAGGAATTACGCGTTTGCGCGGAACCCCTCCTGATTTTTTCGAACCCTTCGGACACGCTACAAGTTACATTGATGATGCGCTCCCTGAGAAGTTGCGCAGACTTGGAATTACTAAACTGATCACCGTTGATCGTGTGGTGGATCAGAAGCCCACGGAGTTTTTGCAGCAACTCGAAAGCGTGTGTCCCGTGTTGGTGATTGATCATCATAAAATATACAACACGTATTCCTCGCCCACATTCATTATGGTCAAGCCCCAAATTGTGTGGGAAACCGAACCGAGTTCATTTCCTACTGCCATTCTTGCCTACACTCTAATGTCGTGCGTTGTCGACTTGTCCGACCGTGATTGGGTTCCCTGTATTGGAATCACTTCCGACTCCGCGTATCCTCGTTGGAAAATATTCGTGGATGAGGTTGCGGCAAAGTGGGAATTGGAGGCTGTGAAGGAAGATCCGTTCATTGCTCCATTTGGGTTGATGAGCAACATGATTTTTTGCACCCAAATATTAGCCTCTTACCAGTTGGGGGAGTTTTTGGATTTGCTCGTTGAGGGAAGACATCCGAATGAAGTGTTGAACTCTGGCTTTCGTTCACTGATGGGTATCGTTGAGAGTGAAGTGGAGGAGTGGTTGGAACGATTGAAGACGGAAATTCTCTTGTTTCCTGAAATTGAATTGGCTCTTGCGAATGTTCAACCCAAGCATGCCATCAAGAGTTTACTAATCAACAAGCTTTCTCATGGGAAATATGCCACCTGGAACTTGATTATTTTACAAGACGTGGTCAATGGTTCGCGCGTCACGATTTCCGCACGAAGACAGGACCATAAGGTTCCCATGAATGATTTGTTGGAGCAATGCGTGAAAGAGTTTCCCGATGCCAACGCAGGGGGACATGTTCCTGCCGCAGGTGGGAGTATTCGAAAGCAGGATGAGGAAAAGTTTATTGAAAATGTGAAAAATAACTTACGCGCCCGCTATGCGTTGAATAAAAAAGAATAATTGCTATTTCTTCACGCTTACAAAGACGTGAGTTAAGTAGGTTTGTTCGTTGAGCACGGCCGAAACGTCAATGCGATAACTTCCGGGCAAGAAAGGCTTGCTTTCCGCGTCCACGGGATTAACTAAAAATTCAAGTTTGCGCGTTTCCTCGGGTCCAAGCGTTGGGATGGTTTGTTGGGTGGGCTGTAAACTCAGTTGGGTGGATCCTGGTGCATTTACTGTAACCACCACGCTGGTCTGTGTGGTGGTGCTCATGTTGGTCACCAACACTTCCATTAATGTGGATTCATTCTCGCCTAAAGAAAGCGTGGATTGATTGAGCGTGGCACGTAACACATTCGCGGAAGGATTGAATGCCATCCAGAGGAGGAACAACACAACCAGTATGCCAATAATGGGGACTAATTTGTTGGTCCATTCCGGATTCCATCCTTGCTTGTATATTTTCATGTTCAATTCACGGAGCTGGTGTTTTTAGTTATTGTGTTTGCTTCACGGGAGCGTGAACAGTTTGTTGTCGTTCTTCCCATCTAATATCCCCGAACGCACTCCCGCGTCCATCCATGCATGGGCATAGGAGAATGCGGCTAACGCTAAGAGTAATTCTCCCTGCTGTTGAAAGTGGAGGGCATCGTTGAAGTAATTGTTGGCCATGGTCAAGAAGTCCATCGCAATGGTGTAATCCTTCGTGTCCTTTTCGGCTTTGATGCTGACCTTTTTGAGTGCCTGTTCGGTGATCGAGCGGTAACGCTCCACTCGTCGTTCTAGTTTGATTTTCAAATCCGTCTCATGGGGCGGAGTTACCATGTGAGTCCTCCTAGTTTTTGCATCGCATCCCGTTCATATGGAGTTAAATCGCCGCAGATAATAAGACTTTGGGGGAACTGTTCCCATTTTTCTTTTTTCAAGGATACGAGTTTTCCACTCATCACTTTTTGGTTCTCATTTCCCATTCCACTTAATCCAATTCCCACCCATGAATGAATATTCATTTCGCGCGCCGAGGATGCGTGTTCAATGAATGTGATTCCTTCATCAATGCTCATGAAGCGTTGTTTCTCGGGATGTAAATCAAACAAACAATGGGTGTGTAATCCCATTGTTTTATTTTTCACAATAATGTCGAACGTCGAAAGAGGCTCGTATCCTTCGTAGGGAAACACTAATGTTGTGGTGCGTCCGAAGCGATACTCATCTAGTCCGCATATTCCGCGGTAATTGAAGATGGATATTCCGGGGATGATGTGGTAATTGATTTTTTGTTTGACACACTCCTCGAGTAATGAAACGTGCGTCGTAGCCGTGAGGGGATTTCCAATAATCAGAATTCCAATGGGGTGATTTTTTGCCTTTTCGAGAATATGCTGCGCATCTTCTTCCATTCCTTTCCTGTTGAGCGTGGTTATTTTTTTAGCGAGGGTTTTTTCCAAAGTATAAATATCTCCTTGGGAGAATGCATTGGTGTAGTTTTCTAAGAACACTTCACTGCACGTTTGGGCGGCATGCAACGCCTCAAGCGTGAGTTGTTTCGTTGAGAGTCCCGTGCCAATGAGGTAAAGCATACATGTTGGTAGACGCGTTTTCCATTTAAGGGATAGGGGTGGATATCGGTTCGTTTACTCCCATTTTTAGGGCGAGCATGTTCCCACTAGTACTGTAATCAGGTCTCGTGTTCCAGTGGCTAATCCAAGAATGGCTATGAACACTAGAATGAACCCATAGAGATTTGCATCGGCATCTTTTCCTTGCGCGTATTCCTTGTGCAACCAGTAAAGGACTGCTAATACAATGGGAATTTTCACAAAAAAGAAAGAGAGGTTTCCAAACGACCCAAATAACAAGCGAGGAAGCACATGCTGTTCTCCGCATCCAAAAAATTCCAGTGCGACAAACGTGGCGCTCGTGTCTAATGCTTGTCCAATGAAGGCCACCTTGGCTAATTTGCTTTGTAAAAAGGACCATTTCATTTTGTGTGCGAGGAAAAACACCACGGCACTAATTAGACTCACAATGACTATGATCGTGAGCCCTCCTATAATTTCCTTAGCGTTTAGTAAATTGAGTACAAATAATGGAAGGGCGAATGCCAATCCAAACATGAACGTAATGTTTTGTGATTTGTGATGATTTTCTTTTCCTATTTTTTTACCCAACCATAATCCAATGCACACTAAAGCAAAAGTGAGAATCCATATTCCGGGAGTGAAGACGTAGAATCCTAGATCGAGTGGGTTTACACTCCGTGTGATTATTTGTTGGTCCTCTAATACGCGTAAGGAAGTGCCAAATAAAATGTAGGGCAAAAGCACCTTCATGAAGTTCCAATCGAATACGTATTTTCGTTTGCTCAGGAAAGGATAGATGACATAGAATGCAAGCACGAGGAGGATCACTCCATACACGATCGTGTTCACCGTATTGTAGCCGGGCACGCTCGAATCAATCATGGGTCGTATGAAATTTTCGTGAACGAAGGCCTGGATTTGGTCAAGCATACACTGAAGGGAAAGCAGGTCCTTTTAAGGGATTCTTTCAAATTCAGAATGGACATGACCACGCAACCCGTATCTTTTCGCGAGACGCTCAAAAAGAAATTAACCCTACAAGAACAAGGCGAGGCCATTTACTCGTTCGACGTGTTGGGAGACATGGCCCTGATTGAGGTTCCTTCTGTGTTACAGAAAAAGAAAAAAATGATTGCCCAAACGTTACTTGAAACGAATCCGCGAATTAGAAAAGTGTTTGAGAAAGTGGGTGAGCACGAGGGGAAATATCGTGTGGAAAAAATACGCTGGTTACAAGGAGAAAAAAGTCCTATTGTTTCCTACAAAGAATGGGGTTGTATTTTCCACGTAGACCCAGGGAATGTTTTCTTTAATCCTCGTTTAGGCACGGAGCGTCAGCGCGTGGCATCCTATGTTAAGCGTGGACAAAAAGTGGTGGTGTTTTTTGGTGGAATTGGAATTTATGCCATTCAAATTGCCAAGCATTGTTTTCCTTCAAAAGTTACCACCATCGAATGGAATCCTTTCTCAAAAAAATGGGTGAATGAAAATGTTAAACAAAACAAGGTCGAAAAAATAGTCCATTCCATTACGAGAGACATTCGAAAAGTGAAACCTGTGGCAGAATTCGATCATGTGATTATGCCTGCGCCCGAAAATGCGAATGAATTTTTGTCCATCGCACGTAAATGGATTTCAAAGAAGGGGGGATTGATTCATTTCTACACGTTTGTCTCCAATCGCAACTCTGAGAAGGAAGCAAAAGAAAAAGTAGCGCGGGAATTGGGGAAAAAAGGATACACGATTACCTTCATTCGTAAAGTGAGTGATTTTTCTTCCTCCAAATGGCAGGTGTGCGTTGGAATATCAATTTCAAGTGCCTCCTTTAAGAAATCAAAAAAAGTGTGAAACCCATGATTGTAGCATTTATTGGCCCCCCGGGTAGTGGAAAAGGTACCATTGCGCAACTATTTGCCAAGAAAGGGTGGATTCATTTTTCCATGGGCCAAGCCCTGCGTGAATATGCACTGAAAAAAGAAAAGTTCTCTGCGCAAGTGGCGCGTATTCAAAAAGAAGGAAAATTAGTTCCGAATCATATTACGCAAGAAGTGTTTACGCACTCCCTTTCCTTTCATTCGAAGAAAAATATTATTTTGGATGGCTTTCCCCGAAACAAGGAACAAACAAGCGGGGTGCGTACGGCGTTGCGTCATATGAAAAGGGATTTTACTGCATTTATTTATTTTGACGTGGACATGGTTGAACTCCAAAAGCGCCTTTCTGCGCGCAGACAGTGTGTGAAGTGTGGGAAGATTTACGGATTACATGTAAAGCCTAAGCGCAAGGGAATCTGTGACGTGGATAAAGGAAAATTAATCCTTCGTAACGATGACAAGCCCTCGGTGATTAAGGAACGTTTCAAGGTGTATGAACACGAAACCCTCCCGGTGGTGGATTGGGCCTCCAAGCATTATCCGGTGTTCAACATAAATGCATCGGGTTCCCCTCCCATCATCTTTAAACGCGTACAGCGCGTTCTATCTACTGTAAAGTAGTTGGGGGAAAATCACATGGAGAAAGGACTGTTTATCGTTACTGAAGGAATCGATGGGTGTGGAAAAAGCTCCCAAGCCATGAAATTGGCCGATTGGATTTTCTCCAATTACAAAAAAATCAACACCATTCTTCTTACACACGAACCTACACGTTCAAAGCATGGGGTGGAAATTTATCGTCGTTTACAAGAGGGAAACAAGGATAGTTCAGCCGTTGTAAAGGAACGCATGCTCGAATTGTACGTGTTGGATAGAGAAGAGCATGTGAATGAAGTGATTGCTCCTGCGTTGGAAAAAAGGATGGTGGTGATTTGTGATCGCTACAAGTATTCAACGATTGCCTATCAATCGGCACAAGGTGTTTCCAATTCACACGTCATTGAAGTGAATGCGGGTTTTCCTGTTCCAGATATCACGCTCATTTTCAATGCGACCGTGGAAAACTGTATTTCACGCATGGAAAAATCGGGAAAGAAGATGGACAAGTTTGAGAAGGCGTCATTTTTGGAGAAAGTAAAAGACCAGTATGTCAAGCTTCCCACGTTGCTACCGAATGAGCGTATTCATATGATTAATGCCAACCAGAGTATTGATCAGATTCACGCCGATGTGATCAAGGCCGTTAAACCCTTTGTGGAAGCATTGGCAAAATAATTTATTGTCTCAGCGCGCCCCAGAGTATTTCGTCTTTGGGTCGGACTTCGATTCCATTTTCCACCATGTCAAATGCATGCACGGCTTTAGAGTGATTTGTTCCGCGTAATTTTCGTACGAAAATACTTCGATTGGGGGGAGTAAAATACAATGCTACTACTCCATCCACAATGAACTCTTCCACTCCATACGCGGAGAATTTGTTTCGTTCTTCTCCGGGAATTTCACTGGTTAAAATAGTGGTGCATCCGGTTTCTTTTAGTCGATTTGCAAACTCAAACAGCATGTGGCGTAGCATTCCTTTTTCGTCTGACAACCAAACACCAAATGCGGTGATGGAATCGATTACGAGTCTTTTCGCGTCAATTGAATCCACCATTTTGGTAATAATAGCAAGTTCCTTTTCGATTTGCTGCTGGACTTGTTCCGGGTCGCGTGTGGCACCCAAGTTTAATCGGTAAATCTTCATCATGTTTTTGTCTTGGAGCGTTTTGATGTCCCAGGAAAACGACTGCATGTTCCAGGTAATATCTTTCAGTCCCGTTTCCAATGTAACGTACAAGCCCGGGTCGTTGTAGGAGCGTGCTCCTTCGTAAATGTATTGCATGGCAAAAATGGTCTTTCCTGCACCAGGACCGCCGCCCACCAATACGGAGGCGCCTTCGGGAAGACCCCCTTCTACTAATTCATCAAAACCCGGTATTCCGGTGGGAACGCGATTCATGGTATGTTCACGTCTCAACGTGGAAAATTGGGGAATAAAAAGGCGATTGTCTCACGCACGAGGAAATGCTGAATTTGAATGAGGAATTTTCTTCGGCGGAGAATTCTAGATAGGTTTTTAATCGAGTCAATTATGTTTAGGCGTTAGGTTGGGGAGGGAGTTTATCATGAGGGTTGAGAAAAACATACTGGTAATCGGAATACTGATAATGGGAATAGGTGGAATTTGGGCCGCGAATAATTGGATAACACCACCCACTGAAACGAATTTCATTTCAACCACTTCATTAGACAACACAAACCCTAACTATTTTTCCAACCCCACTTCCTACGGATACACCGACCTCTCTCACAATTCAATTCCAACCAAAATGAGTTTGCAAGGAAAAGTAACCGACTTTAATGGGAATTTAGTGGATGATGCAAACTTAGGCGTGAAAATAAGTGATACAAACTCCTGTACAACCAACGTGTTCTATGATTATACATTTCCTAATTTGATTCAGGATGGATTCTTCAACGTGTTATTAGGACAAAATGAATTATTGAAACTCAATTTTAATCAAGACTATTTCATGTGTCTGTATGTTAACAACGAACAGCTCTCCGGTCCCCAAGTGTTTCGTGGTGGACAAGGAGAGGTTCATTCAGATGCATTATTTGATGGAAACGCGACAACTCCTTTAGATGTGAATTATTTGAACGTCAAGAATGATTTGAATGTTACAGGCAACCTCAAGTTTGGTTGTGGTAAGATTTATTGGAATGATTCAAATCAAACTCTTGTAATTCAGGTGAGTTGCTAATGCGTGAAATCACGATTGTGGGTGTTTTCGTGATGGCGCTCTTCTTTGCTGGGGGAGTGTATAGTCAGTTTGCGCAAGGGAATGAGGTGCAGGAAAGTATCTCGCGTGGTCTTGCGTATTTGGAATCGCAGCCTCAGTATGATAGTGAGTTGTTAGTGATGCATATGATTCAGGCGAAAGGAAATCATCCTGAAGTCGGAGCGGCCATTTCCAGTAAATCGTCTAAAACGGATGATTTTCATTATCCGATTAAACAATTCGTTTCCAATGTGCCCATTGAAATGGCGTCTGTTTCAAAGGAAACATTACAAGCACCATACTACTCTGATTTTATTCATTATTTCAAGTGCGAACCGCTGACACAAGAGTGGATTAATTCGCTTTCCAATCTTTCAGACACGGAAGACGAACCTTACAATGGAGCGCATGCTCTTTGGATTCTTTCGTTGATTCGTCAGGATTATTTGGGCGGCCGTTGCGGAGATCATTCTGCTTTTGCTGAACCGTTGAATAGTATGATTGATGCCAAAGCGATAGAATTGGAATCAAGTTTGGATGATAAGAAGAATTTTGATGCATGGGTGGAACGTGTTGCAGTATTAGGTTTCGTGGGTAGTGCTGTTTCTCAGGAAAATATTGAGTATATTCTTTCTATGCAAGCTGAGAACGGCGGATGGGCGCCTCAAACATTTGAGGGCGAGACATTGGATGAGGAGCGTTCTCATACGACGGCCTTGGCTGTTTGGGCGTTGGTGGAGGCCTCCTCATGAATTTCAAATGGGCAATGATTGGTTTTGGACTTCTGGTTTTTTCACTAAGTGTTTTGGCGAGCTGCGCAGATCCATTAATTTCTATTTCTTCTTCCAGCGACCGCTTTTCAATTGGTGGGAAAATTGATATTAACCTTGTTTATTCGGCTGATCCTTCTCCTTCTACATTGTGTCAATGTTTACAAGGTGGGGATTGTGGGATGCAGTGGCAGACCGACTATAACGGAGAATGGAACATGATTCCCCAAACGACTGAGCCTACTATTGATTTGAATTGTTCAGGCGTTTCATGTCGTACGGATAGGGGTTTTCCTTCGGAGGATTTGATGTATTCGCGTACGGTTTCTTGTGTGGATCAGAATAGTTTTCATGTGAGAGGGTATCATCCTTTCACGGATACTAGCAGTCCAATCCTTACCGTACATTGTTACCCTTCTCCTGCGTGCACTCCTCCTGCAAGTGGCAACTTTAATGTGAATCAAGCGTGTACGTTCATTGCTGTTCCTGTCTTGGTGGATGGAAATTATAACATTGGTTCAAGCGGGTATGTGAAGCATAATGATTCGGATGTGAATTTCTTTTCAAGTGGCCCCAAATATGTAAACATTCAGAACGGGGGTCGAATAGATTTGAATCAAAGCATGATATTTGCCGGATTATCATTTGAGCAGGGTTTGTTGGGTGGATTGTTTGGTTTGATTGGTTTGGGTTTGGCTGGGTTTTATTCTCTTTTTGTTCGAAGAAAGGGGGCATGGGCATGAGAAAGTTTTTTCTTTTGTTGGTGTTTGTTTTCCTTCCAACTTTTGCTTTCGCTTTTCCGCTTATTTCGGATGGTTCGTTAGAGGAGAATTGTGCTTCTCCAATAAGTTGCGTTTATCCCGCTCCAGGTGGGATTATTGGGGATGACTGGAATCATTTTAAGACACCAGGAACAGAGAACGCTTTTGGCACTAGAGAATTTCACATAATCAAGGATACAAACAAGGCAACAGATGGTTTGTATTATGGTCGATTATTTTCTTCTGGCTCCACTTCTGGTACTGCATCGCAGGATTTGAGGAATCTTCAATTACTTCATAGCGGGAAGATTTATCTTGATGTTAATTCGATTGTCATTAGTGGATCACAGGATGCAGTTTTAGTATTTTATAATTATTTTGATGCATCTTTAGGAACCAAAACGTTGGCTACAATAACGAATGGAAATGCTTCTCAGTATATCGGGCACGACATCAATTTTTTGCTTCCAAATGAACCTGGATATTTACTTTTTAGGACGCGGGCAGGATTTGCTCAATCTGCTGATTTTAGATTTGATAATATACGATATGAAAGACGTCCATTAATTGACATTAATGACAGCTCATTTACTGAACATATTACTGAAAATGAGCAATTCTATATTGACGTGAGTTATGATTCAGGATCTAGCTGTACTGTCACAGAGGTCTCCTCAGGAAACAGTTATTCAACTACCTATATAGGTAATGATACGTATCGAACGGGAATCATTAGTACGGGAATCATTAGTTACTCAATTGCTGATCCACAAGTTCTAGGAGAAACTAAAACATTTACCGTTAATTGTAGTGGGGCGATCAATTCGGACCCACGGTGGCGAATACGGATTAATCGCGATGAAACGATTGCTGATGGATCGGTCGAAGAGAATTGTTTTGCCCCAACCAGTTGTATACATTCTGTTACTCCGAATGGGCCTTCATTCGTGACAATTGGAGACGATTGGAACTATACGAGAGAATGTGGGTCCTGTACAGGTGCACGGCGATTTGAAATTATCAAAGATCCATTTGGCACGACATCCACGGACGGGCAATATTACGCAAAATTAATCTCAGGATCATCCACAAATGGAACATCACTAGCAAATCTAACAAATCTACAGCTCCTAAATGGAGGAACAGTCTACATGGATATCAATTATATTGAATTATCAGGGGTAGGAAACGGGAATACGCTTCAAGTAATCTATGATTTCAAGGCAGGCGGGTCCCAAACACTATTAAATCTTGTGAATGGCGCCTCAACCTCGCCATACATTGGAAAAGACATCAATTTCACCATACCAAATAGCCCAGGATATTTGCGATTCAGAACAGGAGCCATTTTTGATCACCAAACTGAAATAAGATTCGACAACATACGATACAACAGCCCAAAATTTTCCGAAAATACCTCTTGTAAACAAATAATGTACAAAGGAGACTCTGCACAAAAAATAGATATAGTATTTGTTGGAAGTGGATTCGAGGATCAGAATCAGTTTGAATCAACGATTCGATTTGTAATAAATGAAGATGGTGACCAAAATGGATTATTTTCATTTGAACCATTCAAATCGAATATTGATAAATTCAATGTATGGATGGTGGATATGTATGAAACGTATGTGATGTATAATCATCCTGCTAAAGGGTGGATATATGGCACTCTTTTAGAACAGCATGCGCGAGATGCTTGTCCATTTGAGAATGAAATAGCGTTACTGTCGATATATCCTCGACATCGCTCTTATTCGCCAACCGGCTCTCTAACCGCTCTGTCTGGACAGGGTTCTCACATTAGTTATTCTTTTATGGGGTGTGAGGTTTTAGGGACGTGTCCATATCCTTCCGAATTTGATGAGGATAATCCCTATAGCATATTATGTGACGGGAATGGAAATTGTACTTGGGACGCAAATAATACAAGTGAAAAACAACGCCTTTTCGTCCACGAATTTGGACATAGTATCGGCGGACTTTGGGATGAGTACTACGATCCAAACAATAATTTAGCACCTATTGCTGGGTCTTTGAGCATTGCTAACTGCTCTTCTTCAAATCTTTGTCCAAACTGGTCTTCTATAGGAGGGACCGGGTGCTTTCAGCCTTGCGGTTTCAATAGTTGGTATAGAGCATATGATACAAATACACTTATGGGCGGACAAATTGGAGAGAGAAAGGAATTTAGACAAGTAAATGAAAATGTACTTACGAACAAAATTACAAACTATCCTACTGCAACGTGGTCTGACACTTTAAGTGACTTTTTTACATTTAATCTAGGTGGCAGCGTTTCAAATAATACCATGACACTTAATTCTGCAAGCTTTGTTGACGGAATTGCCCCCGAAATCGTTGAGACAATTAATCCAGACTACGTTGTTAAACTTCTGGATGAAAATGGAGTAGTACTATATGATGCCAATTTTAACATTTTCAGCGCTACTATTTTTGAAACACCGTTTACTGCAGATGGGAATACTATTAATCGAACTTCTGATTTCAACTCTGTTGTTGACCAACCAGACGTCAATTTTTTCATTTCGGTTCCTTATATTCCGAACATTACAAAAATTAACATATATGATGAAAATAGCGCATTGGAGCTTTCTGTTGATACGGCCCAATTCTTAAATGAAGTCACATATTCGATTGACTATTCTAGCGCGATTATAGAAAGCCCAAGCTACAACGTTCAATATGTTTTGACTCAGCAACCAACAGGTATTTTAATAAGCAGCTCATACGTCTGTGAGTTAGGTAAGGTGTAACACATGCAAAATAACGTCCCTAAAAATGTAGTTGGAATCATTTTATCACTAATGGGGCTATTTCTTATCTATCAAACTGCAACTTGGTTTTCTGGAATAAATTCTTGGGACAATTATGATCCCGCTATTGTGTTTCTAAATATATTAGGTCCTTTCCTAATTCTTATTGCTGGTCTAATTTGGATATCCCCTGTTTTGGAAATGGTTTCATTTTTGAAAAAAATTAAAACAGAAAAGTTGGCGATTTATTCAATTGTACTCATGGTATTAGGGATTTTGTTTATTATTTTAAACCCCATAACCAGGCTGTATTAGCTTTGGAACTTCTATCACTATGCGGAAGAGGAATTTTTCCTTTGATAGTTTTTTTAAATAGTAGTCACTACATTTATGAGCTAGGATGAAATGGGTATGTTTGACATTCGACAATCACGACCACTCTCAAAAGCGGCTACTATCATAGGTGGCATTTTACTGCTATTTGGGATATGGGAGTTTTTCGCCGTCCAACAAGTAGATGCGGATCGTTCGATTGTAACAATGGAGATGATTTTCTTTCAGATTCTTGGGTCAGTAATTATCCTAGTGGGTGGCTTATTTATTGACGAAAAAAACAATCAACGCCTGCAAAAAAAGCTAAACTTGAAGTTTAATAATTTGACAACGATTATTGTTTTTCTGTTGCTCGTTCTCTTAGGTTTTTGGCTAGTCTCTCTTGCTCAGCCAAGCTATATTCTTTATTGAATGAAACATTCAGAATCAGCGTATTCTCCCCTACAAAGAATCTTCCAAAGTAACAATTATATATGCCAATTAGGATGGATTCCATAGTATGGATAATAAAATTTGGTATAACGCATTTTTTGTTCTTTTGTTACTTCTTGGTGTATACTATGTTTTTTCTGGTTACCAATGGTACTCTCAAGTGATTAACGATGCTAAAAATCCTAACTCTACAATATTCTTTTCTCCAAACGATTTTCTTTTGACAATTTTTGGTGGAGTATTGGTTGCGTTGGGTGCATTAGTTGGCTTAAATTTTTATAATATTTCAGATAAGCTTTTCGGGAAAAATAAATCGGTCAAAATTGGTGTGATTTTATTGCTAATCGTTATAGGATTCTATCTAGCGACACTTCAACCCACTGGAGTAATGCAAGGTGTGTTACAATAATAGCTGAAATGACTAATCATATTGTAGAATGAGTTGTTTGGGCTTCACGATCGACAGTTGAGTGATATATTCATTCTCAGCCTCGATAAGCCCTTCAAAGTATGAGGCAAGCAGTGAAATGAGTTCTTTGGTGTTGAGTCTTTTTGTGATGAGGTTGCAGTTTTTTAGTTTTTCTTGGCAGAGTTTGACGCGTATTTCCAATTGTTCGAGGGGGTTGGTCTTGGTTTCGAGTGGATTTTTTGAGGGATTGAATGGTATGATGATGTAGAATAGTCTGTTTTTTACGCTGTTTTCTTCGATGTATTTTCTCATGAATTCTTCGAAGTCTTGGAATTGTTTGGTCAAGTGGGGTTTTCTTTGGGTGCGGACTTTGATTTCGAGTGTTTTGAGGTAGTCGTCGAGGTTGAGGTTCACGGTTCTCATGACGATTTGGATGGGGAAGTCTAGGCTGTTGAGGAAATCCTTGTAGGCGGCGATGAAAACTTATTGGGGGAAGGTTATTATTTCCTAGGTCCCTCCCACATGTATGCCCATTCAAAAAATCATCAAGAGGCGAAGCAAGTCCTTTTCTCAGGATGATGATGACTATTCTCACGTCGAAATGATCGACACGAATGTCAATGTTTCTTCTCACGAAGATTTGGTCGGTCTGATTGAGCAGCCGGCGTGGAAAACCATTTTGATTTCCCTAGTTAAGAGTGAACGAATGGATCCGTGGAACATTGATTTGAAAGTGTTGGCTGAAAAATATTTGGAAAAGATTCGCTCGCTTAATTCGACGGATTTACGTTTGCCTGCAAATGCTATTTTGGCGAGTGCCATTTTGTTGAAGTTCAAAGCTAAGGCATTGCGTCTTCCTTCGCTTGAAGAAGATGAAGAACTGAGAATCAAATCCTTGATGACGGAAGAAGAATTATTGGGTGGCATGATGCCGGAACTTCTTTCTCCTTCATTAATGAGGGAAGGAAAAGTAAGTTTGGATCAACTTGTTGAAAGTATTGAGGCGATTTTAGATAAAACAAAAAGCCGCGTGCTACGTGAACGTGATGGGCGAGATCGTCCTATTTTCAATTTGCCTTTTGCCTCGATGAATTTGGAGGGGAAAATGAAAGAGATGTTAGAACTCTCTCGTGAGAATGCGGATGACACTGGACTTGCTCGTTTCTCCGTGATGATGAGTGGTAGAGATGTGAATGATATTATTGAGTGCTTCCTCGCATTGCTATTCTTAGTCAACCAAGGAGACTTATCCGCGTGGCAGGATAGCTTGTTTGGTGAAATATTCGTGAGCGTGCTTCCCCGTGTAGAGGAACCGGAAGCGCCGGCGGAAGACGTGGAAGCGTAGGGTGCAATATAAATAGTCGTGTTTTTTTATTTCTCTCATGCCCTCCAAAAAGAAAAAACGCATTTCCGATCATGCGGAGGAGAATGGGAAGGGCGAGTGGTTACGGGATTTGATTTTGGGCGGACAAGATGGTTTGGTGAATGTGCTCGGCCTCGTATTGGGTGTTGCCACTGCCACGAGTGATTCGCGGATTGTCATTGTCGCCGGTCTCGCGGCGATGTTTGCGGAGGGTATTTCCATGGGGGCGGTGGCTTATACTTCTTCCAAGGCCTCTCTTGAGTTTTATGAACGCGAAAGAAAACGTGAGTTGCGCGAGATTAAGGAGATTCCTGCGGAAGAAAAGGAGGAAGTGAGGAGAATCTATTACCATAAAGGGTTTAGAGGAAAACAATTGGAGATGGTAGTGAGCAAGCTTACATCCAATCGCGATCGCTGGCTGCAGGTGATGATGGAGGAAGAATTGCGTCTTCAGAATCCCATTGAGACACCTTTACAATCTGCTATCATTGTGACGATTGCCGCATTGGTGGGTGCAGTGTTTCCTATTATTCCTTATTTTCTATTTCCGGTGAGCATGGCGACCATGATTGCGGTTCCATTTTCATTAGTGATTCTGTTCATTGCGGGTGCATGGAAAGGAACGTTCACTAAAGTTCCGTGGTGGCGCTCCGGTTTGGAACTAGCATTGATTGGTACAGGCGCTGCGTTAATCGGTTATCTCATTGGGAGCTGGTTGAGTGTGCCATTAGGTTAAGCCTAAATAGGGCGTTTGGAATGAATGTGCGTGATGTAATATGATTGGCTCCTGGTCCTCTTCTCCAACCGATATTCTCTTGCTCTTGGTTCAATTAGTTCTGATTATTTTCGTCCTGTATTTTTTAGCCATAATGATTTATTGGTTTAATCGTACGGGGAAAGTTCCTTCGTTTAGTTTCATTTTGAAAAACATGGTGCAGCTTGCCAAGTGGTTTCCTAAAATTCTAGTGCATCGTGTGAAAATGGTTCCTGCACGTTTGAGGAAGAAAAAAGTGCAGCCCTATCCTGAATTATCGATTCAGAAAAAGAAGAAAGTAACAAAGAAAAAGAAGCGCTAAATTTATTTTATTTTTTTGAGCGCGGCTTCCATCATCTTTTTCATTTCAGGTTTAGGACTTAGTCCTACAATTCGGTCGACTTCTTTTCCTTTTGAAAAAATGACCAAGCAGGGGATGCTCATGATTTCGTATTCGCGTGCAATCTCATCGTGCGTGTCGATGTTGAGTTTGGCAAAATTGAGTTTTCCCTTGAAGTCCTTCTCTAGGTCCTCGAATATGGGAGCGAGCATTTTGCAGGGACCGCACCATGCCGCCCAAAAATCAATAATATAGGGTTTTTTTCCTTCCACCACTTCGGTTTGGAATGTTGCAGCCGTGAGTTCGTGAACCATAGTACTTTCCCTCTTTTTTTTCCGTTTCCCGGAACATTACTATGGAAAGGTTTTTGGCTTAAAAGACCACTTGTTGCGTACGATATACATGACTGCTCGTCTCATTGCTCACCTTGATATGGATGCCTTCTTTGCTTCCGTAGAGGCCATGCACCACCCTGAATGGAAGAATGAACCCATTATTGTATGTGTATTCTCCGGGCGCACCGCGGATTCGGGAGTGGTTTCCTCAGCGTCCTATGATGCGCGTGCTTTGGGGGTGAAGGCGGCTATGCCCATTGTGCAGGCCAAAACACTTTGTCCCCAGGGCCACTTTGTTCCCGTGAGACACGAGACGTATTCCGAAATATCGGAATCCATTTTTACTGCCATGTACGGCTTCGCGGATGTGGTGGAAATTGCGAGTATTGATGAGGCCTATGCCGAGCTTACCCAAAAATGCGGTTCATTTGAAAGCGCGGAGAAAAAGCTCCGTGCCTTCCAGGAGAACATAAAGAAGGACTACTCGTTGACATGTTCTATCGGCCTGGCCTCCAACAAACTCGTCTCCAAAATTGCCTCAGACGAGCACAAGCCCAATGGGTTTACGCTTGTAACTCCTGATGATGTCCAATCGTTTCTAGATCCTCTTTCGGTGAAGAAACTTTTAGGGGTGGGTCCCAAGACGGAAGGCGAATTAGAGAAGATGGGAATCCGCACAATCTTGGACATCCGCCGGACCAGCCTGAGCGACCTAATCAAGCAATTCGGAAGCGCCCGTGGCCAATGGTTGTTTTCTTCTTCGAGGGGAATTGATGAGTCTCTTTTGCAACCGGAGCGTGAGCGGAAACAGCATTCCAAAATATGGACCCTGGTAAAGGACGCCTCGAAATGGGAGGAGGTAAAGGAACTTGTAGGGGAGAATGCTGAAAGTCTGTGGAATGAGACCGCAGGGAAGGGTCAGTTTTTCACGCAAGTGAGCGTAATGGGCGTTACGTCAAGTTTGATTCAGTCTTCCAAATCCAAAACATTCAATATTCCCCTTTCAACGAGGGAGCATTTTTCCCAGGCATTAGAGGAGTTGTACCTGCAGCTTATGGACAATCCTCTTACCTATTGGAGGAGAATTGGAATTCGTGTAGGGGGATTTGCGTCTCCTCCTAAGCAAAAACGTTTGGGCGATTTTTAGCGGGAAATTACTTTCTTCTCAAATTGTTTCCATGGCAACGTATTCAATACGTCTTCTTTCGTCGCCCATCCTCGGCGTGCCTGTCCTATTCCAAGTTCCATGAAATCTAAATTAGAAACGGAATGCGAATCCGTGTTAATCACCAACTTAATGCCGCGCTGCACACATTGACGAATGTGGTGGGCATCGAAGTCCATGCGGGAGGGGAATGAGTTAATTTCAAATGCTTTTTTTTGTTTCTGCGCTTCATCAAGTATTTTTTCCAAATTAAAATTGTAGGGATTGCGTTGGTTCACGAGTCTCCCGGTGGGGTGTGCAATGAATGTAAGGTATTCATTCTGCATCGCCGAAACCAAACGCTGAGTCATTTTATTTTCATCATTTTTGAATCCCGAATGAATACTCCCAATGACGATGTCCAATTCCTTGAGCGTTTTATTTTCATAATCAAGTTTTCCATCCGAAAGAATGGCCACCTCAGCTCCTTTTAGGATGTGAATTTGCGTATATTTTTTCTGGAGTTTTTCAATTTCAATCAAATGCTGCTTGAGTCTTTTCTCATCTAGTCCATTCGCCACGACATCGGATTTGGTGTGGTCGGTTACAGCGCAGTATTCGTATCCCAATTCAATTGCTCGTTGGATCATTTGTTCGGTGGTATTGGAACCATCGCTCCAGTTGGTGTGCGTATGTAAGTCCCCATGAATGTCATTATATCCAATTAGCTCGGGGAGTTTTTTCTTTTCTGCTAATTCAATTTCTCCTTCATTCTCTCGCATTTCAGGAGGGACAAATTGCAGTCCTAATTTCTCATACACTTCTTTTTCTGTTTTGCTCGCCATTATTTTGTTTCCTTTCAACAATCCATATTCGGAGAATTTCATTCCCATTTTAATCGCGCGATTACGTATTGCAATTCCATGTTCTTTGCTTCCTGTGAAATGGACCATTCCGCTTCCATATAATTTCAAAGGTAAAAGCCGCACATCCGATTGTAACCCATTCTTGAACCGCACACTCGTCATTTTTTCTCCCACGCGAATAATGGATTCAACCTCGGAGAGTTTAGTGAGGGATTTGGATACCAGTGCAGGTTTCTCCGTGAATACCACCATATCCATGTCCTTGACCGTTTCTCTGCGCCTGCGCAAACTTCCAGCAAGTTCTACTTTCTCAACATGCGGGAGTTTGGAGATTTCTTTCACAATGCCGCGTGCGTATGGTAAAATAATGCCCATGAGTTTTCGTTCGGTTCCTTTCTTCACGAGTTCCAATCCCATGAGTATGTCTTCTTCGCTTTTTTCTCCAAATCCGCTCAACCTGCGTATTTTTTCCGCGCGGGCGAATTCTTCAAGTTTTTTCAATGAGTCAATTTTCAATTCTTTGTATAATCGTGCGGCTTTCTTGGGACCCAACCCTGGAACGGAAAGCATTTCCTCCACACCGCGCGGAATTTGTTTTTTCAATTCCGTATATTCTTTCATTTTTCCCGTGTCGCAGTATTCGCCTATCTTTTTTGCAATGGCTTCCCCTACTCCCTCGAGTTCCATGAGTCCTTTGATTCCTTTTTTCTTATACAACTCTTCAATCGGCTCTGGGTCGTTTTCAATCACGCGTGCAGCCTTACGAAACGCAATAGGTTTCCATTCGATTCCCAGAATGTCCAGCATGTCGGCCATTTCATAAAAGATAGCTGCGATTTCCTTGTTCTTCATGAGTGAAAAGATATTTCGGACTTAATTAGGGTTTCTTTCAGACGGACTTTTCTACACCCATTCTTGGACAGTATTTCAGTAAGGGACAAATTGAACACTTAGGTGTGCGTGCAATGCATATTTTTCTTCCGTGCCAAATCAAATAGTCCGTGAACGTGGCCCAATCCTTTTTGTCTACGAATTCCATGAGTTCGCGTTCAGTTTTTTCCGGATTCTTTCCTGAAGATAATCCTAAACGATAGGATACGCGAAACACGTGCGTGTCTACGGCAATTCCTTCATTTTTACCAAATGCATTGGCCAGTACAATGTTGGCAGTTTTGCGTCCGACTCCAGGGAGTGAAATTAATTCTTCCATGGTGTCGGGTATTTTTCCTTTGTATTCTTTGAGTATTTTTTCGCACATCCCTCGGATGTTTTTGGTTTTGTTTTTGTAGAATCCTGTGCTGCGAATGTCTTGTTCCAATTCGCTTGGTTTTACGTTCAAATAATCCTCTGCCTTCTTGTATTTTTTGAACAATTCTTTCGTCACCATGTTTACTCGTACATCCGTGCATTGTGCGGAGAGAATGGTTGAGATGGTTAATTCGAGTGGGTTCTTCCATCCCTCTAATCCAATCTTGGGCGCGGGATATGTTTTCTCTAAAATGGGTCGTATTTTTTTCCATGTTTCGCGCGCGTTGAGCGTGTTCTTGATATTCATTCCTTTATATGGAACAGGATACGCTTTTTAGTTGGGTGGGATGGGTAGTAATGGTATGGAACACTCACCCGTGCCCACTGATCTTTCTCCCAAAGCGGCTTTTGCTTTCCTGAATGACCCCGCTTACGTGTGGATTGATGTGCGTGAGGATGAGGAGTGGGAATATGGTCATTTGCCTGGGATTATTCACCTGCCCATGTCCACGTTGAAGCCTGATGATTTTTCTCGTTTTTCAAAGGACCAGAAATTGATGATGGTGTGTCGTTCGGGCAGTCGAAGTTCCCGTGTCACCATGGCGTTGCGTGAGATGGGATACTCTCACGCCCAAAACCTTTCCGGCGGAATGATTGGGATTAATTCATTGTTGGAGCAAAAAATTCCCGTGCTGATGGGTTATTGATTGATTATGCGTATTCATTCAATTGCTTTTGTTTCGTTGGCCCTTCTTCTTATATTTTCAGGGTGTGTAAATCAAACACGATTGGAGGACGACCCCATGCATGGAAAAACCGTTTCATTTGAAACCGAGGATGGATTCAAACTTGTGGGGACGCTCTGGCAGAATACTGATTCGGACAAGCCGCGACTTATTCTCGTTCATCGTTTCAGTGCGGATCGACATTCGTATGATGCGTTTGCGCAGGAAGCATTTGCACGTGGATACACGGTGCTGTCTTTTGATGTCCGTGGCTTTGGTGAGTCGATTCAGAAAGGAAACCAAAAATTATTCTTTACTAGTTTCACTGAGAACGGTTTTAGGCAAATCGCAAACGATATTTTTTCCGCCAAGCGATTTTTGAATGCTGAGAAAGTAATTGTGATGGGGGCGAGTATTGGGGCCAATGCTGCATTGGATTATGGCGTGCTGGACCCTTCTGCAAATGGATTGGTGTTGCTTTCTCCGGGGTTGAATTACAAGGGGATTGATGTGAATGCGAGTATGATTGAGAATGGCATCCCTATGTTGATTGTGGCCAGTAAGGAAGACTTGTACTCAGCACAGTCCTCTCAAACTATTTTCGAAAAGTCTCCTTTAGCGGATAAGAAGTTGCTCCTGTTGGAGCAAGCGGGTCATGGTACCGATATGTTCATTCGTAATCCAAGCCTTACGAAAACGGTATTGGATTGGGTTCAAGAGCACGAGTAAAGACATTCTCACTCGCATGTTCTATTTTTGCTCTGATTCCGGTGGACATTATAGTTTTCTCTTTTTCCTAGGTACCTTAATATAGTCAATTTTTTTTGATACCTATATGTCTAACGTAACACCTCAAATGAAAATTCAACTCCTCTTGGGTCTCGCGCTTGTTTTTGTTGCCGGATTCATTTTAGCCTCTGATGCGATCCAGCCTCGTTTTTCTCCAAATGCCGCGGTCACGGGTTCTTTTTTTCATGAACCCGTGTGTCCGCTTTCTCCGTACACGGAGGACTGGTCCTGCCAAGCTGAAACATTCCCGGATGGCCCGGATTTCACCCAAGCCAGTTTCGATGCCTATGAAACATGTAAGCGCGGGTGCTTTAGTCATACTCAAAACTTTGTGGATGCGTGCAACGACTATTGTAACGTGGGTCATGCGACCTGGACCCAGGGGGGACAAACCCTCCATTGTGCGATTGGCTCCATGACATCGCAACAGAATCCTGCTTTCTGCGTCCCCACTTGTTTCTTTGACACGACCCTTCAACAGTATGTGTGTCAGTCCCAGGGTCAAATCCAGTTTATTTGCCAATGTGTGGCGACCTGACTCGCGTCAAGGGGGACTCTTTTAATCATTCCTTTGCCATGCTTGTATAGTTGCACGGGTACCCAAGCGGTCAAAGGGGCCAGACTCAAGATCTGGTGGCTTAGTGCCTTCGCAGGTTCGAATCCTGCCTCGTGCATATCCAACTTTTATGAGTAAAAAAAAGAGGAGTGAGACTGTCACTGTCTCACAGTTTTGATGAACCTTTTAGAAAAAGGTTCAGACGCTTCCTTGTCGTGTCCACGTGAGTCCGTCGTATTGCAACGTGTTGTTGTTCACGATGTTGTAGCTCTTTTCTTGCCATTCGTCATTGGATGAAAAGCGGATCAGTAATGTGTCCGAATCCATTATTTGGAATTGGAAGGCACTCTGTCCTAATGTAGTTACAAGCACCCCGGTTCCGTTGGATTCAAATCGGATGCTTTGGTCGAATCCTAATACCTTCGTTTCCCAGGATCCTAAAATGGGTGAGCCGATGGTGGATGTATTGATACACCCTGAAAGGACCATCACGCTTAACACGGCTAATAGGGATAGAGAGATTGTTTTCATGTACCATTTGTCGTGGTTTCTGACTAAGAAACGTTTAGTCCCCAAAGCGCGACACGAGGGCATATATAGGGGTTATTTGGCGCCCTCCTACTGGAGGGTTTATAATGCCTTTTTGATGAAAATGAGTATTGGTTGGGTATAATTTGATTCAACTGATAATATAGAGAAAAAGGAGAAAAAACAGAATGGGATTCGAAGGCCGCGGGAACTTTTCACAAGGACCCCGACAAATGTTCGATGCCACCTGTAGTAATTGTGGAAAAGCAACACAAGTCCCTTTCCAGCCTAAGCAGGGAAGACCCGTGTTCTGCCGCGATTGTTATATGGCGCGTAGAGATCAAATGCAGTAGTTCGTAAAAATCATATTTTTCGAACAAGACAAACGTTAATTCGGAACGCAAGTTGTTTTTCCGGCGCGTTTATGCACTAATTCTTTAGATGCAATTGCTTTTCACTAAAATTCGTTTTATTGATTTTTTTTTATATCTCTGTGGTTTAAATAGGACAACTTTTCTCCTACCTGAATGAGGCATTCGAAAAAATCCAAGCGCATTTCTTCCACTCAAACCTTTGATTCGGAAGACTTTGATATTCACGCCACAGAGCATTCTTTTCGTAGTAAGATTCTCCCCAACAAGCGAGGGGAGCCTTTGCTTAAACTCAAGAAGGACGTGCGTTGGTTACAGGGTACCGAAAAGAACGAGCCGCGTAAACAAAAGCGCTCTTTTCTCATTTCTATTTTTTCTAACATTTTAATTCCGGGATTAGGTAATTCGTACATTCACGCATCTGCGTTTAGTGTTTCAATTCTCGCATTAAGTTTGTTAGTTATCTTCACCACCTTCTCTCCCGTGTTTCCCGTCGTGCAAATATTCAACCTTACGCAATTTGCGCAACCCTCTGCTGGACAGGTTGCGGAAGTGGCGTTGTTCGTTCCCGCGAATGTGGTGGTGAACAATCAAGTCACTTTGGTAGGGCCCACGTTTTCCGTGTTGGTGGTTCCTTTACTTTTGGCGTGGATTCATCTCATCTATTTATTTATTCACCGTGACCACAAAATAGAATGGACACTTTAATTGAAGTGAGGAAAAAGGAATGAATTCCATTCCTTCCCCCTGCACCAACATCTGCATTCTGGATGGAACCATTTGCACGGGATGCGGTCGCACAACGAACGAGATTGCGGCCTGGTCCACCCTGAGTGAGACTGAGAAGCGAAAAATCGTGGAAAGGGTTTGTCCGAGTTTGCTCGAAGAGTGATTTTAGCGCAAATCATTAAATTCTTGAGTCCGGGAGTATAGTATAATGCGTCCCGCTCTCTTGATTTTCTCTGTTGCATTTCTTTGCTTTTTCGTAGCAGTTCAAGCAACTCCTAATGGGTGGGGTGAAGACACGCAACTCACCTTTACCTCTCAAAACTCGCGCAATCCATCGGCCTATTCCGAATCGGATGGTGTGTTGCACTATGTTTGGGTAGAGGATGTCAATGGTCTTTCTCAAATCGTGTATGGAAAGCGTGATGGTGATCAAACGCCTGTTTCGAGTCTCATTATTTCTGACAATAGCGGAAATGATACGCTGCCAGAAATTGTGGTAGACACTGATGGCAATGCACACGTTGTGTGGATGAACCAAGGGGGTTCAGGAATTAAGTATCGTAAAATTAATTCAATTGGGCAGATTGATGGTCCAGTAATAACAATTATTTCTGGTCAAACTGCACTTTATCCAAGTTTGGATATTGATTCAAACAACAACCTCCATCTCGCGTGGCAAGGGTCGAATAATGGGTATCAAATTTATTACATTAAATTGGATTCTTTTGTGAACACTATTCTCGGCCCAATCCAACTAACCAGCAGCACAACAGGTCAATCTCAATGGCCTGATTTGAAAGTGAATGTAGCTGGTGAGCCTAACTTGGTTTGGACGTATTTCAATGACACTTCACTTATTTACACTCGCTTGTCTACCGATGGAGATGTTTTAGTACAAACTGGTGTTGGATTGACTGGAAGTTTCTATAATTTTCGTGACCCTCAAATTGTAATTGATAATAATGCTATAGTACATATTGCCTATGACCATTTTCATGATTCGGGGCCAGGCCAACAATTTCATTCTACGTCCTATAAACGTGTAACTCAATCTGGTTCTGTCTTAATTGACTTTCAAAATTTGAACAGTGGGATGTTGCCGAACATTGTGGTCGACTCGTTACTAAACGCATACATTGTCTCACAATCATTTGTCTCGGGGTCAGGTCAACAAATAAAATATGCTAAATTTCCTTCAACGGGAACTCCAGTGATTACCGATTTGCGCCTCACCTTTACGGGAGGAGAGTCAATTGAGCCTTTCATTGTCATGCAAGAGAAAAAATTGGCTGTTATTTGGTCAGATGATTCATCTGGTGGAAATTGGGAAATTTTCTTGAAGAAAAACAATCCGCTTCCCGTCTTGCTCGTTCACGGAATCTACAGTGATGATTCCATTTGGGAAGAAGGTGGAATTGACTCCATTGAGACAAAACTTGAAATGGCAGGATATTCCCCATTCAAGGTAGGGGCAGTGAATGGATTAGTAGGGTTGGTGCCTAACAATGGAGACATTGGTCTGTTGGAAAACCAACTTCGAAATGCAATTCAAACTATCAAAGAACAAACCGATACTAAAAAAGTAAGTATTGTCGCTCACAGCATGGGTGGATTAGTTGCGCGCTCCTATATTGATTCGCATGATTACGCGCAGGACATCAACAATCTTATCATGCTGGGAACTCCTAATGAAGGAGCCCCGATTGCACAACACCCCTATGGGTATATCCTCAATCTCCTTCAAGACGATGAACTAGTTGATTCTTTAGATACGGGTCGACTGCAAATGCGTCCGGGGTTATTTTTCCTTACTAATTTGAATTTGGGATACGCGTCGAAGAATGTGAATCACTTTGGCGTCGCGGGAACCTCATTACCAACGGGTTTGTTTGGATTGGTAAAAAAATTACTCATTTGTACGATGCAACCTGATTATTGTAATCCGAAAAACAATCCGGCCATTGTCACGGATTCAATTGTTCCAGTTGAGAGTGTTGATTTTACAGGGAGTTGCGTGTTGGATAACAACGTGACACACACAGGGGCACTAGGGCCTGCCTATTATGACACGCTTTCCACCTATAACGAGATTATGCGCCGCCTGAAGGGTGAATCTTCACCCTTGGATGAGTGTGATACCCTTGCTCCATTATCAGTTGGAATCGATACTGAAGTCTTTGACATAGAAGGTGCGATTACAACCAACTCCAATCAACAAGTACAGAACAATTTCCCCGTACAGGGACAGTTTTCGGCAGTCTTGCATTGGCCATCTAACAACTCATTGCAACTCTATCTGGAGCTTCCAAATGGTACAGTGATTCATTCTGGAAACTACACCACTGTTCCTGGGACAACTTATGAGAAACTATTGGATGCAAATGGAAGCGTTGAATGGTTCACATTTACCCAACCCCCTTCTGGAAATTGGGATGTGAATGTACAAGCGGGCAGTTTCAGCGGCACACAAGATTACAATGTCACACTATTTGCACAACGAAGTGTATTCATGTCGGGCAACATTTCACCGCAAACCATTACCCCCGGACAGTCGGTCATTATTTCCGGGACACTAATTGACGTGAATGGGCCGTTTACGGGTGGAACTATTTTGGCTCACATTCAGGCGGATGCCAATAGGGCGTCCCTCCAAACGCTCGACCTTTTCGATGATGGCAATCACAGTGATGGGTCGGCCAATGATGGTGTGTATGCCGATATATTCACCGCATCGTCTGCCGGATCATACATTGCCGAAATGGTTGCTACAGGAACTGATAATCAAAGCGTGTCTTTCACGCTGACACGTTTTGATTCCTTTGAAGCCAAGACATATCCTGATCTCATGTTAACAAATGCCGACATCAATTTCGGATACGACTCCTCACACGCGCCAACCCCGCACTCCATTCAAGTCCAGGTTTCTAATATTGGAAATGCGGCCGTGAGCGATGCTAACATTGATTTCTATTTAGAAGATCCTTTCACGGGTGGAACGAAGATTGGGACGGCCACCATTTCTTTGAACTTCAACCAGTCTGGTTGGACACCTAAAATTTATTGGAAGGCGCCTTTGGGGGATCATAATATTTTCGCGTTTCCAAGTTCATCCAATTCATTCCTGGATGCGAATTATGACAATGAAGTGGGGAAGAAAATGCTTTCCATTTGTGGTGTTCAAGTATACGGCGGTAGCGGAGGCGGCGGGCGCTGCTTTCCAATAAATTAACGCTGGGATTATAGCCTTTTTGCAGTATTGGATGCCTATGAACCTCGTCTACAATGGATATCCGCCCGAATACACTAAGCCTATGGAACAGGAACTTGTTCATATGGGAGTAACGCCTTTGCATTCTTCGCAGGAAGTGGAGAAAGTATTAGGGGATGGAAAAACCACTCTTTTGATTGTAAATTCCGTGTGTGGTTGTGCGGCAGGGAACGCTCGCCCTGCCATTGCGCTTGCTATGAAGCACGCTAAGAAGCCTGAAAATAATGTCACGGTTTTCGCAGGTGTGGATCGCGAGGCCACGCAAAAAGCAAGGGAGTATGTGAAGCAATACGAACCTTCCTCTCCATCGATGTTTCTATTCAAAGATGGAAAATGCGTGTTTGCGCTTGAACGCAAGGACATTCAGGGAAGAGACCCGCATGAGCTGGCAACCAAACTCTCGGCCGCATTTGATGCGTATTGCTAATCGTTTTCCCCTGCGTACAAATCATTATATTCCTCTGACATAGTATCCTTCTATATGTCTCCCATAGAGGATGTATTGAACTTTGCTCGCATGACGCATGAGCTCCAAAAAGTGAAGCGTGCGATGTGGGTTCCGGGGGAGGATCGTTTAGAGAATGATTCCGAGCATCATTATCAAGTGGCCATGATTGCATGGTATATTGCCACAAGTCAAAAATTGGATTTGGACCTAAACAAGGTGCTTCAATACGCCCTCATTCATGACATGGTCGAGGCCTATGCGGGGGACGTGGATGTGTTTGCCTCTGATCGTTCGGCCAAGGCTAAAAATGAGCAGTTGGCGGCTGAAAAGTTAAAGAGGAATTTTCCTTTGTTTATAGAATTATATCCCTTGATTCAAAATTATGAAAAGCGCGCCGATCCCGAGAGTCGTTTTGTGTACGCGGTGGATAAAATTATTCCTACATTGAATAATTATCTCGATGATGGTCGCACGTGGAAGCTGCGCGGAATTACATTGGACATGGTGAGTAATTCAAAGGCCGGGAAAGTTTCACAGCATCCCGCCGTTGAGAATTTATGGAAGGAGTTTTATCATAAAATAAAAGCGGAAGAAAGCCGATTGTTTCCCTCTGATTCCATTCCTTTAACGGATCCACGTTTTGTTAAAAAACAGAAAAGCGCGGAGTGAGCGCTTCACTTCCAGGGTTCATACGCTGCAATGCGCGATATGCCCTTTACTTGCTATTAAAGCCATGTAAAGGGTAGATTTATATTTTCCTTATTTCATGGTATGGTATGGTTTATATCTATCAGAAGAAGGTGGGGAATAAGTCCTACTATTACTTGCGTGCTTCCAAGCGCACGGGTGGCAAACTGGTAGTCAAGGATGTTGCCTATTTGGGAACCACTCCAGGAGGGGTAAAAGAAGCACTGGAGCAGTTACCTAAGCACCATGCGGCTATTCGTAAGTCCTATCGTACTATTCATCATTTTCTTGAATCCAATCGTTTTTTGGAAAAAGTAAAAGGAATGAAACCAAAACATGATTCTTATTTGAAGGAAAAACTACTGGCGATTGAAGCATCTAAACTTCACTTCAACACTGATTTCAATAAATTGGATTCTTTAACGAAGCGGGAAGCGTGGAAGAACTTCATTGTGGAGTTTTCATTTAACACAGCTGCTATTGAAGGAAATACTATCACGCTGGCGGAAGCACGGAACTTGTTGGAAGAAGGACTCACGCCCAAAAATAAGAGTTTGCGCGAAATTTACGATTTGCAGAATTCAGAGAAAGTATTCATGAAGATACAAGATTCTGATGAAGAACTGAGTCATGAGTTTATCCAGCGGATTCACGCTCAACTATTGGAAAATATTGATTCACGTGCAGGTTATAGGGTACATGATGTGCGTGTGACAAAAACTAATTTCAAGTCCACTCCAGCTCCATA
>CAYHNT010000011.1:0-33820 GCA_964358055.1 uncultured archaeon | reverse complement strand
AACCACGCCACCACCACCTTAACCATTCTCGCCAATCCATGCGGAAACGGAACAATTGATCCAGGCGAGCAATGCGATGTAGGAAACGCATGCCCACTCGTAGGTACGTCCTGTAACCTCTTCACGTGTCAATGTATTACTCCAGGCACCCCCACAGGAGGAGATGTGTACATTGTCAAAGATATTGCTTTTCCCCAATTATACCAAGACGGACAAAATGACATCACGTTTAGTGTTACAATTGAACACAAAAACACCGCATTGATCGGCATTCCACCTGAACAATTAGAAGTTATCATCCGCAATTCCTCTGGACAAAAACTCCCCGTGTTTGGCGACCCAACCCCTGCATTATTCGATATTGATTTTGCAGGAGGAAGCACGGTAATAGTAACTGAAGTGATTGAAGCCGCTGCCGCACCCGGAGTACTTACCCCAGGAGAAACCTACACGCTTTACGCCACCGTACAACCGTACGTGGATCCCGATCCCATTACGGGAGGGGATGAAAGTGAAAGCATTACAGGAAACAACTCGGGATTCAAAACATTCGTCGTGATCACGCCCTCAGAAAACATCAGTGTGCCCGATGCACCCTGGTGGATGAGCATCGTGATGGTCACGGTTGTATTGGGATGGTTGTATTTTTCCCAACGAAAGAACGAATAAATTTTAGGCTTCTTTCTTAACGAATAAAACGACGCCCTTCTTGATGGGCTTATTGCCAATTTCTCCTTGCGTGGAGAGCTGTTTGAATGAAGGGAGAGCAAAACCAAACTGCGCAGATATTTTCTCACACGTCTGAGGAAGAACGGGTTGAATCAGAATGGAAATTAGCCGAATCAACTCCACTTCCGTTAACAACAATTGTTCCACTTCTTCGCGCTTACCTTCTTTCATCAAGCGCCAGGGTTCTTTCTCAGTGATGAATTTGTTTCCAAGATTGACAATTTTCCACGTTTGAATTAATGCATTCTGAATGTCATGCTGTAAATACAAACGATAGGCTTCCTGGGCAAACCCACGCGCCTCACTGGTTACACGTTGATCCAATTCCACTTGGGGAGTTTTACCATTCCCATATTTCTCAATCATCGAAAGCACGCGAAACACTAAATTACCCAATCCATCTGCGAGTTCAGAGTTGGTTCGCTCAATGAGGTTTTTCTCTGAAAAAGAAAGATCGTTCCCTAGAGGAGACTCGCGGAGAAGGTAATAACGAATGGGTTCAATACCATATTTTGGAATCAATACTAATGGATCGATGACGTTTCCCATCGACTTAGACATTTTGATTCCGTTTTCATCATTCACGAAACCATGTACGAGAACTTGTTTAGGCAACTCCACGCCCGCACTCATCAACATCGCAGGCCACAACAAGGAATGAAAACGATTGATGTCCATTCCAATCACGTGAACATCGGCGGGCCATGCATCGTGGTATTTTTTATCCGGATAACCTGCAGCAGTAAGATAATTGACTAATGCGTCGCCCCACACGTAAATGGTGTGCTCTTTGTTCACGGGTGTTTGAATTCCCCACGTCAGTGTTTTACGTGAAAAGGAAATGTCGCGCAATCCCTGCGCTAAAAAATTCTTCATCTCATTCTTACGAAATTCAGGAAACACATTATGAGGAGATTGAACGTACCACTGCTCCAATTGTTTTTGATATGCACTCCACTTGAAAAAATAACTCTCTTCTTTTACTTTCTTCAGTTCTTTTCCGCAGTGTTCACTGGGGCAATAGCGTTTTCCATTATTCTCCACCGTATCCTTTTCCGTCCAAAAGGTTTCATCTGAAATACAATACCATCCCTCATACAAATCAGGGTAAATATCGTCCTTGTCCCACATTTGTTGAAAAAAATGCTGTGCAGCGTGAACATGGTCCTTATCGCTCGTGCGAATAAAACGATCATAGGAGATATGAGCCAAGTCCATCAAAGAACGGAACTCCTTGGACATTCCATCCACATACTCTTGGGGAGGAAGGTTGGCTTTCTTGGCAGACTCTGCAATCTTTTCCCCATGCTCGTCCGTTCCAACGGTAAAGAGTACCTTTTCCCCATTCAAGCGGTGAACGCGGGCAATCACATCGGCAATGGTTTTCTCATACACGTGACCCATGTGAAGAGAGGCATTAGGATAGTCAATGGCACACGTAATGAAGAAGGCTTTGGACATGAATGAAGGAACGGGTCAAAAACCCTTTAAGGCCATAGTTTGAAACCCGAAGGGAGAGAAGCACAGGAAGGTTTGGTTTTCCTCTCCAGCGAGGATAAGTAGGGAACACTCGTTGAGAGTATCACTCCCAGTTACCTTAAAATTAAATAAAACTCCCCAATGCGTTCGGCGAGCCGCCGACATAACGGCTATAAATCGTAGAAGCGTGAGCCTAGTATGAATGGGGAAAATTTCGGATACGAAGAAGCCAAGAGCTTCGAGAAGCCTGAGGAGATGGACATCGCCCCATCCGTAGGCAAAGGAAACGCCAATCCATTCATCCCAAAATTCGAAGAATTCTTTTCAACGCTTGAATACAAAAAGAAAATTGAAAAATTGGCACACGAATACCCCCAAACACGCTCACTGAGTGTGGACTTCAATGATCTGGATTCATTTGATTATCAACTCGCGGAAGAATTATTGGAACACCCTGACTTACTGATTGAAGCCGCACGCTTAGCCATTCAAAAAATTGAAGTGCCCGTGTTGCACTTGGACAAATTTACTCCCAATGTTCGTTTTCGAAACCTTCCAAAGGACAAGCAACCATTAGTACGCGATATTTCGGCTGCACAATTGGGAAAATTGATTTCATTAGAAGGAGTCATTCGCCAAGTCACGGAAGTAATGCCTAAATTGAAAAACGCCACCTGGCGATGCAAGCGCTGCGGGAATCAATACTTGATTGAACAAGATGGGCACCAGCAGCGCAAACCCAGTTTGTGCAATTGTAAACACAGGGACTTCGAATTAGTCCCTGAAGACAGTCGATTTGTGGATTATCAAAAAATACAAATACAGGAACCCCTTGAAATGCTGAAGGGAAGCGAACAAGCGGTAAATTTAGACGTGTACATTGAGGACGATTTTGTAAACAAAGTGTATCCGGGCAATCGTACCCAAATCACCGGAATATTACGATTGTATCCCCCTAACAAGGATAAAAAAAACGTGTACGGACGCTACTTGGAAGCCGTGCACATTGAGGAAACCGAAAAAGAATTCGAAGACGTGACCATTAACGAGGAAGATGAAACAAAAATCAAAGAGATTGCCAAGAATCCTCATATTTATGATATATTGATCCAATCCATTGCCCCTACGATTTACGGACATGAGACGGTGAAGGAATCCATTTCATTGCAACTATTTGGAGGAGTCAAAAAAACACTGCCTGGAGCCACTAAAATTAGAGGAAACATTCACGTGTTATTAGTAGGTGACCCTGGAACGGGAAAGTGCGTTTCTGGAGACACTCTTATTCCTCTCTCAAGTGGAGAATTGAACACCATTTCATCTGTTGTTGATCAAATGCTCAATCAGAACCAGCATGCCATGGCCGATGGGATGTATGCCGTGATGCAGCAAGCCGTGGAATTGCCCATATTGAATGTGGACATCAAGCAAATAGGAGGAAAAGCCATTGCGGGGTCTAAACGAAAACCAGAGAAAATGTTCAAAATTACCACGCAATCTGGAAAAATAGTGAAGTGTACGCACACGCACCCTATTTTCACGGCACGCGACACTAAAGTGAAGGCGATTGCAGCCCAGGAATTAAAAACAGGAGACTATGTTGCGACGCCGAGAAAAATAACCCTCCAAACAACTCCTCAACCTCTTATCCCGGTTGCGAGAGGAAAAACTAACGCCGTTCACATCACGTTTCCACCCCAAACGTCATTTGAGTTTGGTCAATGGGTGGGATTACAGATAGGCGAAGGAAATTCACGCGGCGAGACAGGGTCAACGCGATTTACCTTTACGAATTCAGACAAGGAAAATCTGTCATTATTTGAAAAATTATCCAAAGAACTTTTTGGACTCACCCAATCTATTGACAGTCACAACGAAACTTCGGAAGCCTATGTCCTTCCGAGCGTTGAGCTGTACCGTTTTATCCAGGCAAACGCGCCGGAAATGCTCCATTTGTCACGAGAAAGAACCATTCCCAAAATCATCCAAAAGAGCGACTTGAACACCATTAAGGGATTTCTGCAGGCATTCATCGAAGGAGAAGGTCACATCCAAGCAATACGAAAAAACGGAAAACACCAGTCCACCATTGAAATTTCCTCCGCGAGCAAACAACTCATTCTTGAATTATCTCATTTACTTTTGCGATTTGGAATCATCAGCACCATCAAAGAAACGCACAAGATGGCCACGAATGGGGCACGCATTAAACGACCTTACTGGAGATTGACAATCGGAGGAGAATTCGCCCAAAAATATGCACGCGAAATTGGATTCATCACCGAACGAAAGCAGCAAGCCAGTCAAGAACTCTACATCGAAAATACAAACACCAACATTGATGTAGTGCCCAATATTGGAAGCGAACTCAAACGCATCCGTGAACGCGTTGAACTAACACAATTTGAAGTGGGAATCCGACGCACAACTTACCAGCACTATGAACGCGGAGACCGACAGCCCACACGAGGAAAACTATATCTCATTGCACAAGAATTCATGGATGAATATACGCGCAAGGGGTTTAATGAAATTCAATTACGACACGACATCATTAATTTGATGAAACTATCCATGTCCGACGTTTTTTGGGACAAAATTATTGCCGTGGAAGAAATCCCGTGTGAAGAATACGTGTACGATGTGGAAATAGAAGGCACGCATAACTTCATTTCCAATGGAATATACTCCCACAACTCCGTTTTGTTACAAGCCACGGATCGAATCGCCCCTAAGTCAGTGTATGTGAGCGGCAAAGGATCTAGTTCTGCTGGATTATGCGTGGCGCCAGATTCACTTATTCTAAATGACAATGGATTCAAATCCATTGAAACTTTTGTGGAAAACAAATTTGATGATACGCAAGCAAAGGAAGAATTACCGGGAGCATTCAGCAACGAATTTTCTGGACAAACGCACACACTCACCGAACAACTAGACTTTGCAGCTCAACCTATCGAAAAGATTTGGAAAATCAAAGCCCCGCCAAAAATGATTACGTTTATCACGCGAACCGGAAGAGAATTGAGCCTGACACCCGCCACTTCACTCATACGAATCAAAAATAGCAAAGCGGAATGGATTGAAGCCCATGAGCTACATATCGACGATTACGTGGCAGTGCCTCGTTTCTTGCCCGAGGGAAAGCGGAAAAACATCCCCACGTTCACGGTATTGCTGGATGACCCTCATATCAAAATTGGAAACCCTCTCGCGGAGTGGGTGAAAGAAATCATTGAAAAGTTGGTGCCCAGATATGGAACCAAACAGGCCATTGCCAAAAAAATAGGGAAAAGCAGAGACACTATCTACGCTGTCCAGAATCCCAAATTCCATCATGGATGGGAACTGCAGAAAGTCGCAGCGTTGGCACGCGAGGCAGGATATTCCGACGACCAGATTGCGGAGAAAATAACAACCTTGTTTATCCGCCACGGAATCACCAACCGCATTCCTCCCTACTTAGATGACCCGGATGTCGCCTATCTTGCTGGGGCCATTATGGGCGACGGAAGCATGGAAGACGGAGATGACCGGACCACGATTCGCCTCTGCGGGAACGACCCCCAGATACTTGAACGATGCACCAAAATATTGCACGAAAAATTTGGAATTATTCCTGAAAAAGAGAAAAGTGAAGAACGAGTTCCCTCTTTGCGGATGAGTTCTCGCATCCTGGGAAAAATTCTGCGCGCCTATGGAATGCGCCACGAGAAAAAAGACAACCGATTATCCCACCTCGCGACGGAAATGTCGAATCGCGTCCTTCAAAATCTGCTTCAAGGATTATTTGACACGGACGGGTATGCAGACGATTCCAAAACAGGAGGAAAAAACGTGGGAATAAGCACGATTAGCCCTGAATTAGCCAAAATAATTCAATTATCCCTGCTTAAATTTGGGATTATTTCAAAGAAAAGATTTCGAAAAAGAGCTGGCAACGTGGCAATTGGAAGAAAAATAACAGTCATTAGCCGGAATGACCAATATTGCGTGGAAATATACGGAAAGGGAAATCTTGAACAATTTAGAAAGCAGATTGGATTTGGATTAACACGAAAACAAGAAACACTGTATAAAATCATTCAAAGCATTCATGAAGACAGGACTAATATTGATTTTGTTCCCGAAATAAATGAATTGTTACAAAAAACCAATGCAAAAAATCGTTACAAAAAAGGAAAAGCACGCATCTCTTACGCAAAATTAAAAGAATTAATGAAAAATGAAGATGAAAGCTTCCTCCAAAAACTAAGCAACGCCAATGTTCTTTGGGATCAGATTAAGATAAAAAAAGAATTCGAACCTCCCTATCAGTACGTATACGACATGACCGTAAGTGGAAGCCATAACTTCATTGCCAATGGGATATATGTGCATAATACTGCATCAGCTGTCAAGGACGATTTTGGTGAAGGAGGATGGACGCTCAAAGCGGGTGCACTCGTACTTGCGTCTGGCGGAATGGTGATGGTGGATGAGTTTGACAAGATGGAACCCGAAGATAGATCGGCCATGCACGAAGCAATGGAACAAGGACAAGTAAGCGTGGCAAAAGCAGGAATGGTCACACGATTCAAAACCGACACTAGTGTGTTGGCTGCAGCCAATCCTAAACTCTCACGCTTCGACACATTCAAGCCATTCTTTGAACAAATCGATTTACCCCCTTCCCTCATTTCTCGTTTTGATTTATTCTTCATGGTCCGCGACACGCTGGATAGGAAAAGAGACGAGACCATTGCCTCACACATATTAGCCTCACACAAAGTAGGAGAACAAATGCTCCAGATGCAGCGCGCAGGAAAAAAAGGATACACGGAAGAAATGCAAAAAATGGAAGAGAAAGTAACCCCGATCATTGACACTGAACTATTGCGAAAATACATCTCGTATTCCCGCCAGCGCGTGTTTCCCATTCTCAGTTTAGAAGCCACGCAGTTGATTCAAGATTTTTACGTAGGATTGCGCGACCAAGGAAGACAACAAGGAAGCTACACTGCGACCGCGAGACAATTGGAAGGACTCGTTCGTCTAGCCGAAGCCTCTGCACGCGTACGATTGAGCGATGAAGTGACGCAAGAGGATGCGGAGCGCTCCATGCGACTGGTACGTGCCTCATTAGAGGACGTGGTAAAGGACCCCGAAACAGGAAGAATTGACATCGACATCGTTACAAGCGGACAAACCCAAAGCTCACGCGACCACATGCGCACGATTACGGACATCATCAAGAGCAAAGGAAAAGAAATGGACAAAGTTCCCATGCAAGATGTTATTGCCGAAGCATTGTCGAGAGGAATCGAGGAAGACAAGGTGCGCGACATCATCACCAAGCTCAAAAAAGCAGGCGATATTTACGAGCCCTCTCACGGGTTCCTGAAGTCAATGTAGGAAACCCATAAATAGAACTAATGGCATTCTCAGATTATGAGAAAAGGCGGAAGACAATATCCTAAACCTAGGAAATCACACGCAGAATCAGTACTACAAGAGCACTATCGTCTCGCCGCAAATGCCGCCAAGGCCCACAATGAAAAGCAACTTCCTCAAACGAAGGCCGCATTGGAAGGAATCATGCGAAGTGCATTGAAGCACCTTCACACGCTCAACGCGGAAAGAGCCAAACACAAACTAAAGCCTCTTACCTTAGAGGAAGTAATTGAATTAGTCAGAAATAGCCGAGAATAAACACGCATTCTACAAAAAAGATATTAACTCGAAAAAGAAAAATAGAGCATGCCCAACCCCTTTCGACGAGCCGCACGAAAATTATTCCTGATGCGTAGCGCACGCAGAGGTGTTTCTCCTGAAAAGGCACGACAACGACTTTCACGCACGCTTGGGCCGGCACACCAGGCCATTCGAGAAAATTTGAACACCTCTAATTCTCCTCAAATAACGCGTACGCAATTAGGAAACATTTCGAGAGAAAAAAGAAGATTTGCACTCATTGAAGCGTTTCGCGCCGCACACATTTTCGGAAACGAGACACGAAATGAAATTGTGCACTTGAAAAAGTGGAGTGAAATAGAAAAACACTTAGGAAGAAAACGCGCAGCCGTGTTTGCACGCGTATATAGGCAAGCCCAACAGGCAGCGGGGGAAGCCGAGCAGCGAATATTTGTACGAGGAGAAGAGCGTGTAACCAAAGAGCCTCGTACACAACGCCAATTACCCGTGCATGGTAACCTTATCCAAGGAAAGTTTAGGAACACACGCAAAAAAGCTGCCTAAATCAACCAACCATTAAAAGGAGACCTAACCTTCCCTAACCTATATGGATGGCAAGCTCATTACCCAGCTCGCGGGGTATTTTCTCATTGTTAACCTCTTAGGATTGTACGTAGGATACACGCTTCTCATCCAAGACGTTCAACCGACGATCATCAATGACAATCCCAACGATCCCATCAATTCACTTGGGTTGTTAGGATACATGCTCATTGGTACCTTGCTCATTTTAGGAGCCATCAAGTTCCTCCCCGACAAAGTATTGTATTGGTTCCTCAAAGCATTGGAAGGAATGGCACTCTTTTTCACAACAGTCATTGTCATGTTTGCATTTCTCCCTGAAGCATTCGCCATCTTCTTAGCAGTGGCGCTTGTTGTGATTCGAATATTCCTCCCACACTACTTGATTTGGAGAAACATCTCTTCCACAATTGCAACCGTAGGAGTGGGTGCGTTATTGGGAGTCAGCATTGGCGTGTGGCCGGTTATTCTTTTCTTGATCGCATTAGGCGTGTACGATTACATTGCCGTATTCAAAACCAAACACATGGTGACCATGGCCAAGGCAATAACGAAGAAAAACCTCAGCTTCACCTTCGCATTGCCCGCAAGCAATCATCAGTTTGAATTAGGAACAGGAGATTTAGTCATGCCCCTAGTGTTTAGCGTAGCCATCCTGGGAGAATCACTAAACGCAGGATGGGCATGGCCGTACGCCGTAATCCCATCCTTCGCCGTACTCCTCGCTTCCTTCGCAGGACTCGCCTTCACATTGGATTATGGAAGCAAACACGTGGGAAAAGCCCTGCCTGCGCTCCCCCTCCAAGTGGGACTCATGATCCTCATGTATGGAGTCCTCGTAGCTTCGGGCTTATTCGGATAAAAGCAGTACGTATCCATCATTGAGCATGCACACTGGCGTTACATTCGTTTATTCTCCTGCCTTGTATCCCCAAAGCCCCCTAGAAAACAAAGACGTATTCACTCACGGCGTTTTAGCTGAAACCAAAACACGAAACGGGGAACGCATCATCAAAGTGAAAGACGAGAAAGGAGAATGGGAAGGGTTCGCAGAAGAAACCAAAATAGAAAACGCACAAGTAGGGGAACGCGTACGTGCATATGGAACCATTCTTGCACAACCCGATGGAAAACTTGCCCTATCGATTCGTTGGGCCAAAAAAGTAGGAGAAGAAGAATACGCATTCTGCCAAAAAGAAACACACAACGAATGGAATAATTTAGTTCAACAGCACGCCACGCTCAACGTGCTCATTCCGTACAAGGCACCCGCACCCAAGATTATTTCACACACGCTCAACTCGATTCCCGCGAAAGCCGAGCCCTCGGAGTTTATTTCGGCGGCCGAATTCAAAGTGGAAAGAGAATATCTCTAACGCAAAAAACACTCCATCCCAGCCGGCACTTTAAAAGGCTATTCGAGGGGATGAATAGTATGGAAGACAACTACGACCAAATGCTCGACCGCGTATATGGACAAATACCCAAGCGCTCGCTCGAAAAAGAACGGTTCGAATTTCCCCGAGTGGAAAGTTTTATTCAGGGCCCCAAAACATTCATCAAAAATTTTTTACAACTTATCAAAATCATGCGACGTGAAGATCCCAAGGATTTACTCAAATTCCTCACCAAAGAAAGCGCCACCTCCTCCAAAATTGAAGGCGACCGTTTAGTGATGAACGGAAAGTTTTCCGAAAAACAAATCAACGATTGGTTTACTCGCTTCCTTGAAGAGTTTGTTATTTGCAAAGAATGCGGAAAACCCGACACGCACTATGTGGAGCACAATGGGGTAAGACAATTGAAATGCGAAGCATGCGGGGCCATCTCCCCGTTAAGGAGAGGATAAAGTTGAGCGTTCCTCCGATTGCCATGCGGCTCCATACCAACACGCAAGGAGAAGTTCTTGCGGCCGCCGACACCGAATTAGTGGGACAAACACTCAAGGATGGAAAAATCACCTTTCACGTGAGCAAACTATTCTACCAAGAAAAACTGGTGAGTGAGGAGGAATTTATTGAACTCCTCAGCCAGGTAGGAAACATCAACCTGATTGGAGAACGCGTGATACGAGTGGCGGCAAACCAAAAATTAGTCCCTCCAAACGAGGGAATACGCATCGCTGGAGTGCCGCATGCCCAAATCTATAAAATCTGAACGGAACACAAAGGACACTGACACACATGGTTGAACCAACACACAGCGAAGGGGAAGAAACCCACTACAAGATGAGATTGCCCTACCGCGATCACGGAGAAATGTTCGCCGTCGTAACCAAACTCCACGGAACGGACCAAATACTCGCCCAGTGTGAGGATGGAAAAGAACGTCATTGCCGCATACCCGGGAAACTCAAAAAGAAAGTATGGATGAGAGAAGGGGACGTTATCATTATTCGATTATGGGACTTCCAACCCATCAAAGCCGATGTGGTGTGGCGCTACTTGCCTATGCAAACCGAAAAACTAAGACGAATGAACCTGCTTGGAAAACTGCCCGTTTGAAATAGTCTTTCTTATTAAGACGAAGAAAACCAAATTATGTACGGTAGACTTATGGCGATTTACAGTCGGCACGGTTAAGAATATGAAAAAACAAAACAAACGTATGAGTGAAACACAACTAATTCACCAGTTGCAAGAGCGAGTAGACATGCTTGAAATGCGCGTGAATGCGTTGCTTGTAAAAGAAGTAAAACCCACCAAGAAAGACCTTCGAGAGATACAAGAAGCCCGAAAGGATATCGCAAATGGCCGCGTGGTATCGTGGGAAGAAGTAAAAAAACGCCACGGGTGACCCCAAATGGATACTTTTTATGTCGAACTTAACCGTCGGGCTGAAAAAGAATACTCGAAACTTGAGCCAAAATTAAAAGAAAAAGTAAAAGAAGCTATTGAAATATTGTCCAAGAACCCTGTACCCGTACACGATTTCGATGTGGAAAAACTAAGTGGAAGCGATTCAGAATATCGAATACGAATCCAAACGCACCGAATCAAATACCTGGTTGAATGGATGAACAAAAAAGTCACTATGTATGGAATCGAGCGCAAAAAGGATCGAACCTATAAATAGTCGCCCACTCCAATTCTTGAAATGACCACCCCCGACGAATTCAACATCAATAAGCTTTTTCCTGAAGAGGATTTACGTAAAACGTTCGCCAAAGTATTCGACCACAATGTCATACGAATCATTCACACTATGGCATCGCAGGGGCACATTGATCATTTAGAATTCACTATTTCAACGGGAAAAGAAGCCCACGTGTTCCGTGCAGCTGATCGCGCAGGACACTATCGCGCGGTCAAAATATACAAAATCGAAACATCTGATTTTCGACGAATGGAAGACTATCTTGATTTCGAACCGCGTTTCAAAAAAGCCAAGCACGACAAACGAAACATCGTGTTTTCATGGACACAGAAAGAATTTTCATCCCTTCAAAAATTCCAAAAATTCAACGTGCCCGTACCTACTCCCCTTGCGGCGAAAGAAAACGTATTAGTCATGGAATTCATTGGAGAAAAAGGACAACCCGCACCACGATTAAAGGATGCCAAAATAAAAGACATGGAACGATTCTACAAACACGTGTGCAAGGCCATCGCGGACATGCTTAACTCCAAACTCATCCATGGGGACTTATCGGAGTACAACATTCTAGTCAAAAACGACTTGCCCGTCATCATTGACTGCGGACAAAGCATCCCCACCATTCACCCAAATGCCAAAAAGTTCTACGAAAGGGACATCAAAAACATGCTCAAGGTATTCCATCGCATGGGACTCAAACACTTGACATATGATGAGTTCTATGATGACGTGAAGAAAATCAAAGAATCGCTCAAACACCCAGTCGACGATTAAACGAAAACCATATCGCATCAACAGTAGTATATAGATGATTTTCCAGGGCTCGCGGCCGGAAAAAAGCCAGAATCCTCTTAAACCCTCTTTACTACTCTCTAGTATCCGCCCTATGAGGGTGTTCGCCTCCCATGACCTCATCTATCGAAGAGTTTGCTATCCCCAAGGAACGAGTGGCAGTTGTAATTGGCCCCAATGGGGGAACCAAAAAAACAATCGAAAAAGAAACCCATACGAAGATCCACATTGACAGTAAGAACGGGGACGTCGAAATAGAAGCCGAGGATGCCTCACACACACTCACTGCAAGCAATATTGTACGTGCTATTGGAAGAGGATTCTCCCCCGAGCACGCCATGAAGCTACTTGATGATGACTATTATTTGGAAATCATCAACCTAACTGACTTTTTAGGAAAACACCAAAAGGCCATCCAGGCCAAGAAAGGAAGAATCATCGGAAAGGAAGGAATGATACGAGGAAAAATAGAACAAGACACCCAGACACACATTTCCGTGTATGGGAAGACCGTGGGAATCATAGGAAAGGCCGATAATGTAGAGAAGGCAATGAATGCCGTCACCATGCTGGTCAAAGGGGCCGAGCACGCCACGGTATTAAATTACTTGCGGCAATCACTCACCTCTAGTGAAGACTTCGAATTCAGATGATAGGTGAAGAAACGATTATGAGTACTCCCGTTACCCTCGAAAAAGAAAAAAACTCCCACGATGGAGTGACCGCACAGGATTTGGCCAAAGAGTTTCGCGAACACTCCGTGGCCGAATTCTTCAAGAAGAATAAACAAATGCTTGGATTAAGCGGAAAGACCAAAGCACTCACCACGATTATCCACGAATACGTTACTAATTCTCTCGACGCATGTGAGAACGCCCACATTCTCCCCGACATTGAAGTACAAGTAAAAGAACTGGGAGACGAACACTACGAAGTTACCAGCACAGACAACGGCCCTGGGCTCACACGCGACTCGGTTGGAAAAGCATTCGGACAATTACTCGCAGGAACAAAATTCCACCGCTTGATGCAGATGCGCGGACAACAGGGAATTGGAGCAGCAGGATGTACCATGCTCTCCCAAATGACAACAGGAAAAGAAGTCAAAGTCATTACGGGAAACGCAAAAGAAGTATTTTCATGCGACGTGAGCATTGACACCAAATACAACCAACCCAAAGTATCCAACATTGTTCCCCTTACTAAAAAATTCAAAGGCACCGCCATCAAGGCACAGTTCAAAGAAATGAAATACGTGAACAACGAACAAGGCCCATACGAATACCTCCGAAGAACCGCCATTGCCAACCCCCACGCTAAAATAACCTTTACCGACCCCGCAGGACAAACCACCGTGTTTGAGCGCACGGCCAAAGTAATTCCTGAAAAGCCCGAAGAAGTGCAGCCTCACCCGCGCGGAGTAACGGTCGATGAATTGTTGAACATGACGAAAGCAACGAGTTCACGCCGCACCAGCACGTTTTTGAAAACAGAATTGGACCGAATGGGAGACACGGCATTGAAGGAACTTCAAGACAAAGTATCATTCGACCTAAACAAGGATCCACGTCAGTTGACATGGCAGGAAATTGAAGAAATCATCAAGGGATTCAAAACCATCCAATTCATCGCCCCACGCACCGATATCTTGCGCCCGATTGGAGAAGAACAAGTGACAAAGTCACTCAAATCAATTGTAGAGCCCGAATTTTTATCCGTAGTCACACGAAAGCCCGCGGTAAGACAGGGAGGATACCCCTTCCAGGTAGAAGCCTCCGTGGCATTTGGAGGAAAAGCAGGAAGAAAAGTAGGAGACGAGACACGATTGGAAATTATGCGCTTCGCCAACCGCGTACCTTTGTTATTCGACACGGGCGGATGCGGAATCACGGAAGCCATCAAAACCGTTGACTGGAAACGCTATGGAATCAAGGACTCCGAAGTGGCACCCGTTACCGTATTTGTGAACCTTATCTCAGTCCACATTCCTTATACAGGAGCAGGAAAGCAAGCGGTCTCCAACGACGAAGAAATTGTGGAAGAAATCCGCCTCGCGTTAATGGATGCAGGACGAAGAACGGCACGCTATATCATTGGAAAAGAACGCGAACGATTGAAAATGGAAAAGAAGAGAATCTATCAAAAATATGCGGTAGAAGTAGCTCTTGCAGTCGGGGAATTGTTAGAAAAGGACCCCAAGCCCATCGAGCACAAACTACTTGAAACGGTCGCCAAACGATTGAAACTAGACGAGCAGCAGGAAAAGCAACTCGAGGCAGAATCGGATGCGGAATTAGAGAAGGAAATCGCACGCTTGAATAAGATGGAAAAAGAAACCAAGACCGGAAAGGGAACCAAAAAGAAAGCCGAAACAGAAGAGGGTGAAGAATAATGGTTGATACGAAAACAAAAGACAAAGAAGTCATCAAGAAGCTCGAAGGACTCGCGACCCAAATATTGCAACAAATAAACAAAGGAGAAAATCCCACGGTCGAACTCCCTGTGCGTTCACTTGGAAACATTTTCTTCGACCAAAAATCACGCACCATTAAACTAGGAGACAAAACATCCGAAAGACAATTTCTTAACATTGCACATACGCGAAAGTTCATGCAAACTACGCTCGTGGCGAATGAAATAAAGAAAGTGATTGAACAGAATGCCACCGTGTCCATTCGTGATCTTTACTACGCACTCAAACATACGATTGAAGGGACACAAGAAAACACATTTGAAGACCAGGGAGAAAGCGACCCATTAATTGAAGACTTGGAAGCCTCACTCAACCTATTACGCGAAGAACTCCACCTTGCTGCATCGGCCAAAGGAATCATCGCCGGAAACATGGTGGTACAGGATGGAGCCGACACGATTGACCTCGCACGAATGGGAAGCGGAGGATGGTCCGTCCCCTCAAACGTGGAAGAGGACCGCGTGGAAATCAAAAAAATAAAAGCCGATTACGTATTGTTCATCGAAAAGGACGCAGTGTGGCGCCGTTTTAATGAGGATAAGTTTTGGGAGAAAAACAACTGCATCATCATCACAGGAAGAGGACAGGCAGCACGAGGAGAAAGACGATTTGTGCAACGACTGAACAAGGAACACAAATTACCCATTTACGCACTCATGGATGCCGACCCCTGGGGAATGTACATTTACTCCGTGATCAAACAAGGATCCATTTCACTCTCCTATTCGGAAGAAAAACTCGCAACGCCCGACACCAAATACATTGGGTTAACGGTTGGAGATGTTGAAAAATTCAAGATCCCAAAGGAAGTCACCATTAAACTCAACCAATTGGACGTCAAGCGATTGGACGAACTGAAAAGCTACGAGTGGTTTAAACACAAGAAATGGCAAGCCGAGTTCGACCTGATGAAAGAAAAAAACATCAAGATGGAACTGGAAGCATTGTCAAAGAAAGGAATACGATTCATCACGGAAGAATACCTTCCGAGAAAGATTAAGGATGAAGACTTCTTACCGTAGTGGGAAGTTCATTTCTTGAGATTTTGTTCAAAATAGGTTACTAGATTCTCAAGCGCATGCACATGCCCCCGGGTATATTGATTCCGCCTTGATTCTAGATTCAAAAGACGATGGATCATTTGTGCATGTTCCGGAGAACGATAAAGTGTCACGATTGCCTTCCAGAATCTCTCTTTGGATGGATATTGGCGCATTGTGAAAGCAACAATGTCATAAATGTCTCGCTTCTTACGCACCATCCTGCGAATAGAATCAAATGGGTTCTTTTCGGAAAGCGAATCATTCGCGTATGAGCCCAGAGGACCTAAACCAAATCCGCGCATCCACTGATCTTCAAGTTCGGCCAACATGGAATTATGATTGAATTTCTTAAGATTAAAACGATGCTTCAGGAAACGATCATAGAGCGCCAATTGATACACATGCCCCGCCTCATGAGTAGGATCCTGATTAGTAGCCCAGGAAACCCAACCCACATATTTGACTTTTGAACCCTCTACTCGAGCGACACGAATCCCATTGAAGGGAGAATCTACCACCTGGTATTTTTTCCCTTTAAGTGCGCGTTCAAAATGTTCTATTTCGCGGTGAATTTCAATCCAAGTATGCCCAACCCCTAAAAATGTGCCCCATTGTCTCCTGCTTCTCGGTGCAGGAGAATGCAGAAGCTTGCGTCTCCCCCATGCTTTCGAAACAAGCACTCTCGCTCGATTTATCCAACGCCCAATAGGTTTTACCATTGCACAGACCAGTATGCAGCCACTTAATAATGTTTATAACCACCAAAACCTTTCTGGGCGCATGAACCCCAACCTTAAGTACGCCTTCAACGCCAAGTCCGTGGCCGTGATTGGGGCGTCTCGAAACCCGGGAAAAATAGGGTACGTGGTGTTGGAGAATTTTGTCAAAGGAAACTTTCATGGAAAAGTATTCCCCATTAACCCCAATGCGAACAGCATTCTCAACCTCAAGTGTTATCCCTCCATTTCCGCTATCAAAGAAAACGTAGAATTAGCAGTCATTACCATCCCCGGAGAAATGGTCCCCAAAGCCATTGAGGAATGCGGAAAAAAAGGGGTGAAGGCCTGCGTGATTATTTCCGCAGGATTCTCGGAGGTAGGAAACACTAAACTGGCCGAAAAATTACAAGCCGCGATGAATAAATACAAAAAAATGCCGTGCGTGGGACCGAATTGTTTAGGTATATTAGACACCCACTCGGGAATTGACACACTCTTCCTGCCGCGCTATCGACTCATGAGGCCGCAGAAAGGAAAAATCTCTTTCATTTCACAAAGCGGTGCACTGGGAAGCGCCATCCTAGATTGGGCCGGAAGCAAGGATTATGGAATCAACAAATTCATCTCGTATGGAAACGCCATGAGCACCGACGAGGCGGACCTGCTTGAATATTTAGCCCAGGATAAAGCCACGAAGGTGATTTGCGTGTATTTAGAAGGCGTGCGAAATGGAAAAAAATTCTTCCAAGTAGCCAAAAAAGTTTCCCAACAAAAACCTGTTGTAATTATCAAAGGCGGAATGAGTGCAGCGGGAGGAAAAGCCACCGCATCGCATACAGGAAGCTTAGCTGGAAATGCTAAAGTATTCCAGGCAGTGGTCAAGCAAACCGGACTCATCTATGCGGAAAGTTTGAGAGAAGTATTCGATTACGCCCGCGTATTCACGAGTGAACCCACCCCCAAAGGAAACAAGGCCCAAATTATCACGAATGGAGGAGGATATGGAGTATTGACAGCCGATGCATTAGAAGAATCAGTACTAGAATTAGCCGAAATGTCCCCCGAATCACGAAAACCCATTATCGCAGCATCCCCCTCGTATGCCGTCATCAAGAACCCCATGGACTTGACGGGAGATGCGGACAACAACCGATTTATGGTGGCCGTGGAAAACGCGCTGATGGACCCGGGGGTGGATTCGATTATCCTCATCATTTTGTTCCAAGTCCCTACCCTGGACTCGGACATTATTGAAGGAATGAGTGGATTGTTATCCAAGCGAAAGAAGCCTGTGCTTGTTGTGAGTGCGGGAGGGGAATTCGCCAAGATGCACATGAAATTATTAGAAAAAGAAGGCATCCAAACATTTGAAGAACCCGTGGATGCAGCGCGAGCATTGCATGCGCTCACATACTACCATCATGGAAGGAAAAAAAAGATAGAGTTTAATAGTTGAACGGTTGAACTGTTTAACTATGAGCGAAGCATCATTAGTCAAAATGAGCACGAAAGGACAATTGGTCGTTCCCGAATCTATCCGAAAAGCCGAGGCTTTCGAACCGGGAGACCGGTTCATTCCGGTTGCAGTGGACGATGGTGTTTTGTTCAAAAAGGTGAATATTCCAGAATTGAAAGCCGAGTTTGAAAAATTATCCGTAGGATTAAGAACCCATCTCCGGAATGAAAAAGTCTCATCCAGACGCGTGGATGAGGCAGTAAAATGGACGAGACAAAAAAAATAGTGCTGGATACCAACGTCATTATTTCAGGATTCGGATGGAAAGGAAATCCTCACCGAATACTAGCCAAAATCATGAATGGAAAATTCAACTGGGTGATTTCTGAAAAGCAGTTGGATGAAGTTAAACGGGTAGTCCAATATCCTCACCTTAAGTTTACTGAAAAGCACAGAGAAGACCTATTCGCCATGATATCCAAGGCAGCTACTGTCATTCCAATTAAGACACGAACTGAAATAATTACTGAAGATCCGAGCGACAATATGCTGTTGGATATTGCCCTTGCCGCAGAGGCAGAGTATCTTATTTCAGGAGACAAGCATTTGCTAAAAATTAAGAAAATTGGAAAAACGCATATTCTAAAACCGGCCGCATTCCTAAAAGAAACATTACCCTAGCAACTTACATTTCTTTGCTCACGGCCATTATCACTTCTTCTTTTTTTTCTTTCTCAACCAACTCTCCACTCTGTAATAACAGCACCACTTTTTCGACATTTTCTTTATCCTCGAGCAATTCAAACAAGCGTTTCACATCAATACGCTTATTCATGAGTGTTTGCTGCAAGTTTTTCTCCAACAAATCAATCCCCATTTGGGACAAACTCACATTTTGCTTGTGCAGCGCACGCAATTCATCCAAACGAAAAGAGAATTCCCCCGTGGAGAACTTTTTCATGCAGGAAAACAGCGCTTTGGATTCGAATTCTTTTGTAACTTGGAATAAATCCACATCCGCTTGAGAGAAACCCTTAGCAAGCGTACCCACAATCTTGAGACGATAGAGGGGAAGCAGCTCATGTGCATGCGTCAAATCCTTTTGAATCACTTCCTTGCACACGCTCAACACTTTTTGAGGAGTGGCATCCTTGAATCGGAGTTTGTGGTAGAATAATTTTCTCTGCCTGGGCAAAAAGTGCATTTCCAATTGTTTGGTTTGCGTGTCATACACGTACCAGCCCTTTCGTTTCTCCCCCTCCAAGCGTTTCATCTGAGTGAACACAGTAGAACCAGGAATAATCAAGCGCTTCCCTTCCCATTCCGTCAAACTCGTCCAGTGAAGGTGACCATTGACTAACAAATCGAATCCCGCAGGAAGATTTTCTAATCCAATGGTCGCCACCATGTCATCCTTGCTGGGGAGAAACTCTTTGATGGACTGATGAAACACTAAAAGATTATGCACATTGGGAATAGGCAGAGGATTGTACATCTTCAGTGCTTCCAATGCGCGCTTCTCAGGAATACCCGACATTCCATGAATGGCTACCTTTTCGATTTCACCATTCTCACTCTTCTTTTCAAGCAACGCATGGGAGGCATGCAAGTGCACGAGAAAGTGACCCGTTTCCAACACTTGCAACGCATTCTTCAAATCCTTTGAACGATACTCATGCGTGCCGGCAATGGCAATTACTGGAATACCACGATAGGTAAATTCGAATGGGTTTGCGTTACGCGGATGGCTGGTTATTTTGACGTTTGGATGAGAGGCATGCTTGAGCAGGCCAAATAATTCAAAGCACTCATTCCACACTTCCTGGGTGGGAATCTTATGGTCAAATAGGTCCCCGGGATGAATAATCGCATCTACGTTCTGCTTGGCAATCCCATCAAAGGCCTGCTTCATGGCCTCAAACGCATCCCCTTCACGTGGGCCTCCCCGAGCGAACCCCAGGTGGGTGTCGGAAACAATGGCTAAACGCATGCGAAAGGAACGCCCTTATTCCTAATAAGGATTCACAAGGGAGGCCGCCAAAACCCTAAAATAGGCTAGAAGCGTATTCTGTCAAATGGAGATATATTACAACCCCCGCTGCAGCACATGCAAAGTGGCACTCTCGTATTTGGAAAAAGGGACCCACGATATCCATATTCGAGAATATTTGAAAGAACCACCCACTCAAACAGAATTGAAAGGGCTGATAAAAAAACTGGGGATCAAGCCCGAGGAATTGGTACGAAAAAAAGAACCCATTTACCAATCAACCTATGCAGGAAAAACACTCACCGATAATGAGTGGATTGCGGCCATGGTGAAAAATCCCATCCTGATTCAACGACCCATTGTGATTGAAGGAAATAAAGCCATCATTGGAAGACCCGCTGAACGAGTGATTGAATTTGAGAAGGGAAAAAAATGAAACACTATACACTAGGCTTTGTTTTCAATTCCGAACTAAATGAAGTGTTACTTATTCACAAAAACAGACCCGAGTGGCAAAAAGGAAAAATAAACGGACCCGGTGGAAAAGTCGAGCCCGACGAGGAACCCAAAGCGTGCATTTCACGTGAAATTAGAGAAGAAACAGGACTCTCCATTCCCATTCACGAATGGACAGCAGTTGGGGAAATGAACCACGTGGAATGGAACGTCCAACTATTCGCGGTTTCCTACAAAGGAAAAAAATATGACGTACAATCCCTCACGGATGAAAAACTAGAATGGTTTCCCACCGAAAAAATTCCAGCAAATGTGATCCCAAATTTACATTGGCTTATTCCATTGTGCAAAGACAAACTAGCCGGGCGAGAAGTATCGGTTATTCGCGTTGAATACACGTGATATTGATTAGTATCCCCTTCCATGGGCACGCTTCAAGTAATGATGGCGCATCAGCCATTCAGGGAGATCCTTTACGCTCGGAATCATATGCTGTGAATCTAACCCTACACCCGCAAACTTTTGTCGCGAATGAAAACCACTCAACACGGCACAAAAATCAATCCCTGCACCACGTGCAGCGAAATAATCCACCGTTAAATCTCCCACATACAATATGTCTTGCTTTCGAATGTAGTGTTTTCGCAATGAAAACAATACCTCATCGAATACTCTCGAATCGGGTTTCTTATAGCGCGTGGACTGTTCACCGAAAATATAGGAGAATATTTTAGGATTCAGAGAACTCTGACCAATACGCTCATCCAATTGATCAGAGGGCTTGTTGGAAACAATCGCGATTTCAATATGATGTTCGTGTAAAAAATTAAGGGTGTCCAACGCCCCTGGAATTAAGGGATAGCGCGAGGACTTTCTAATCTTCGAGTACGTCTGAATGAACTCATTCACATCCGCATGAGGGAACAAAGCCAAAATCATAGAATGCCAGGGCTTCCCCCAATACTTCAAAAAAGTAGTAAAGGAAGGCTTAGGCCAATCCAATAGGGAGGCTGTTTTACAGTGGTTCCGATAGGAAGTTTCACCGCTTCTTACGAGCGTATCATCAAAATCGAAGACCACGGCCTTGAGCATGACCTGAAAAGGCCAACGGGCATTAAAACCTTTATCCGAGTGGTATCATAGAACGCGACCACGTTATCCCGTTGCGGGGGTGGCAGAACGGTCATGCGCTAGCCTGCAGAGCTGGAAAATCGAGTTCGACTCTCGGCCCCCGCTTATTCTTATTTTATTCCAAGAGATTCCAAACGCCTGCTGCAGTGCGTAGAATATTTTTTTGAATGGTGTGCTCGTTCCACGATTTTATCAAAAACGGCCTCTCTTCGTTCATCGGATTCCCCTCGGTCGCGCTTGAGTTCTTGAACTATCTCTTCCATCGAAACAGGATTATTTTTGTCCGCCAGCGCCCCAAAAATCGATTCTTTCTTTTTCATAATTTTACCACCTGCGTATTAGGCAAACCCCTAAAATCATTATCTGCCGTAATGAGCAACGCATTGGATGCGAGTGCGGATTGATAGATGATACTATCCATCGAGGCAAGCCGATGTTTGACACTCACCTCGGATGATTTCACGGCAATATCCTCATCCACAGGAATAATGACACTATTTTCGCGCATAAACCGAATGACTTCTTTGATGTAAAATTCATTACTATTTAGACGAATGAGCCTACGTGAAACTTCATGATAGCAAATGATAGAGGTGAGTAGTCGCCCCTCATGGGAATCCATCATCTTACCGATGAGCTCATCCGTATGAAGAAAATAATCCAGCCAGATGCTGGAGTCAATGAATAATTTAGTATTTGTCATGCTTATCCCTCAACCCTTTCAAAATTTCTTTCATTGAAACGGGATGGTCGGCATCTGCAAGCGCCCCATGCATGGATTTGCTCTTTTTTTGAATCAACTTGTTGATAACTGCATCATAGGTTTTCACGTCATAGGCCTCCTTGAGCGAATCGAGTAACTTTTTGGTATCCTGCTGCACTTGAATTGTCGTCGTATCCACGAACACCACCCAATACTATAGCACTACAGTATTTAATAATTGTGACGCTGAATCGCCAAATGAAGCACATATAAAAAGAAGGAAAAAATGGTTCATCCGATGACCCCGACCCCCTTATTTTCCACTATCCTTGCTATGAACAAACTTAAGCAGCGAAAGAGAAAGGGGTGGGTATTGAGGGGAGTCAAAAATCCGGAGAGTGTGGCCGAGCATTCTTGGAGAAGCAGCACGATGGCACTTTTATTGGCTCCGCCCGGATATGATCAAGACAAACTCGCACGCATGTGCCTGACGCATGATGTGTGTGAAATATTTGGAGAGGATTACACTCCACTTGACGGCATAAGCATGGAAGAGAAAGAAAAAAGAGAAAAGAAAAGCCTTGACAAATTCCTTAAACTAATGCCGCGAAAACAAGCCGAGGAATGGAGAAAACTAATTCAGGAATTTGAAGAAGGGAAAACAAAAGAGGCTAAATTAGGAAAGGACATTGAAGTGCTTGAAATGGTCTATCAAGCATATGAATATGAGAAAGCAAAAAACTTCAAGAAGGACCTAACTGAGTTTCTTTTCACCAGTCAAAAGAGAATGAAAACCAAAATAGGAAAGAAACTATTCAATGAACTCAAGAGAGAATGGCCCAAGAATGCGAAAGAAAAATTCGACGCGAAGAAATACAAATACTATTACTAATTACAAAAAGTGCCACACCAGCATATCGTATGCGAGGTGGGCAGCGTAAAATTCAACAAGGGGCGAAATCACATTCTCTGGAGAATACTCTTTCTTAGGATCGCGAAGCAAGGGAGCAATTTCCACAACATCGAATCCAATTAGGCTAATTTTTTTATTTTTAGCATGCTGAATCACAGCATGGGAAATATCCTGAAGCGTTTCAAACGAAAGACCGCGAGGCAATGGTGTTCCAGTGCTTGGCACCAATGATGCATCCATTACGTCCATGTCAATGGAAAGGTACACGTATTTTGTTTTGATTTGCGAAAAAATGGATTGCATTTGCTTTTCGCTTGGTTTGGAGTCCCATAGAATAAGTGAAGTGTCCAAGAATGTGCTCAATTTACTTTTATGTGAATCGTAAAACCCTTTAGGTTGAGAAGGGCACCAATAAATTGATTTTTGGATTTTATTTTTCTGAATGTATTCAATCTCTTCTTCCGAAATGTGGTCGCGTATTCCGATTTGTACCATCGGGAATCCCATTTTTCGTGCGTTGAACATCACACTCGCGTGAGAATAATCCAATGCTTCATGCGCATCACGTAAATCCAAATGCGCATCAAAGTGAACAATGGTTACGTTCTCTGCACCGTGTGTTTTCGCCAACGCATGAAGCACTCCGTTTGAAATAGAATGGTCTCCCCCAATGGTCATCAGGAGTTTTTTATCCTGCAACACTTTTGTAGCCTTTTCTTCCGTAGCCTTGACCATTTCTTCGCTTATTTTTTTGGTTTCCTGAAACAAGTAATGTTTTTGCTTGGCCTTCGGAACTTCACGCAAGGATTCTATAACACCCAGATTGTGCACGCGCACCATTTCGTGAAAACTTTTCCCTGTTGCGGGTGTTTCATGCTCCAATTGAAAGGATGCATCGAGAAATGCACTGGGTCCGTGCCAGGCGCCCTTTCCATAGGTACAACTGATATCGCATGCGATCCCTAGCATGGCCACATTAGCATTCGCATAGGAAGGGTTCTCGTTGTAGTTCGCAAAGGACTGCTTGGGAGTCATTTTGGATGCTGCCATAAAATGTTCAGCTCAGCAACAGTTTAAGTATGTTCAGGGGATTCGCCAAATCCTTCTTGGGATTCTCATCAAAGAGCGCAGCGGAAAGCGCAGCCGCCACCTTGGGGTTTGTTGAGGCCTTCGCGAAACACATGTTCAACAAGGGCTTGAAGCGCACCCACCTTTGAAGCTTAGTCGAGGATTCCAAATCGAGACCTAACGTTTTCCACACTTTCGTTTCATACGCGGACAAACATTGTTCCGAAAAATCATTCTTTTCAAGTGCATCCAAAATCGTTTCCGCGGCAAGTTGTCCGGAAACCATAGCATTACCAATTCCTTCTCCCGTAAACGGATCCACTAACGCCGCAGCATCTCCGATTAACACGGCATGCGCATGTGCGATCTTCCTGCGATGCGAACCAAAAGGAAGCGTCCAACCCATAATGGGTGATTCCATTTTAGCTTTGGCAAAACGAGAGGAAAAACGTGAAGTTGAAATAATACTTTCGAGGGCGTGAACTAAATTCGTATGCTTGTAGTGCATCTCCGAAAGAATCATCCCCAATCCCACGTTCACCATTCCATTTTCCAATGGAAAAATCCAAAAATAGCCCGGGATAATTTCATCCATGAAATGAATCTCAATATTGTCCGTTAATCCTTCCACGTTTGAAACGTATGCACGCACCGCCACACATCCGTGTTGAGAAGGGAGTTCATTCACGTTTAATGAATTCGCAATTTCGGAAGTTGCACCATCCGCACCCACTACCACGCTGCACGAAACTTCTTTCGTTTCTTTCGTAGACAAATCCGCAAGCTTCACATACGCGCGATTGTTTTCCCGACGCATCCCCACCACTTGTGTTTTTTCCCTAAACTCACACACCTTCGAGGCGTGCTCAAATAATAAGTTGTCAAATGCGGTGCGGCGAATACAATAGCCTTTTTGATTTGGCTTATCTCCCTGAATGCGAACGTTGAACGTTTTTCCTTCAGGAGAAGAAAATGTAATTCCTTGAATAGTGGAATGAGGAAGCGTTTCGAGTTTTCCTAGTACCCCTAATCGCTCCACCACCTTCAATGCTTTACTTGAGATGGCGTCCCCGCACACTTTATCCCTGGGAAACGAAGCCTTGTCTACAAGCAACACTCGAGCGTTCTTTTCCCCTAAAAACCGGGCACAGGTGGCACCGGCAGGGCCTCCGCCTACTACAATCACGTCATAGTCAGGGATGGAGGAAAGGGGGTAAGTCATACGCATACTACCGCCTAAAGGGCGTTTAAAGCAAGGGTGTGGATAAGATGATTCGTTTTCCGGGTTTGGTTTTAAAGGCTTTGCTCGGGGTTTTTGGTGAGAGAACACCGTTGAAAAAGGCGATTTTATGGGACTAAGACCAGCACACTGTTATAGAGGCGTAGACAAGCCGGCCTATACGCGTATCGCCGTCACCGTGCACGATAAGAACTTCATCGGAACCAACCCTAACCTTAGAACACGACAATTCAACATGGGAAACCCCCTCAAGAAATACTCACACATTGTGGACCTCTACTGCGATACTACAGGTGTACAGATTCGCGACAATGCCATTGAAGCCATTCGATTGAACGTCAATCGTGCATTAATCAAGCAAATAGGTAAAGAAAACTTCTTCATGCGCCTCCGCATTTATCCTTTTCACATCATGCGCGAAAACAAACTCGCACAGGGTGCGGGAGCCGACCGTGTGTCCAGCGGAATGAAACACGCATTTGGTAAGCCCATCGGAAAGGCTGCACGATTACGACAAGGAAAAGTTATTCTCTCCGTTTTATGCGACGGTACCCAAACGGATGCCGCCAAAGTGTGCTTAATGCGCGCCATGCCCAAGATGGGATTCCCGGTTGCAGTTAAAGTTCACCAAGACATTACAAGCATTGGAAAGCTCCCTAAGAAAGTCCGCGAAGAAAAAGTGGAAGTCAAAGAAGAAGCCGTTGTTGCCACCGATGGAGCCGCACCCGCTGCAGAAGGAGCAGCCGCTGCGAAAGGAGCTGCACCTGCAAAAGGCGCACCTGCAGCCAAAGCTGGTGGAAAAGAAGCCGCCAAGCCCGCCGCAGGTGGAAAGCCTGCCGCCGGTGCCAAAGAGGACAAAAAGGATGCCAAAAAGAAGTAGAGGCATTGTATCTTTTTTCCCCACCATTCTACCTCAGACCCTTCGCTCGCGCGTGAAAAAATATGGACAATCCCCCTCTACAATTAAACGAATTGCTGGATGAAGTCAAGAAACGAAATCCAAAAAGTGTACTCATTCAATTACCTGAGGGGTTGAAAACAAACGTCGTTGAAATCGAAGACGCATTTACACAAGAAAACATTCCAGTCATCACTGTTCTTGACCCAAGCTTTGGTGCATGCGACATTGCGGATTACAAAGCGCAATTGCTAGGATGCGACTTGATTGTGCATTTGGGACATTCTAAAATGCTCCACACGGGAATACCAGTGATTTACTGGCCTGTAGAATTCCCCTTAGACCAAAAAATGATCCCTGGTTGTGTCACTGCGCTTGAAAAAGAATCGTTTTTTCATAAAAATAAGAAAATTGGTATTTACGTTACCATTCAGTTCCACCGCCACGTGAATGAGATCAAGAGTGAATTAGAAAAAAAAGGATTTAGTGTGTTCATCGGAATGGGCGACCTGAAAGATGGACAAATACTCGGATGCGACGTTTCCGCACGCAGGGACATTGAAGAAAAGGTAGATGCCAACGTGTATTTTGGAGACGGATACTTCCACGCATTAGCTATCGCATTTGCGAGCAAGAAACCCACCTACCAATACAATCCGTTTACGTTGGGAATTGAAAACTTGGAAAAATACAAAGAAAAATATTTACGCCAGCGCTTCGGATTGATTGCCAAAGCAAAGGACGCCCATTCGTTTGCCATTATTCTGTGCACCAAAAAAGGACAGTTACGCAAAGCATTGGGAATGCGCTTGAAAAGCGAATTAGAGGCTGCTGGAAAGAAAGTACATTTAGTGGCCATGGAACACGTGAGTCCGAATTCATTGATGGGAGTAGATGTTGATGCGTACGTAAACACTGCCTGCTCACGTATTGCCACGGACGATTTTGAATCCTACAAGAAGCCCATGCTTACTCCGATAGAGATTGAAATTCTCCTAGGAAAACGAAAAGCAGAAGACTACGTGTTCGACGAAATCAAACACATTGGAAACAAGACCGTGGCTTGAGGCGATTAGTTCTCTTCTTTTTCTGCCGGAGCCAGATTGTTTCCGCTCGTAATCCATGTCCCTTCGTTACTCTGTCCATTTAGGATGTCTTCAAGCTTGGAAACATGTTTCTCTGATAACAATAAGGTGTCAATTTTACTTCGTGCGAGAACAAGTGCGGTCAATGCGTCCACAATGAATAATTGATTCGTTTTGAATGCGGCTTCGGATGCCATTTTGGAAAAGCGCCCATGATGAAGCGTGTTAGAAGGAATTTCCATTTCGGAAAAAACCACGAGCTTGGCATTCATGCTTTCCGCGAGCATGGCGGCACGGGCTTCCATGGAAATTGAGTCCTTTGAACCCAACATGACAGGCAATGAACCATTTTGTAAAATGGAAATCGTCTCATTCATTTCCTCACACACTTGCGCATGAGCTTGGGAAAGCGTACGTAACACAAGTGAAGCATTCAACCCCGAACTGGCACGCATCGCTTGGCCAATTTCTTGGGGATGCAAACTCAATTGGTGCGCGGCACGAGACGCCGCGCGAACGTCAGGCGATTCTCCTACTACCACTGCGACGTTTTTTCCACTCGCGCGCAAATGCTCAATGGTTTGCCATAAGCGAGAAAGCCAGGCGAGTTGAAACTCATTCCTGCGCAACACTAAGGAACCCGGAATCGCAAGCACGAGTGAATTGGAAACCGCATTTTTTTGAGTAGGAGCTAATGTGGAAGGAAAAATAGATTCGGATGAATTAGACGACTCATCCAAGGACTGTGAATAAGTAAAAGAATTGGGTTCAGATGGGTTTTGAATTGGCGGACTATCTCTTTCAGCAGGGGTGTCGACGGGTTTTTTGTCGTCGGTTTCGCGAAATAAGTCAAACATATCCATAAGGCGCCCCGCCTATCCAGACAGCTGCTACACCGCCAGTTGGGTTAGCTTCATCCAACTATAAAAACGTGCCGTACCCCAACTACTACGTAGGAGAATCATTGATTCATGGCGAAAGAAACACTATTGGATGTGGATTCGGCCGAGCAAGCCCTGTTCAAAAAGAAGCTCAAGGAGCTGGCAGGCTACAAAGGACGCGGGACTGAATTAATTTCCGTGTACGTACCCTATGGAACGGACCGCGGAACGGTCATGAACCAATTGGCCACGGAAATGGGTCAAAGTTCCAACATTAAGTCCCCGCAAACGAGGAAGAATGTGCAATCTGCACTCAAAAAAATCTCTAACTATTTGAAACAAATCGACTTTGATATTCCCCTCACCGGAATGGCCGTGTTCGCCGGTAACATTTCTCCGATTGAAGGAAGAAACGACTTGCGCATGTTTCCCGTAAAAGCACTCAAACCTTTACGCACGAAATTGTACTGGTGCGACTCCTCATTCCACTTGGCTCCCTTGCAAGAAATGATGGTCCCGACCGAAGTGTACGTGTTTATCGTCATGGACAAACGTGAGGCTACCATTGCATTGCTGGTGGGAAAACGATACGAAATCATTGGACACTTCACCTCAAACGTGGCTGGAAAATTTCGTGCAGGAGGACAAAGTGCCCAGCGTTTTGAACACTTACGCGAGGAAGCCGCGAATGACTTTTACAAAAGTGTATCACACAAAATCAATTCCGCATTAGAGGGAAAATGGGACAAGCTGAAGGGAATCGTAGTAGGAGGACCTGGGCAAACTAAGAACCAATTTCTAGAAATCGGCGAATTAGACTATCGCTTGAAAGACAAAATATTAGGAATTGTGGATTTGTCATATACGGACGAATCAGGGATACGTGAAATTATCCAACGCAGCGATGACATTTTACGCAATACTGAGTTGATGCGGGAACGCGCAACGTTGGAAAAGTTCATGCAGCAAGTGGTAAAAGACGGACTTGCAACGTATGGACAGAAAGAAGTGGAGGATGCATTACAACGCGGACAAGTTTCATTGCTCTTACTCTCGGAAGGGATTACTTGGAGAATCGTCAAAGTCAAATGCACGAATTGTAACGAGGAAAAAATATTCACGCTCAAAGATCCAAAGCAAGAATTTGATGATACGAAAATCAAATGCGAAAAATGCAGTTCTCCGGTGGAAGAAGTAGAGGAAACGGATTATTTGGACCACTTATTGGACACCTCCCACGCCATGGGAACGGAAACCGTCGTTATCAGCATGGACTCCGAAGAAGGGGCGCAATTCTACAACTCCTTTGGCGGAATTGGCGCCATGTTACGATACAAGTAATTGACCTAAAACAAACCATCAAAAACTATTGGCTCGTTTTCATCTCATGAACCTCCCTTATCTCACGAAAACTCCTGGATTGGGAGGAGAACTCAAGCGAAGAATTGAGGATTTCGTAGTCGAAGAATTACTCGAGGACGGTACGCCGTGTGAAGTAGAGCAACTCAACAAATCGCCCCCGCTCAAAATACCACTCGTTATTCCACCCAATCCTGATCCACGAAAAAACGACCAACTTCACGTCTGGATGGAAAAATTCAACATTGAAACCACATTCGCCATACGCACACTCTCACGCGGAACAGGAGGAAGCGTCAAACGTATTGGGTATGCGGGACTGAAAGACAAACGCGCCCTTACTTGTCAACGTATTTCCATTTGGAAACCGGATACGCAAAAATTATCTCGTTTCTCAGTTAAAGGATTAGCGTTACACCATGCGTCATGGTCGCCCAATCGAATTGACTTAGGTATGCTTCGCGGAAACCGATTCACGATTACCATTCGTGACATAAACTTGAGTGAGGAAGAAATACGAAAACGAATGGACGAATTCTCCTCCCAAATCGTACAGGGATTACCTAATTATTTTGGGGAACAACGTTTTGGTGGGTATCGTGAAATTACGCATGTGGTGGGTAAACTATTACTCCAAAACAAACTCGAAGAGGCCGTCATGGAATACATGTGTAAGGAAAGCGAAGGAGAACAAGATGATATTCAAAACGCGAGAAGGAATTTACGTGAAACAAGAGATTTTGCACGCGCACTCAAGGAATTTCCTGATTCGGCGCATTTCGAAATCGCCATGCTCAACCATTTAGTGACGAATGGGAAGGATTTCGCAGGGGCCTTTCAACGATTGCCCCAACAAACGCGTTATTTGTTTACGCACGCCTACCAGAGTCACGTATTCAATCTTGTCTTATCGGAGCGCATACGAAGGGGATTATTTTATCCCATTGAAGGGGACATGTTGGAGAATGGAGCATTCACCGCCCCACTCCCAGGAATACGCACCACCATGGCCAAAGGGATCCCGGGGGAAATTGAACAGGAAATATTTACAAAAGAAAATATTACGCCGAAGTTTTTCGCCAATCCCCATTTAGGAGAACTCGCAAGCTGGGGTGCACGAAAACCCATGGTGTTGCACGTGCATCATTTCAAACTGGTTGCAATTAGCGATGATTTATTTTTCCCAGGAAAAAAAATGGTTAGCGTGACATTCTGGTTGGACAAAGGAAATTATGCCACGATTGCACTGCGCGAATTAATGAAAAACTAAATTTAGATCCCTTGCGCCACTGCAATATTCGTAAGTTGAATCAATTGCTGGGCGTTGGAAAACATACTCATCAAGAGGAGCGCAGTGGATGGAGTAATGTCCTGCAATTTTGAGGGCTTGATGGTAATACGCGTAGAAGAAACTTCCACAATCGGACGCGATTGGGAGGCATTGGGAAAATCCACTTCAATCAGCACGGAATTCGTTGTGTCTAATATTTTCATGCACGTGACCACATCCACGGTCTCATTGTCCTGGGCCGTACCATAATCGGTCTGACAGCCTAACCATTTGGCATTGGGAGAAGGGCTATCATATACCCGCACAACGGTTGTAGTGATTTTCTGGTTCCCGCCTAACACGACTTGCTGTAACACTAAGGATTGCGAGGTAAAGGCGATAATATCCCCGTTTCCTTCCACCATCCTTGGAGAAAGAATGAAACTGGGCTTCTGGGCTAAAACAAGCAATAATTCAGAGGGCTTGGCCTCGTTTGAACCAAATAAAATGCCCTCCTGGGACTCAGAATAGGCATACCCTGTAGAGAAAAGACCATCCGCCAATGACTGGGGCGTGGCGCCTGAAAGATGAAAAAGCACGGCTATTCCAAACAGAATGAGGAACAACAAATAGAGTCGGGCATTACGCATACTGAATCAAACCTTTCACAAAAAGGACTTTAAAGGTGAGTCAAAAACAAAGGGAAAAAAAATAGAAAGGAAGAGAGGGGAAAAATTCCCCTCCCTTTCCTGAAACTGTCTGACGCAAATTTAGATGGCGTCCAAGGCTGAAATAAGCTCTTGGGCAGCTGCACCGGTGTCCTCGGACGTGTATCCGGCGACAATGATATTGCCTCCGTACACTCCAGCGACTTTGTCTCCGGCTGCGTTCAATGCGTCTGCGACCTCAGAGGCCAACGAGTTGACCAAGGGTCCACCGACCACAATCTTAGGCCCGGGAACAGATTGACCGTCCGTATAGACTTGTGCCTTTCCGTTCAAGGGGGCAGGAGCCATATACGTGAAGGTGCTTCCGTTCGTAACAACCACGGATCCGTCAGTCACAGTCGCGGTGTAGGTAATGTCCTTCACCGTAACCGTTGTTCCGGTCGTGAATGTTCCAGTATCGCCTTCGTCTACCGTAATTTCTTCGCCGTCTTCAACCGTGGTGGTTGAGGAGGCTCCGGTGACAACGAATTCGATGTCGGGGCGGTTCTCAGGAATCCAGAATTGAGCGGTATCCCCATCTGCGATAGAGATTCGCGTTCCCCAATCCGTATAGGCTTCCGTCAACGAACTAGACGAGGTCGTGTCCGTGCTCAACGATAAAGTAATACCGTTGAGACCAGGAAGGTTTCGTCCATAGTTGACATCTGACCCAGGACTGGAAATCTTGTTTCCGGTTCCACCTAAGGCTGGAATTTCGTCGTCTCGCGTGTCGATGTACACACGATGCGAATAGTTGCTCGTGTTGTTTTCATCCACACCGAACCATGCAATACCCACCGTTTCGGACGAGGAATCCATTCCCCAATCGTCGCGCTGAGGCACATACCAGTTGGCATCCAGACCCATGTTCTCTCCAGTGTCGGTTCCGAAGAACGTCAACTGCTTCGAGTTCTGAATCCCTCCCGATCGTGGAATAGCTTGTCCGGTTCCAGTAGTGTTGGCTGCGGTAATGTTACCCAGCAACGACAAAAACACTCCTTTTCCTGAACTTCGGCTATTTATTGAGGTGCCTGATTCATTCGCGAAGAATGAATAAACGGAATCATACGTGTCACCGGACATGGTTAATCGCGGACCGTAACCTATTCCTTTGGTTCCGTCCGTGCTGACGTTGGCATCGTCGTAGAAGAATGCGTTGGCTAATTGGGCCGTGGTCATTCCTGTAGGCGTTGCCCCGATAACGTCGGTTGCACCACCCAATCCCGATAGGAAGTCGGATGTTGCCGTGTTGCTGTTAATGTTGGCTTTGGCGAAGCGCACAAATCCGTCTGCACGGAGAGGTACTTCAACCGTTCCAGTGGCCGTGTAGGCAATAGCATACTGGTTGTAGTTGACTCCATTGATGGTCAACGATTGGCCTACCGAAGAGGCCACATTAACATCCCTATATCCAAAATCGGTGTTGATTTCATTGCTGTCTACTCCGGCCGCCGAAACAATTTGTACGGCTACACCGTTCAACAGGGTTCCATTTTGGACGTTGAAGTCCTGGTTGGCATTGTTCATGTCGTAATACAATTGCTTGTTTCCATTATCAAAGTTGAACGAAACACCGTTCGCATTGTTTTGGGCAGTCGAGTTCACATTGGCTCCGGCTGAGGTGCCTGTTCCGGTTTCTCCACCGGCCTTAAACCACATGGGAACATTGTGCAATGAATCCGAGGCATCGCGGAACTCAACTTCATTGTTTCCAGTCTGGACGTAAGTCAATTCTTCTCCAGCTTTGAACCCATTGAAGCTGACCGTAAACAATCCTTCGCCCAAAGCGCCCGTGCCATCCAACCATTTAATGGAGGAAGGTCCGTCTTCTCCGGCAGTTGTCAATGCACTGTTCTTCGAATACATGGGGTTTTCCACATCAAACACCGAGTCGGGCCAAGCGTCTACTGTCTCTTCAGCCGTAGTTTCGGGTGTTCCGATGTTGGTCTTAGATCGTGTCTTGATGACGATGGAAGTTAATCGATTGCTTGAGGCAGTCTCAAGCAAATTAACGACGTAGGGACCGTTAATGTTTTCAGCGTCCGCATCCTCAAGGTAGGGATAATTCTCCCCGTCT
>CAYHNT010000010.1:0-35262 GCA_964358055.1 uncultured archaeon | reverse complement strand
CCGTCTTGGATTTTTCACCCGGGAGAATTTCCACCACATGCTGCGCATGTTTCTTCACACAATCCAACGGACCACAAATCACGCGGAAATTTTCCCCCACTTCCTGAATGCCTATTCCCATTTTGAGAACAGGATCAAACCACTTTCGCTCCCCATAAATCATGAAAGCACCGCGACCAATACTTTCACCGGAAGGAGCCTTCTTACTCACTTGATTGGGCTTCACTGCAAACACACGCACGCCCAATTGTCCTTTTTTCCATACCGAAGAAAATAATCCAGCGAATGACGCCGCATCTTCGAAGTCAGTAGGAGTTGGTTTTTCATTTCCACACTTTAGCAAGCAATGCGGCGCCCCATGAATGTCGGCGTGAAAATACCAATCCGTTGACTCCATATGTTTCTTGACTAATGCCTCGTTTGAATGTGCATCTCGTCCGCCCACCATCAATAATCCATTACGCGAAAAACACCAGCGGAATTTCTCGAACCACTCCTTGGAACGAATCTTTGTGGGCGATTTTGGCTTCTCTTTCGCACGAATCTTGTCCAACTCGGCAAGCTTCTGTTCCACTTGTTTAATTCCAAGCAATGCCCCCTTGGCCTTTTGCTTAAGCTTCTTGGACTCATCAAAAAGAGCCTGGGCATTCTCCTGAGCCGACTTGTGCGTATCCAATACTATTTTCATACTCTAGGGGAAGGAGTCGAAGGTTTTTTAGCGGAACGTTTTGGAGGCGACTTGGGCAAGGATTTAGGTGGCACGGGGACTGAAGGTGCTGCGAAAGAAGGTGCAGCAGATGCTGCCGCTGCTTTATCGGCCATGGTTTTTTTCCACGCATCCTTACTTGGACAATCATAATTCACACAAATCTCCATCTTGAAACGCTGACCCGCCAAACGAACGAGAGGAGCCTTGTTGCACGCGGGACACGTTTTTCCGGTCGCATGAAGCGTCCCCTTTTGAGGAAGAGGAAAGGTAACACGACAATTGGGAAAATTAGAACAACCCAAGAAACGCTTACCACTCACACCGGCTTTACGTAAGAGTAAATTCCCCTTATCAGCGGGACAAACACCCAACACGTCTTGATGAACAAGCGCCTTCTTGAGGTCCATGGAAATAGCGATTTTATTTTGAAGCAATTGACCCATAACAGTGGTAAGCATGACACGCGAATCATCCACCACCTTTTCTTTCTTTTTACCCACACCCGCCACATCATCCATTTCCTTTTCTAACTCTGCCGTCATTTTAGGTTCCGTGACAATCGGACAATGCTTCTCCAACGAATCAATCACTGCAAAAGCAATCTTGTTAGGCTCAATACTCTTGATCCCCGAAATGTACCCCCGCGCATATAACTTTTGAATGATTTCCGCACGGGTAGCTTTTGTACCTAAATTATTTTCCTCCATAAGCTTGAGCAAAGCGGATTGAGAGTAACGTGCGGGAGGCTGGGTCTCCTTGCGCGGCATATCGATTTTGGAAACGTTCACATATTCCCCTTCCTTCAACGCAGGCAAAATGGTTTCCTGCAACTGAGAAAAAGGATACACGGACTTCCAACCGGGCTTCAAAATGGTTTGTCCGGTGGAAACGAAGGGCTCGGTTTTGATTTCCAATTCAACCGACGTATTCTCCGTCTCCGCATCGTCCATGAACGTGGCCAAATAGCGTCGCGCAACTAAATCGAAAAACTTCCACTCCTTCTCCCCAATTTTTCCTTTATCGGGGACCTTAGTAGGATGAACAGGAGGATGGTCCGTAGTATTTTTTGCTCCCTTAGAAGGATTAAGTGGCTTGGAAAGAATACCCTCTACGAATTTAACATAGGGAGAGTGATTTCGCAATTCCTCTAAGTGCTCGCGCAAATCCATCGAAGCAGGATACGTTTGATTGTCCGTACGAGGATAGGAAATGTACCCCGCCATGTACAACGACTCAGCCGTATTCATGGCCTGACCCGCAGTGAAACCCAACGCAGAAGCAGCACGCAACATGGTAGTGGTATCGAAAGGCGTGGGGCGAGCAAGGGTTCGTTTTCGCTTGGTCACTTTTTTGATCAATGCCTTTTTCTCATCCTTTACTTTATCGAAAATATCCTTTGCTTTTTTCTCCTCAAACATTTTATCATTCTTATGAAACGCCTCAAATGAGTGTTTGTCTTTCTCACACTGCGCAATAATCTCCCAATAAGGCTGCACCACAAACGCCATCCTCTCTTTTTCACGATTCACAATTAAAGCAAGCACAGGCGTCTGTACTCTCCCCACTGAAATGAAATCCTTACCCATACGGTTCCCCATAATAGAAACAAAACGCGTCAACACTGCCCCCCACACCAAATCAATTTCCCTACGTGAGTCCGCCGAATCCGAAAGATGATAATTTACGCCCACCAATTCACTAAAACTCTTGGTCAACTCCTTAGGAGTCATGGCCGAGAAATACGCACGCTCCACTTTTACATTTGGATTCACTTCCTGCACAATGCGAAGGGCTTCCACCCCAATACTCTCTCCTTCCCTATCCGCATCCGTGGCAATAATCACTTTCGTGGCCTGCTTCCCCACATCCTTCAATAATGCGGCAATGTGCACGTCGTTAGGGAGATACAAAATGGGCGCCTTTACCAATTCCAACAAATCAGTGCCCTTCCAATAACTATACTGCTTGGGAAAATCAACCTCCACAATATGTCCGCGTAATGGAAGAACGGTGCATGCGCTCTCTTGGTGTGTCAACGAATAGTAACGTGCCATGCCCTTAGCCTGCGCATGCATGGTCTTTCCACCCAACACCTCGGCAATACGCTGACCCGCGAGGTTCTTTTCAGCAATAATGAGAATCATGGTACAATCAACCCGAGGTAAGAAATACGTTTAATAGGAACGGATAAACGCGATTCAAAATCGCTTCTGAAACGAAGTAGGAGGCAATGCATTGGTTTTTTTGAGAATAGAAAGAACAGGCATTGAATGAAGCTCACGAATCCCATCCACGCGACCAATATCATCCAACATTCGTTTCACATGACCCATGTCCGGACACAACAATTTGACCATAAAATTATGCTCACCCATTAACTCATGAAACTCCACCACTTGCTCCATTTCACCCAAACGCTTGGATACTTGTTTATTTTTCCCAGGCTCCGTTTTCAACAACACAAAAATAGGCTTAGAAAAACCCAACACATCCAAATTCAAATCCGCAGAAATAGTATGAATGATTCCCTGACGCTTCAAACGTTCAAAACGCTTCTTAATCGCCACATCCGTCAAACTCGTTTCACGCGCAAGCTGGGAAAAAGACGCACGACCATCCTCTAACAGGCGACCCAACAAAAGCAAATCAATCTTATCCAAAGTGACCATACACAAGGATAGGGAAACTCATTCTATAAAATGGTTTGGATTCCAAACTGACCTCTCCACCCCCTCAGCCCGACCAAAAGCCAATAAAAGCATGCTTGGAGAAAATACTCATGAAGACACGCTCAACGAGAGTTAACTATTCACAGCTCCAAAAAAAACTCGAAGAAGCCGTACAAAAGTGCATTCCACCCAACGCGAAATTTGGAATTGCATTCTCCGGAGGAATTGACTCTGCAACGATTGCCTATGTGGCGCGCAAATTCTCCAAGAATGGAATATTACTTGTCGTTGGAATGCCAGGAAGTCAAGACGTTCCACGCGCCGAAGCACTCGCCAAGAAATGGAAAATGAAACTCATCAAAAAAGAACTCAACGCGAAAGAACTTGCCATGAATTACTCCCTCGCAGGAAAAATACTCCACACAAAAGATCACTTACAACAAACATTAGGAGCCATCAACCTATCCATTGCAAAACTAGCACACGCACAGGGAGTTGAAACACTCTTAGTGGGGTCCGGAGCAGATGAATTATTCTGCGGATATGCCCTGTTTGAAAAAGTACGCGACAACCCAAAAGAATGTGAGCTCCTACGCAAGCAAAAAGTGGAAAACGTAGAAGAACACGACGTTAAACGCGAAAAGAAATGCGGAAAACACTATGGAATTGTTGTGCGTGCACCCTACTTGGATGAGGCGTTCCAAAAAGAAGCCATGAGCATCCCCGCCATTCAAAACTTACACGGAAAACATGGAAAATGGAGAAAAAACGTCCTCCGCATGCTCGCAGAGAAAATGGGACTACCCCTAAACGTCGTACAGGCACCCAAAAAGGCCATGCAATATGGAAGCGGCGCAACAAAGACACTCAAGACTAAGTAAAGGCCTTGTTTACGTCCTGCTTTTCGAACGGATTTGCAACGGTTGAACCCAACACATCAAACACATTCACGTCACACTCAAGAGGGGCAGATGTCACACGCACATCCTTTCGAATCACGAAAGGATGAGTAATGGTTTGGGCCCCATGAGAAGAGGAACGAGAACAGGAAAGCAAACCATATGCACGCAAAGTATCCCGAACCTCAGAGACCACAATATCGGGCGTCTCAAATGCATTATATAATTCAACATCTAAATTAACATCACAATTGAGACCATATCGCGTCTCCATGAAATCACTCGCATTATCCCAATAAGACTCGACAAAAGGAGCATAATTGAACCCCTGAATAACAATTGCATTGCAACTCACGTTGGAGAGAGGAACACCCTGCGCAAGGAGGTACTGACTCTCAATACTAGCAAGAATGGCATCCGAGGCAAAATTAACATACGCATTCCGAGCAAGAAACCAATCCTTGGATAGCTCCTGGTTTAACACACTCAATTCCTCCACACGAAACTCCGTCTCATAACGCACCGATTGCACGTATAAGGTAGAAATGAGAAGAGCAATGGCAAACACCCCCACAAACACAGAGAAAAAAGCACGCGTATTCATCATGGGAGCACCACGCAGTTCTGTTGATAGATCCAACTAAGTGCACTCGAGGGATCCAAGGGAACCGTTGTAACATTAGGACGGAAAGCAAAATCACACGCAGTGGGCTTGTCGAAAGGATTAGAAGGATCCGAAGGAGGAGCACCATAGAACCACGCCATGCTAGCATCCTTCGCTTGAATCTGCAAAAAAGTCTGAGTAAGCGGAATAGGGGGACGAGAGGAGTTTAATAGAATAGAAACCAAGAGCACCACTACCAATGCACCAAAAATCATGTCCACCGTGAAAATGAAACCCCTAGAGTTGTTAGGCATCATGTGAACCTCCACACCGAAATATTGACATCCGTCAGTAAAGCAAAACAGTTTCCATCCATACACTCACGCAAATCCCTCGCCACAGGATGATCGGGAAAAACAACCATCTTGCGCGTCAAACTAAAATAGGCCGCATTACCCACCGTGTCTGCCGTGTAAAAAAGAATCCCATTACCATCCACAAGCAACGCATTGACGTCCAGGAGATAAGTAAGAGGAAGATTCAACACCTCTTGACGCATCGGAGTGTCGCGACTCACAATACAATTTTCCAAACCCGACAATTCCTTATCGGCCACCCACCCACGCGCAGTGGCAGTATGAGGGCTCCCAGCACCAAAACCCGCCTTTACCCACAAAAAATTAGGACCACACTTCACATTCAGGTGATAATCCTTTGCATTAGTTGTGTTGCCCCCTATCGGACAAACAGGCAACCCGCACGAACTACACGCAGTCGGATCATTTGCACACTTTTTTGGAATCAACTCCACCATAATGTCACCCTGGCTCACCAAATTATTAGAGGCCATTAAGGTCATCGCCAACACCTCATGTTGATTTCGCTCCTGTTGCGAATAAAAAATACTCAACTCCGACTGACTGATGACCACACCAATGGCAAGCGTAAAAATAACCGCAGCAAGGACCACATCCAATGACCATAATTGCCCGCGCGAAATCATGGAGCCGCCTCAATCAGTATTTTACCAAAACAACCATCAAACGTCAGAATATGATTCGTGTCATAGTAGCGGCGAATACTAATATTCTGGTCAATCTGAATATTAGTCGTTTGACCCACATCCCCGCCAAGCACATCCACCCGCGCAACCAAAGTTTGAGGATCTAAAAGGAAAAAATTACCTGTACACACAATCCCACTCGGATAATTTAACGCACGCACCGTGGATAAGGAAACCTCCCCCGGAGAACGAGTAAAGGTGTTGACTAAATTAGGCAAGGAAGGACCAGTGGGAGTGATCACAGGACCATTCGACGCAGGATAGGTAGAAATATCATGCGAATGTGCAGCGGAGTACGTAACTAACAATTGAGTAAGGAGAATGTTTTCCCTCACCTGCTGACGAATAGACACTTCCTTCTGCGTCTCCTCAAAACGATCCAATACCACCGAGAAGGCATTCAAGACAATCAATAAGACAAGAAGACCCAATAACAAATCCAACGCCATCTGTCCCCGCGCAACCATGAACAAAAACGGGGTTTCCTCGTTTTTAATCGTTTCAGCCAATTACTCCACTATTTCCACACGCACGCGCCTCCCAGAGGAATCATATGCCGTAAAACACGCATCATCAAACGGATAACCCAAAATGAGATGAAAGCGCCCCAAACGAGAAAACGTCTCCTTATCCTGACCCGACGCTTGAGTGGAAGGAGAAGGATGAGAATGCACCGTACCCACAATCGTAGGGTCAACCGGCATCAAATCCGCACGAATGTTCGAATGAACACGACCAAACTCAGCGGGCAAAATAACAAACTCACTCACCAAATTTTTATCAGTCGGAGAAACCGCAACCATGGAAATAAACTCATTCGGATACACCGTTTGTGCAGCACGCATCAATTGACGAAGCAAACTCCGCTTTAGTTTCCATTCCATAAACCACACTCAACGAGGAACCATTTAATATCCCGCGTAAAACCAGAGAATAGAAGGAATAAGGAACAACGCACTCATGGAAAGAGGAGCGCCCTGTTTTTCAAACACCTTACGCAAACAAAAACCCAACCCCGCAACCAATATGCTCAACAAACCGCCTCCCCACAAAATACCCCCAAGCTGAACACCCATACTTATTCGTTCGGAAAATACATTCGGAAAAAGAGGAAGCACACGAAACAAGGCATGCGAAAGAAACACGCCCAACAACAACCAAACACCCAACGTATGCCACTCAGGCAAAAACAACCCACTCAATGCGTGGGCCGCCACACTCCTAACTTTGCCTGAAAGAGAAACAAAACACAAACTAAACACAATATTGGAAACAATCATCGCACGCGAAGCACGACGAGAAAACCACAACATTCCGACCAAGCCGGGACCTAAACCCGGAATAATACCCAAGATACACCCAAGCAACGCATCAACTATTTTTCGAAAACGCGAAGGATCCTCATACATCGAATGCACCTCCTTGGAAGAACCCCAAAAACCAACCAGAAAAGAAGGAAGCGCCAAAGGAACCACCCACTCCTTGAGGACAAACCAACCCATCACCAAAACAAAAAACGCACAACCCAACCACGTTATACGTGCAACGGCCGTACGAACCAAAAAAAAGAAAACCCACACGCACAACAGGGGAAAAACAACCCACTCCCACGCAACGAAAACAAACTGAGTGTAGAGCCACACGATTAACAGGGAAACAACCAAACCAACCACCACATCCTCACTCACGAAAGAATTTTCCACCATTTCCTCACTCGCAAGCGAAGAAGACACCATCCCCAGAATAAAAGGCCAATTAGTTTCACTCACCAAGAAAGGAACCCAAATAAGCAAAGGAAAAATAGACGGGAAACCCGCACGAAAAAGAAAAGTAGCAAAAAAAACGCCGCTAATCCACTCGAAGAAAACCACGCGCACGCAACTCCTCCACCACACACAACCTTCCCATGGGCGTCTCCTCAATACGCGCAACCACACGAACCCAATCGCGAGAAAACAAAGAAAACGTGAGAGAAGGATGGCGATGATAGCAGGTGATTCTACCATTATTCACCAAATCAAACACCATACTCCCACGCGAATCACGAATAGAAGAAACAGAACCCTCCATTTCCACGCGCGCAGGAAGAAGCAACCCATAAACTTCACTAACGTTGGAAAGAAAAGTAATGTTTGTCGAATCAAAATACTCGAGAGAGGAACCGAGCACCAGAATACATAATACCCACCCCCACGCCGGAAAAAAACCCATGCATGGAACGCAACCGAAAAATGTTAAAAACTACGGAAAAAAATCAACACGTGTGGCCGCAAAACGCAACACCATTGTGGAGCCAACGCACCGTAATAGGAGAATAAGCCCCCACCTTGGAGATTTCAGAACACACCAAGACACACCCATACGCGGGTCCCGAGAGAGGTATTAGCTGCACGCGCACCGACTCATCCCACTTGCCCACCGTATCAATATTCATGAGAATACCCCCACGATCAACCTCCGGCTGAATATGAGAAATTTTAACCGGCAAACCATTCTTCTCCACGAAAGGAAGGATGGACAATTTAGTCATGAGCGAGGCATTGGTGATGTGCTGATTCCCCACATAGGGAGTCACAACCGCCAGACTCACAACTAAAACGAACGCCACCACAAGAAGCACCTCAATACTAGTCTGGCCACGCGAGGAGGGTATCATACTCACACCACATTCAAATCAATCGTGTAGGAAGGAACGTTTGGAATACCCGGAGCATACTTGGAACCCAGCCTAAAGTTTTGAGAAAAACCCGTCTGGCCCGACTCCAAAACAAACTCATCCGTTGCACTCCCCTGGCAACGAAGATCAGCAGAAGGGGGAAAAACGTAATACTTCACACACGACATGGCAGGAACCGAACCAATCCCATTCTCCGTGCAACCCGCAGGAACAGCACCCGAAGCATCAAACACGCTGGTTTTCAACTCAAAATAAAACCCCACATTATTATCCACCGAATTACAAAGAACACGCGTGTTCCCAGGCAAGAAAAAATCCAAATCCTGACGAGAATTACCCGGAATAATCGTCATCGTACTCACACTCGACTCAATACGATTGATCCCCGAAGAAATGTGACCCGTTACACTCACATCCTCCAACGCATATTGAAGCGTTTGTCCTAAAGGAAGAACAATCGCCGCCACAATGACAAGCATGAACACCAGAACCAAAACGAATTCCATGCTGGCCTGACCCGAATGATTCATCCGAAAAACCCCCACGCAAAAGGACCATCGCCCACCACGTTCAACACAATGTATGCCAACAAAACAGCAGGAGCAAAAGGAGCAGAGGCCTTCACTTTAATTTCATCCGACAACATCCCCCTTTTTACTTCCCCTTGCAAACGCGCAATTTGATCCGGATAAAAACCAGCAGCCTGAGCCGGACTCGCCAATACTTCACCCGAGGGATTCATCATGCGCAGCACACCATGCAAATCACGCTCACCAAGAGTCTTAATAATGGTTTTGAACGAAACAGGCGACTCACGCACGATTTTATCGCCGCGCGCCACAATGGTCTCACCAGAAATGTCCCCTTCTTGTAAAGCAGAGATCTTCTTCGAAAAAGTCAACACGTGCTTCTGCGCAAAACCATAGCCAGTACGGAGAAGATTAATCAAAACCAAAACAGCGGCAAGCCCAACTAATCCCGTCCCGGGAATCACATGAAGCAAAATCAACACGAATGATAAACCACTCAAAACCGCACGCACAACAAAAGGAAAAAAAGCAGTGACAAGCAACAAAGGAAAAATCAGCCACGCAGGAAGATTTAGCAAAAACAAACCATCCAACACGAGCACGAGAAGCAACGCATACAATAACGCATCCACCACCGCCTTACCACCCTCACGCGAAAGCAACTGAAAATCAGAAAACGATTTTACTGCACGCAACGAAAGCAACGCCGTGTAAGGAATCAACATGAACACACTCAACACGAACAAATTAAACATGAAAACAGGCAACCCACTCGCAACAAGTAACTCCTTCCCACCCCACACAAAAGAAAAGTTTCCAAGCGTAGTCAAAAACATTGGATTAAACGGATTCAATGCCGCAAGACCCGTGAACAATTTCACATCCCCACCGGCCCACGCTCCCAAACGCCACAAACCATAGGCAACGACATACGTGGCAATCACCACCGCCACCGTGACTACTAAAGGCATGATTGAATTAGTGGACCAACTCTCATACGCCGAAAGAACCAAACCCAAAACAAGCATCCCGTAGGAGACCCAGTTGGGAATTATTCGCTCCTTGAAATCCGTATAGGTCGCGATGAGGAGACCTAACAATGAAAAAAGAAAAGATACCGGGGGAAACAAAACTAATCCCCCAGAAAACTCAAAATCGTTTCAACGCGAAACTGCTCAATGTTCTTCTCAGCAACCTGAGCAATCTGCACCACCTGGAACGCAATAAGCGCTGCCACGGTCGCCAATACTACTCCAAAGGCGACCGTGAGAAGGTATTCCAATGCAACTTGCGCTCGCTGTTCCATAGCAATACCGTCACTCACCACATTAGTTGGCGGCGTTAATATTGACTTCATTTTTGAACTGATCAAGATTATCGTTGATGATAGTACTTGTCTGTCCAGTTGAACCAATAATGATGATCAACACAATCGTCGCGATAAGCACGGCACCTCCAATCAACAAGAGATACTCCAATGCTCCTTGTCCTCGGTTATCCATATGTTCCCTCCTCTCTTTAGTTTGTTTGATTCACAACAGTATTCGTCTGCGCAATCACATCGGTTTGAACCTGGCCAAAGGCTTGTTTTATGATGAGACCGGCAATGGTGGCAATCACAATCGCGATCCCGGCAGCCAACAAAATTTCAATGGCCCCTTGACCTCGATTACCTTTTACCATCATATTCCGGCTCCAACAATCCTTCCTACCAAGAACTGTGACGCGAAGAATACCGCGTAAGCGAGCAATAGCAGTAAAGGGATGTATAAAAGGCTTTTGGACACCTTCCCGTCGCGCATCACCCCCATCATCACGGCAGCCGAAACCGCCACCACGAAGATATACCCTTTAACCCCAAACACGATCAAATCGCGCGCATTCTTGATGGCCTGAATGTTGACGTTCGTAATCGCACCCGTCTTTTCGGAAGCCGAAATCAAAAACGTAATCACGACCGTAACCAAACCAAAAATGAACGGCGCCACCACCACACCCGCGGCAAGCATGAAAATAACCTGCAAAATCGTTTTAGTCCGACGCTCCGCCGCAATACGATTCATCTCACGAACATCCTGAGAAATATCATCCAATATCTCCGCCAACTGCGCACCCGCACGCACAGTATCTACAATAATCGTAATGATTCGCCCCACTAAACGAGAATCCACATTTCGCGTCAACGAAAGCAACGAGTTCTCAAAATTCTCACCCTCTTCCAATTTACGCAACACCTTTTTCATTTCATCCGAAAGAGGACCGTATTGCGCTGTAGCAACCTCACGCAACGCATACTCATACGTGGAACCCGTCTTGAGCGTGTCGGAAATTTGCTTCAATGCATCCGGGAGATTCGCCTCAATGGATTCCACACGCGCACGACCCTTCATGTACGGATAACCAATCATCAAGTCTAATACAATAGCAAAACCCAACACCCCCAACAAGGGCTCATTTATTTTCAACACCAAGGTACCAAAGAAAACAAGCAAACCAATGGCAATCGCCGCAATTAAGGAACCCACCAACCACAACATCACCGGAACATCGAGGCCCGCCTGAAGCATGTAATAGGAATACTTCTCAATCGGGGTCTTTTTACCAAACACAGTCGCCATGCATGTCCCTCACGTCTTGGGTTGGGTGATATACAAATAATATGCCAAACCACCCAACAAGGAAGGCATAATCAAAAAGTAAAAAAGCAACACGACAGGAGGAGTCAAGGGAATCGAAATACCTAAAGGAAGACCGCCGTTTACAATCGCCGCCATCACACCCACAAACACAGGCATCACAATACCCATGAAAATAAAAATCACACCAAAAAAATTCAACTTCTCCGAATAATCACGAACCTTCATACGAAGATCAAAACTCACATCACCCGCAATCGTACCCATAATCTCAGACAAATTACCACCCGTACGTAACGCACGAATAATGTGACGCAACGCATTCGAAAGAGGACGCGACTGTGTACGTGCAGCAAAATGACGCAACGCATCCTTAGTATCCGTACCTTCTTCAATTTCCCCAATCGTACGAGAAAACTCCTCCGATAAAACACCATAGTCCGCCTTGGCAATCGTTTGAATCGTTTTGTATAACCCAATCCCCGCACGCAACTCCGTAGCCATATGACGCAACGCAAAAGGAAGCTCAGTGCCGCACGCCTCTCCCCGTTGTTGTGCGTTCGATTGAGGAATTAAGAAACCAATGAAAATAGCAATAATCATCAAAAAGAACGCACCGAAAAAAGGAACCACATACGAAAACGCCACGAGCGTGGGACTCAACACCAACTCACGCTGCTGCGCAATGTAACGCAAAACAAGAAAAAGAATTTCACCAAACGAAAACGCCGCAATGAAAACAATCACCGAAATAACCGAAATGATAGCCACCCATTGCTTCGAAGAATACGACATGTTGGCACTATACAAATAGTAATTCAACGACTTCATTTGAGGAAGAACCTCAATCCGTTTACCCAACCACTCAAAGAAACCATGCAGAGCAAAATACAAATGACCCAAGACACGAACATACGGAGACCTTCCCTCGCGCAACGCCTCAACACCCTGCACCTCCACACCCTTGTGATCGGTACCTGAAATAATTCCCTTCAATTCCCCCAACTTTCCCTCAACTTCATTAAACTCCAACCCCTCACTCCGATACTTCGTCTTCATTCGATCAACAATCGTATCAATTTCCTTGTCCGTAAACTCCTCTTGCACGTCCTCATTGGCCGAATAGACCTTCTTCTTTTTTTCTTCAATACGCGCACGAATGCCCGCAAAGGAATCGTCAGGCATTGACACCCTCCAAAAAATCCTTGCATAAATCTGAAACCGTCTTCATATCGCGCACCTGTCGATCAACCAATCCTTGCAAGAAACGCTCACGTCGTTTAAATTCCGATTGCAACTCCGCCTGCGTTTTCCCTGTAAGCTGAGTGAGACGTTCCAAATAACGAATGGGAATATTGGTACGCTGATACTCATCACGCACAGGATCCCAGGAGTAAATGGTTTGCGTTTTGGCTTTACCCTCCAACACATTGTACACTTCCGCAATCTCCGTGAGACGGCGAAAACTACCCTTTGTTGCAGAGTGAAATAAATTCTCAACAATCACAAAATTCAAACCCGAAAGCATGACATCCGGAACACTCATCGGAGGACTCGTTACACGAACAAGTGTTTCAGCTGCTGAATTGGCGTGAATGGTTCCCATGGAATTCCCCACAATGATTCCCTCGGCTACAAAATTATGAGGTTTTGTACCGGACTCAACGGACTCGTTCACAGTTAAGTCGTACACAAAACCCGAATAAGGAAATGAATGAATTGAAACAATGCGATCCCAAAAAATATCCGCGTCGGCTAATTTCTTAAGATTCGAAGCATCTAAACCTACTGAAGTAAAAGCCGAAACCAGTTTTTGTACCGTCGAGCGACTGGGAGTGCGTGCTTTTTGTTTAATAAAATTCAGCAAACCCTGACTCACCTTGGCGCGACGAGCCACTTCACGATTACTGAACCCACTTTTCTTCGCGGCGGATAGTAGGTTCGTAATTTCAGCATTACAGGGCAACACATCCACATTTGTATTCGGGGTAATGTTCTTGTCCACCACTTGTGCTAGTTTTTCCACCTTTGCTTTGTGCAAAATAGGATAAATCGAAGCAAATTTCTTCGCTTGATCGAAACCATAGACGTAAAGGCGATACCATTTGGAAACTCCATCCCAAGACATATACTTTCGCGAAACAATGCCATCCGTCAATAAGGCATGTCGGAAAAAATCAATATACTGCTCATTAGCGTTGGTAAAAACAAGCGCATTATTCTCGTAATCCACATACCCCTCTGCATCAAAGAAACCCGCCACAAAGGAACGCACATCATTCAAAAAATGAGAGTTGGACATGACAGTGGACTGTCGACTCCCAGCAGGCATTTTTAATAATGTTTGGACTTGCTTCGCCCGCTCAAATCCACTCACATGAGCCTCAAAGCACTGTTTCTCTGGACGCGGATTAACCGTTCGCACATGCGCACCGTCCAGTTTGTCTTTCATAAACTGAACAAAACGAGGAATAGTTTCTGATTCTTCCGTGTAAAGACTAATCGAACCATCATTGCAAAGATAGGATTTGCCATTTTTCGAACGAGCACGCTGACGAGTGGTGATATTCCCATCCCCATGAAGCATCCCACTCCAATACTCTACTTGAGGGTCAGGCAAAGTCAAATCTCGCTCAAGCTTAGAAGGAGTAGCGACTAACTGACCTTCAACTAAATCCTTCGCTTCTACTTTAGTAAGAGCGGAGTCATATCCATAGAACGGATGATTGCCTGTACAAGTAATCTCACTTCCGGACGCAAGTTTAATGTGGTAAACAGGACCCTCGTACGGTTTACGACGAGCTTGAACAATAGGCGAGCGAAAAATCTTTCCGTTCCGATCAATCGAATTGACAGTTCGGCCTTCTACTGTACACACTTCCCACTCGCCTTCCTTCCATGAAGGAAACTTATCCAAACATGAATCAACAAATCCACCAATTTCTTGCAAACCGTCAGTCAGCGCAACTTTTGCCTCAGGAGTCAAACAGCCATCGTGTCCCGTATTCATCGCAGTGAATAAGGAAAAAGCCTCATCATGACGAACTTCACCCACAATGATGCGATCAGGACGCATACGCAAACTATTTTTCGTAAGAATATCCAACGTAATTTCCCCCTTCCCTTCCAACCCAGGAGGACGTCCTTCCAAACGAATCCAGTGACGCATGGGAAGACTCAATTCAGACGTGTCTTCAATTGAAATGACACGCTCATTTGATGGAATAAACGAACACAACACGTTCAACAAGGTTGTCTTTCCCGAAGACGTTCCACCCGAAATCAAAATGTTCGCAGGCTGCGTCTGCAACCCATCCACGCACATCCACAAGAACGCCGCTACTTCCGTGGACAACGTCTTGTAATGAATCAAATCCACAATCGAATACGGATCCGCACGAAACTTACGAATAGTCAAAGTAGAACCCGAAACAGACGCAGGAGGAATCGTCGCATTCACACGTGAACCGTCTAACAAACGCGCATCTAACAAGGGAGAAGAAATGTCCACACGCCTACCCACCTCACGCGCAATACGATTAATCAAATCCTGGACCTCATTATCATTGGTGAACTCCACATTCGTAATCATCATGTCGTACTTTCGATGAAAAACATACACGGGGACGTTTGGACCAATCACCATGATTTCTTCCAACTTATCATCCTTGATTAACGCATCAATCAACCCATACCCCACCATCTCCGACACCACAGCTTGCGCATAGAAATCAAAACGAGAAGAAGGAACTTTTAATTCAGGAGAAGCGCGGAGAATCTCCATCACTTGCTGCATATACACATTTCGCTTCTGTTCAGGATCACGAATACGATAGGGAGTGATACTAATGAGTCGCGTCGCGGCCTCCTTCAACGTGTTAATAATCGCACGCTCACTCACAGTTGGACGGGCAACCGGGATTGTGTAATACATCAAAGGCTCGCCTTGCACACGATACACTTTCGCTGAACCGTACTCTTCAATCAATGTTTTAGGCTTTCCCTGCATCAACGACTCAAACGTTTCCGTTTTTCCTTTCGAAATTTCCTGCAACTGCTTCACCACATTGGAGGATTCAACAAATGAAGAAGAAGGAATATTCGATTTAGGCGCAATACCTTCCTTTCCAGGAATTGGAACAAACTCCGGAGTCGAAATGGAAGACTTCTCTACACGCTTAACTAATGGATCCCCTGCCGCAGGAATTGAAGACGCAGCAGGAATGGGATACGCCGCAGAAGCAAACGCACCCGAATCAAAACCATGCGAACCCGATGCATTACGAAGCGCATTAATTTTCTGCACCAACGCATCAATGTTCTCCCCCGCAGGAGCAGGAGGAATCTCCACCGAAGCATTGGACACACGCTCAATAGGAGAAATGAGCGAAGCGGGACGGGAAGGTTTTCCCTTGAAGATATCTTTGTCAGGCATGAGGGGAGCGTCTCTACGAATGCAAAAAATCCGAAAATATAAACCAACCTTTCAACCCACCCCCAAACGCCCTAAACGACCCCAAAAGCCAATTTTGATGCCCCCACGTACGCGCCGCCAACAGGATTTATATACGACAAGTTAATGCTCAGACCAAGGAGACACCGCACATGAGACGCATCATTCTATTCCGATTGGGATCACGAGACGTACATTTACCCAAACTACTAGGGGCATTCCTGATGATTGCCACGGGACTCATGCTACTCCATAGTTTGGCCGCCATGTTCGACTCATGGGAAACCGTCAAAGCCATCCACGCATGTATCGACGCCGCCAACACCGGAACAGTCAGCATTCAAGATTGTCAAACACAAGCCTATTACGGAATGGACATATTATTACGCGCCAACCAATACCGTTTAACCGATTTGCAATTGGTTTCAGGACTACTATCCAAAATAGCCAGCGTGTTCTTCTGGGTGGGCGGATTCATCATAGGATTAGTACTGTACCGCTCATGGAAAATAATAATCCCTGTTGAAGAAAGCATTTCAGAGATACGAACTCCCAAGTGGAGAAAGAAAAGATAACTTTTTAGAAAAAGAAAAATAAGTGGCCGCGAAAAACGCGGACCACTAACCCTATTTTTTAGGAAACGATTAATTTCACTGGACTATTGATGATGCGTCCTTTCTTAACACCCACAATCAATTGAACGTTATTCTTTGAAGCCGCATCCACGAGACGCTTCGTGATGATTCCATCGCACACAATCGTGTGAACGTTTTTCTCGGAATCTAGTTTCGAAACCATATCTCGCACAGGAAAAGAAGCCACCTCTTTCTTATTGGCATCCAAAAACTTGGCAATCTTCTTCCCTTTCACTTGAGCAATCAATTCAGCATACTCTGCGGAACTCGTTTGCTCTTCCTCTGGATTGTGATCCGTGGTGAAACGAATAGGCTTCGCACCCATCGGAGCACTGGCTTCAGTTTCAACTCTTCCAAATGTAGGAAGAGGACGCGAAACCGGATCGCGGAAACGCGTATTCATTCCCTGCGAAGGCATCGGACGATCCATTCCACGCATAGGCGAGGAACGAGGCGAATCGAATTCACGAGGAGCGTTTCTCATGCGTGAACGAGACTCCATTGGGGGCATGCGTTCATTGAATGAATCATTCCGCGAATCATTACGCGTATTCACACCACGCATGGACTCTCGAGAAGCAACACCAATCGAATCCAAAAAGGATTGAACCGGAACTCTTCGACGCAACGCTTGAATAATTTCCTTCTGCGCTAATTCCTCAACTTCTTTTCCATCCGGAGCAACGGCTACGAATTGAACATTGGCAATCTGATGAAGCTTACGGGCGTTTAATTCTCCACCACGATCCCCATCCACGAATAAAACGATTATTTTTCTTCGCGACAAATGAATGATGTCTTGTGAAATGCGCGAACCGCCCATTCCAATTACATTCTTTATTCCGTGCTTGAGCATGTTGACCACATCCGCGCGGCCTTCAACTACAATCACTTCTTCTGCCGTCTCAATGTCAGGACCCGCAGACAAACGGTCACGACCATACTCTACCAAATTCCCTGCACGAGACTCGGAACGAATTTCCTCCGTTAACGTGTCGATTTCGGGAGACTGCTCCATCTTCAATCGCGTCAACAATTCTTTGGCACGCTTCGCAATGTCCTGGCGCTTATTTTGGCGAACATCCTCGATGTTCAACACTTCAAATGTAGACTCACAAGGACCCACTTTATCCACCGTTTCAATGGCAGCCGCTAACACGGATGTCTCGGCCATGTCCATGGAAGTCGGAACGAAAATATCACCGAAGGTACTTCCACCTTCCTGCCTAAAATTAACTTCAATCCTACCCACGCGCCCTTTCTTTTGAAGTTCACGCAAGTCCATCTCTTCTCCCAACAATCCCTCAGATTGTCCAAAGACTGCACCCACAATGTCGGGCTTATCCACAATTCCCTTAATGGAAAATTGTATTTTAATCATGTATTTTACAGCGTCAACGTATGTTTTTGCCATACTTTTTTTCACTCTCTTTTTTAGGTAAACGAGTACAACGTTGTTCGATAATAGGTTCACATATTTCACGCGCAAGCGGAATGCCCAAAACTTTTTTGGACGAAGAATGACCTCGAATTATTTTTACTTGAACGCCAAAAAGGCGCGAGCATTCTTTTTCTATTTCCGCATTCGCCTGATAGTGTTGAGGAGACGCCATTACATCGAGGTGCCAAGCACCCGACCAAGCGTCCTTTTTCACGAAACCAAAAAATGGTTTGCGCGGATGCACTACAATACCTAACAAGGTTTGCGACACCCGATTCAACACCTTCAAACAAGGATTAAGCGTGAAACTTTGAACTATTCTTTTTCCCCGGGCTTTTTACTCAAAAAGGCCGATGAACAAAGCCCGAACAACGGACTCTATGAACAATCATCCGTCGAAAGGGTTTATAAAACAGGCATTCGACCGCTTAAACGACCTTAAATAGACAAAAGACGTGATTCGCTCGGCAAAAAAATGACCCACTACAACAAAGGAGCCAACGCCGAAAGGGAACTATTACAGACCCTCTACTTAGCCGGAATGGCCGTATGTCGAGCGGCAGGATCGGGAAAAGGAAAAGACACGATTCCCACGCCCGATGCCATTGCGTTGCGCGACGGAAAGATTTATGCCTTCGAATGTAAGGCATGGAAGGCCGAAAACCTCAACATCTCAACCAAACAAATGGACGATTTAGAAGAATGGTGCAGATTGGCTGGCGCAGAACTAGTGATTGCGTGGAAAATCCCCCGACAAGGATGGAGATTCATGAAAAAGGAACACTTCCACGTGAATGAGAAAAGCTATGCCATTTCACGCGAAAAAGCATTCAACGTGGGAAAGAAAATAGAACACTTTTCCATACAACCCCTGGACGTCCAATTGGTGAAAAACGAACCCTTAAAATGAGTAAGGAAAGAAGAATAATATATGCAGCCCTTGGACATCACCATCTCAGAATTAGAACAACTACGAGCCAAACAACCCTCATACCGTGCAAAAGTATACTTGGAATGGGCCATTGAAAACTTGAAAAAATTCAACTCACTAGACATACACGAAGGCGTCGTGAACAACAGCAAGAAACAATAATTATTCTTTTTTTTTACTTTATTTTTTTGAACAACGTTACGTCAGTGTAGCCACGAACATTAACACGACACCAATCAACGCCATTACAATGAAAATAATCACCGAATCAATTGTTAGAACAGTGCCAAAGTTTACAATGAATAAATACAAATCCGCAAGAACAAATAACACACCAAATGCAAGCAATGCAAGCGAAATCACACGATTTTGCGTACCAACGCCGCGTAGCTTAATTTCGTCTTGATCTACCTTAATTTGTTGAACATCTTTACCCAACTCATTCACACGCACACGAATACGCTCAGACAAATCAGTGAACTTTGAAACCGTATCACCGGTTTGTGTTTCGAAATTCCTACGCTGAGTCGAAAGTTCATTCTCATAGGATTGCAAATCCTTCTTCAAATTTTCTGACATCCCCTTAGCTACATTCTGCACAGCAGACTGCGCCTGCTGCTGGACGAACACATTCAAACCTTGCTTCTCCGCATCCACATCCTGTTTTACAATCTTAGAAATTTCACTACGCAACAAAGCAAACGTATCGGCTTGGGCGAGCAACAACAAACGCTGGGCTTTTTTGGGCTCCACACCCAACTGTTGCAAGGTCTGAACAATCTTCTCCTCACTCTCACCCTCACGCACCATGTTCTGAATAATTTCAATAATGCTGGGCTCGCTACCCGGAGCACTAGCGTTCACAGTGGAATTAGGCATTAGAGAAACACCCCATTAGAATCGGAAACATTACCATCAACGACGTTCGAATCCATGATATTTTGGTCCGCCGCAGAAGGAAGAACCTCAATCATGAACGTACGCTCCACTAACATGAGCGAAGGAGAGGAGACTTTTATTTTAAATGAGAGGGTCTCGCTTGCAACCAGGGGAGTAAAAACAAGCTGAGTGGACCCGCATTCATTAGGAGGCAAGCCCCAGGACTTGGTGGGAGGATTCACTCCCTCAGATACAGAGCTCATTTCCAAGGACGCCTGGAGAATGATACCCAGGTCATCCTGATTACACCCCGATACCTCAACAGAAACCGAATTATGCTGCGTCGCAATGCTGGGAAACTCAAACGAAAACGAAATACGAGGAGTGGTGTTAGACTGCGCCTGAATGGCCAACTGTCGACTCAAGTGATAAGGCGCACTCGCATGAATCACAAACTTCCCCTCATCCACAAACTTAGAATCCAATGGAATAGGAAACTCATTATTGGGACGAAGCTCAGGAATGGTACTGATGGGAATCTTCTGACCCTGCACCACATACGACACACTAATTTCACGAATCGTATGAACAGAACGATTCGCAATAATCACGCGACCCGATTGATCCGAAGGATCGGGCAATACTTCTAATCCAGAGTTAAAAAAAAGAAAATAAATCAAGCTACCACCGAAAACTAACAGCACGACCACCATCACCTTCATTACTTTCTTTCGACGAATCTCATTCATGGTTTGAGAAAAAAGAAACTCGTGTTTAAGGGCCTTACGGTCGGAACTTCAGGCCGGTCTGCCAATCCTGAATCAACTTAATCGCGGCCGAATGACTATCGGGATGGCCCCCTCTTTTCATTTTATTCCAATGCACCGCTAAGGCATCCAATTGCTCATCCCCATCCCCCGCCGTCTGAATCCCATACGTGCGGAGCAACCAATCACTCCAATGAGGCTGAGAAGGAAGCCACTCCAACAACTCCATAGCCAAATTTTCAACATCCTTCAACTGATTCACCGATTGAGCATTGAAAAGCATGATACGAAAAGGATCACGCTCATCTAAAGGAATAACACCCGGCGTGTCAATCAAATACACACCCTCTTTCAATTTCACTAACGACTTCCCCTTCGTGAAATGCGCCTGCTTACTTGTGGGGGCCGCGTGCCTCCCCACTAATGCGTTTACTAAAGACGATTTTCCTGCATTCGGATACCCAATGATCGCGACTTTACCACCATCCTTCAATCGCGAAAAAATCAAGGTACGCAAACGCTGAATATTACGCTTGGGCAGACTCGAAACTAAAATAGAAAGAACCTGTTGCGCTTTCACATCATCCGATGGAGGATTTTTCCCATGAACCAGATCCATTTTGTTTAGCACCACAATGAATGGAATATTATTTCGAATGAGAAAACTCTCCATCTCCTGATTGCGCATAAAAATGGCAAAGCGCGCATCCACTACTTCCAACACCAAATCAGCATCTTTAACGGCCTCAAAGGCATGGCGAAAATGGGAGGACATAACTAAAAACTATCACAGCAACTTTAAATGACCCGTGTATTTTTTCAACTCACTTTCTTTCGCAGGACCAATACCAATACACGTTTTAGTACCCGAAGCAATTTGCGTATGACCCGCATCCGTGATTAATGCAGTGGGAAACTTGTTCTTGACTTGCTCAAACAATTGCAATAACTCTTTTTCCGTATCCACTTTCACTACTATCTTTTGCATCCCCTCATCCAACCACTCCTGATAATCACTCCCCCACTTTCGCTCATGAGACTTTAGAAAAGAAGCAATCGATGCATGGGCAGCTTGAGCACACGCCTTCCCTGTGGACATTTTAACATCTTTACGAATCACTATCACTTGAGTAAACATCTAACGGAATAATCTCGTGTCGTTTATTAAGATGAGTGATATAGCGAAGATATTTTCTTTCAAGTCGTAAATCACCGCACCCAGAATACATCCATTTGCAAACATTGCGTGCATTATTACCACATACTTCCGCTTTCCATAATGGTGGCCTCATCTCTCGGACGTTCATTTTCAAATCTAACAATTCATAAACTACTTTTGCCAAAGATTTCATAAATTGTTGATTACCAACAAAACGTATTCGGATAGTATTTGGAAAATTGAATGAAATACTCCCATCACCATCGAAATAGCCTCTTACAAAGTGCGAAATAAACTGTCTTGGAATAGCTTTTGGAAAATCTATTTTATGTGCCTTTCTAGGTCCACAGCCCAACTCCACTAAATCACGGACCATTTTTCGACTATGCACTTGAAACCGTATATACTTATCATGTTTTGCAATTTTGTGCTCGCTGCATATAACACTTTTTATTTTTTCCATAATTTTGATATCACGTATACTTATGTGAAATCGAAAAGTGCGTAGATCTTGCGTTACATTCCCGTCGCTGTAAAGCCAACCAAGAACATAGGCTGATTCTCGTGTCCACGAGCTAAAGAAGTCTTCATTTACCGCATTGTATCTTGGTCGGAATGGACGTTCGAGCCCCAACCTATTTGCTTTGTGATAAATACTACTTAATGTGCGTTTAGGAAACCGTTCAAGAAGAAGTGCAGGACTTCCGTAGTTATTTTTCAAAAAGTCAATTTCTGATTTTAACCATTTTTTGTAAGGACCAGTTAACTCGAATTCACTCATTTTTCGCTGAATAGTTGTCACGCTTACTCCAATCTCTTTCGCAATGTTTGTATAGTGTTTTGTTCTAAGTTGAGCTTCTAAAAACTCTTTTGAATAGTGTAATTTCATTCAAATAATATTTTTTATATTCCAATAACTATTTCGGGGGTAAACCGCCAAAGATACAATCTTTCCTTTACCCATCTTCAAATCATTACGAACAACAAGGACCTGGGAATACATAGTGAAACAAAACCTCGCGCGCTAAATAAAGGAAGCGGGTGCAGGTCAGCGGAAATACTTTGCTAGACGAAGACGAAGCAAAGCCAAAGCAGCCTTTTCGATTTTCCCTGCACGTGATTCCGAAACACGAATCGTCTTTCCTGTTTCCTTGAGCGAAACTCCCTCAAAATAATGGAGATACAGTACCTTTTGTTGCTGGGAATCAAGCCCCTCAAATGCCTTTGATAATGCAAGACCCCATTCCTGATTAATAGATTGAGCAGGACGATGATCAGCAGGTTCAATGCGCTCGCGTACACTTCTTGGATTCCTTTCTCCACTTGGGGAATTTTCTATCATTCGTTCAAGAGATAAAATCCGGTGACTAAAATTACGTTTTTTTGAGGTAACCTCCCCCCCACCACCTTTGGTTCTCGTACGAACCCCTGATTCCTGACGCAGCTTTTCAGCGAGAGATCGTCGTGTCACTAAACCTAGAAACCGGTCAACCGATTCACCTGCAGGAAGATCCAACATCCTTTCACAAATATCAGGATAAATACTCTCAAACATTTCCCGTCGTCTTTGAATATTCGGAATGCGCTCATTGAGCATATTCATGACAACACCCATATTGGAATCCACCAATCGCGCGGCTTCCGCCAAACTTTTTACCACACCATGCTCCCCAAACAATGAAGCCGGGGTTAGCTTCCCTTTTTGCTCAAGCGAAGTCAAAATAAAACGCGCCTCCGTTGCACCTACTACTTCCCGCATGGCTTGATGCATGCGGATGTAGGCTTCTTTGTAATGTTCACGAGTCTTCGCAGCAGCCAAATCTTTTTGATGTTGACTAAATACGGTTTCTGCCAGTTCAAGAGAACGAATACGATCGCGCACTTCTTGACGATACGCGGACAAAAATTCTCTTCGTTTTTCTGGAGGAAGTGTTGCAAGCATTGCCCGCACTTGTGTATCCTGCGCTTTACGAATTTCAATCGGTCTTTTTACACGCGCAGAAGAACCCCAGCTGGGGACGCGTGCGAGGGCAGTAGATTCAAATCGCGCCATTGCGGCTTTACGCGCAAGCAATGAAGGAGGCAATGAACGACGAGCCGGAGGCATATTGAAATGAAAGCTTGAACTTACTTAAATGCGTTATTGATTCGGACGATAAATTTCAGTATCCGAATTCGACATGGAAGCAAAACCCTTTTCGCCCGTATTTGAAACCACCGGAGCGAATTCATTTGATTCAGGAGGATTGGATAATAACGCTTCTTCTTGCTGGACCAAAGAATTATCCCCCATCTTGACATCCCTCAACGTAACGGTTTTAGTAATACCATTGTCTTCCCACAACGAAGAAAACTTCTTTGCCTCATGCATCCCCAACCACAACTGTCGTTCAGTGGGGTGCTCGTAACCCTTCAAGGTGTACAATCGGCTATAAGCCAATAGAATACGGTCCCCTTGAATGGACTTAATAGTAAACAATGCCGAGCCGTCCTTCAACGTCTCCACGATTTCCCCTTCCGAAACACTCACTGATCTTGTTTCACGTCTCTTGGCGAAAGGAGGCTTCCAATCCTGAGCCAGGGACTCAATCTCTAACACGGCGTGCATAATACTCAACCCCTTTACTATTCCTATTTTTCCCAACATCCTTCGATCGGAGGGCGAGAGAATAACGGTTACCGGATATTTAAGCCTACGTTTAACCGACGGCGGAATGGCATCCCGTTGATTTAAAGCGAGAATAAAGCACGTTTAACGTATGGGATTCCTCCAACTACTCGAAAATGCCATCACGTACATCCAACAAGTCCAAACGAGACACGACCAACTAGGAAGAACACTCAGGGAGAACGGAAAAAAGGGACTCAACCCAAATTCCTTAGAAAAAAACATCGAAAAAACACTCTCAACCAAGATACTCAAAACCGTTAATGAAGGAAAAATAGCCGGAATCGACTCAGGGTTCGCAGGGCAATCGTTTTACTCACTCGATTTAATGCTACTTCGCACCGTTGGCACGTGCTTTACGTATGACCAAGGAAAACTCTCCTCTTCGATGTACTACCCCGAAACACTCTCCCTCCCGGAACCCATCATCAACACGCAGGGATTGGAACGAGAAGAATTCCACAAGTTCGTATCACTCAAACGACTGCAAGCAGAGATCCAAAACGCCACACACTTAATCGAAAACCATTCCCCTGACGCGTGCTTCATTGATGGAAGCTTAATTTTACACCCCATGGACAAACCCGGAAACGAATCGAAGTTACACCCCATGTATAATCAAACCATTCGCGACTTCGTAGCACTCTACCAAGCGGCAGAAAAAAAGAACTGCATACTCATTGGAGCAGTGGAAGATTCACGCTCAACGAGGTTAAGCGAAATGTTACACGCACAAGAAATGATTACCATCCAAAAAAACGAAACACTCTCGGATACTACACTCTTAGACAAAGCATTGCATGCAGGAGAACGAAGCATGGTTTTTTCACTCGCAGAGAATGTAGAGAAACACACCATCCTGATGGACTTCCCTAAAGAATGGGCACACAAACTCCACGCATGTTACGTGAAACCCTCCCAATGGGACTTTCCACTACGCATTGAATTCTTGAGCACACCCGAAAAGGCAATCGAACAAGCCGATCGAGTAAGCGCCATTGCATTCGCACAAAGCTCATTACACAAAGACTACGCATTCCCCTCCGTACTTATCGAAGCCGATATGCGCGCAGGACTCAAACAAGAAGAAGTGGAATTAGTGAGTGATAAAATACTATCAAAACTAGGAAGACATACTTTACGATTGAAACGAAGAGATCGAAGACCATTCTAAAATCAGCGAGGCTTTTGTAAGGGAAGCCTTCTGATACCACGGGTTACTTTTTTATTCAAGCGAAGATGACGATAGCTCGTTTTAGAGGAAGTGTGCTCCCGCCAAATATCTTGAATGTCCGCAAACAACTGCGCACGTCCTTCCATAGCCTGGAGAGAAAGTTTTACCTTCGGCCGGATAACCCTCCTGCGAATCCGAGACAAGAGAGTACTACGAGGGGCAATCAAGGGATAAAGAAACAAAGGAGAATCCGTAGTAAACAACCAAGGGACCTCAAACTCGGTAATTCTGCCTTCCTTTACAAGACGAGTGTAGGCACTGCTTTTGCTCGCCACTTTCTCGTGCTTCGTCACCACACTAAATGCCCGAAGTTTCATGTTCCATTTTTTCTGTTGGATCAAATCATCCAACAAGTGATAATGTTGCGATACGGAACCCCCAGAAAAAGCCTCATCAATCAAAAAAACAGTAGTCACCCCACGACCATTTCTTTTGTCAACGGCCCGTTGAATCATATCTTCCAGCTCGCGTCTTTTCTGACTAATTGTCATGGACTCTTCATAAATGGGAGGAACATGAGTGTATTGCCTTTTTTCAGGAACACGATGCTGTTCGCCCGTGCGGGGATAAACAATTGTGGGAATAGAAGAAGACTTCCTCTCGAGACTGGCAATCAGACGAATCGTCTTGACAATAGGATCGGCCCCACGCAAAGGAGCAACAATGATATCAGGACGCTCCGCAAGAATTTGGCGATACAACCCATAACACGCACGATAGAAAAAAACAATCTCCTGAATCGAATAAGGATGCTTTCTTTGCGCCTTGAACTCTTTCTTATTTACAATGCGGACTTCCTTTTTTGCCATGAAATAAGTAGGTGGCCCGCGTTATAAATAAAGTGGCGACAAACCACCCCAACCCTTAAAACGCTCCAAACCCTAATAGGAAAACATGAGCGAAAAACAAGAAGAAATAGGCACGGTAATTTCCAACCCCGAAGGACCCTCTCCCTCCCAAGTGGACTTTGTGGTGATGAATGGAAAGGTGCACCGCGGACAATTCGTGGAAATACCATATTCGGAAGGAACCCTCATTGGAATGGTCACCAATGTATTGAAAACCAACAAGTACTTTGAACGTGCAGACGCAGTGAAAGAATTTGAAATACAAGGAACCAAACTATTCGAACAATTCCCCGTACACGATTGGGAATATGTCATGGCCCAGACCACCCCATTGGGCGTATTCACGAGCGACCGTCGAATCAAACGCACTACTTTTCCCCCCTCGCCCGGAAGTAAAGTATTCAATGCCCAGCCCGAGCACATTGTGCAATTTTTAGGATTTGATGAAGAGAAAGGACTGCACTTAGGAAAATTGGAATTTCACCCCGTGGATGTGAAAATCAACATGTCCAAACTCTTGCAAAAACACCTCGCCATTTTAGCGATGTCGGGCGCAGGTAAAAGCGTAGCCTGTAGTGATATAATTGAAGAAATTCTTTCCAGAAAAAAAGAACATGGAAGAATTGCGATTGTCGTATTTGACGTGCATGGAGAGTATACGAACTTTGCAGAACCCGTTACGGATTCGAAATATACGGATTACTCAGGAAAAACACGATTAATTCGTGCACGGGACTTGAGAATAGGCGTGTCTAAAATTACTCCAGGAATGTTCGCCGCGCTTTTACCCAATGCCTCTGCTCCCCAAAAAAGAGAATTAGGAAAAGTGATTCAAAAATTACAGCAAAAAATGAAAGACGGACAAGGGCCGTATGATTTGAATGACATTAAAGGAGAATTATTATCCGAAATGGGAGGAAAAGACACGAAAGAAAGCGTGATTACGGCACTCATTGGATGGCTGTATGAATTGGATGAATTGCAATTGTTTGGAAAAGCAGACAATCCCTCCTTACTTGACTTGGTGCAGCCAGGCATCCTCACGGTAGTCGATTTGTCGGATATTATCCACCAAAAAAAGAAACAAGTGATTGTATCGTATTTAGCGCAGCGATTATTTTACGAACGAAGAGCCAAACGCATCCCACCTACCACTATTGTGTTAGAGGAAGCACACAATTTCATCCCCAACCAAATCAACAAAGAAGGAAGCATCACCAAAGGAATCATGCGAACCATTGCGAGAGAAGGAAGAAAGTTCGGGGTGAGCCTTTGTCTGATTTCACAACGACCCATCCAATTGGACACCACCACACTTTCACAGTGCAACACCCAACTCTTATTGCGAATTACCAATCCCTATGACATTAAACATATTGGAGAGAGCGCCGAAGGATTGTCAGCGGAAAGCTTAGGAATGCTTACCTCCTTGAGAGTGGGAGAAGGATTACTGATTGGAGAAGCCGTGAACGCCCCCACGTTTTTCAAAATACGCATGCGAAACTCCCAACCCACCCAGCATGAAGGAACACTTGAAAAAGCGTCGATTGAATACGAAGAAAACGAACGGAAAAATAAGAAAGAAACCGAAGATTTGCTTTAGAATTTTAAAAAAACTTTTTAGCGTTTCGAAACGAAACTACTTGTTATGTATCACACTTATAGATAACTAGTGATTTTATTTTGGAAAGCGCAAAACAATTCGTTGCACGGGTTCTTTCGCATTCTCTGGTGGAAAACCAAAATATTTGATTCCTTCCAAGTAATGTTGATGGGCGATACGCGCATCGACAGGGGGACACGTGATGATTTTCGCCCCTAACTGTCGCCATAGCGCAACGACGGCACGCGTGGGGGTGTCGCCATATACTCCTGCAACGCCCGATGCTTTCCAAAATTCAAATTGCATTTCGGCTTCACGGATGGCATTCTTCATGGTGGGTAAACTGGTGGAATAGAAATGGAGCTCGAGAACACGCTCCCCTTTTTTGAATACGCCCCCATATTCTTCCGGTCGTAAAATGCGGGTAGAAGAAGTAGTCATTGCTGAAGTCGATTTTTTCAGATGCATGCGAACGCGACGCAAGCGACGCTCCAAGGATAAACCCGTATTTTTCCTTCTACGCTGAAACGCATGATGAACATTCGTTATTTGTTTACTCACCCATGAAATAACGCGAGGCATGTCAACTAAACGAATAGGGTATTCAAAAAACCAGCGGAACCAACGGCGGTCTACTCTCTCAATACGAGGATATACCGCACACGCATCAACTCATGCGTATGTCTCCCAATACATACAGTTTAGTGTCAGTTTCGGCCAGGCCGGACAAACGAAGTATTGACGTTACGTTTGCAAACGCAGAGAAAAAAATAATCAAACCCTTTCCATTTTTCCCTTCCCTTTACCTCCCCCACACTTCCACTAATACCTTTGAACAAGTGCTTTAAACCATTTCCACAGTGCGTCATCAAACCGCGCGACATGAACATAGTACGCAAGTAATTTGCGGAACATGGGAGGATTTGAAACGCATTGCACAACTCATTTACCAACGCACCAATTATTTTCCACACTTGGTTGAAACGGAAAGGCAATTTCTTCTCACGCAAAACTGGAGGTATTTCCAAACATTTGATGACAAACTTATTGCGCAACCCCATTCATTTACCGACGCACCCATTCCGGGATTGGTGGAGACATTGCATTCTACGTTACAAGGGGCACGCGCACACAACCCTACGATTGAGAATGAATTACGTGAACGCATTGTGATGAGTCATGAATTATTTCTTCCTTACACGGACATTCCTCATTCTCCTGCCGAACAAATGGAAACATTCATTGAGAATGTGATGTTTTCAAAACATATTCCTAAACCAATTCAAACTGGAACATTTTCCACACGCTCAACATGGACACATGCGCAACGAACGTATTCATCTAAGCACTTTACTCAAACGCCCTTCCTTCCAAGCGAAGGAAAATGTACATGTTGTAAACCTACCAACCTTTTCCACGCCTCTTTACATGAAGGAAGCATGATTGACACACGTGTCACACAAGACGGAGTGTACGTACACACCAAGGATACACGCGTAAGTGAATCATTCCATTCTGCTTATGAAGGGAAAGAAAAACGATTGGCACGACAACGCGAGTTTGGACTTCCCACTATTCCAGTGGGTCCCTTGTTTCGAGGTCACACTATTTCTCTCCCCTTGAGTGAGGCGCGGAATGAAATCAAGCAAGGAACGCTTTCTCATCAAGGAACGCTTGACCATGCGTATTGGAAATGTGCGCAAAACGGGTTCATATTGGAGAAACTCTCCAATGAAATCCAAGGCCGTGCACTCTTACATGAAAGCGTACAAAGCGTGCTCACCCAACCTTACCTTACTCAATACCAATTAGCCTACACCACCCAAATCCAAAAGGACCCCCTCGTCCAATTGCATACCCATGCAGCCAAGCGCACGCGAGAATGGTCCCTGAACCTAGGAAACCACCTCATTTTCAATAATACTGCGTGGAGGGATCCCTCCTTTGCTTCTCTTCTAGAAAAGGCCACCCTAGGGCACTAAGTAGCACAAAGGCAAATGCCCCGAGCGGGGTAAGAGTGTTGGGATGGGAGCCCGCAGATTCCTCTACGCTTCCATTTGACTACTTGAGGTAAATAACCTTTTCCCTGGCAGTATACGCTCAAGAAAGAAGCCGAAATGATTAGAAGAATTGCCGATACCATCGCTCATAATCCTTGTGGTTTCCAACGAAATAGAATCGGACTTCCTGGTTCTCCTCGAACACACGATAGGTTATTCGGTCGGGACCCACTTCATCCACGAAAAACCGTGCGCCTTTTTTGAGATGGCGTTTTTGGGGGAACTCCAGAATCTTCTTAATTTTCTTGGCCACGCGCTCCTTGGCGACGGCGTCTAATGATTCAAAATAGTTGGGCCACTCTTCAACAAAGGTAGCATGGTAGGGAATGCAGTATCACTTCACGTGTTTCGAATAATTACCCAATGCTTCGTCTGCATTTAGAAGTTTTCGCTTTCCCGCTTGAATGTCCGCATCGACTCGGTCTAATTTTCGATTAACCAATTCGATCTCGCCCAAATGATGTTCCCCAAAATCAATCAGAGCCAGTCTCACGGCTTCGGACTGAGTATTAGCATACCCCTCTTCCACCATCAATTCTGCAATCGCCTTTGTTTTCCCTTTCAAAATAACATTCATACAGTAACCTATACTCATAACGGATTAAATGACTTAAATATGTATCGATTATGATTCAACATGAATCATGCCCCGAGCGGGTGTTCATCCCTGAAATGAGAACTCGACGGGTGTATTCTTTATGGTTAAGCCAGGGGAGGAAGGGGCATTTATATAGCTTTCTTAGGGCCTATTGCTTAGAGACCCCACTTATTGGGTGAACAAACCAATGGCTACCATCACACGCTTCGAACGCACACGCATCGTAGGAGCACGCGCTCTCCAATTAGCGTTTGGGGCACCCGCCATGGTGGAAAACAAAAAGGTCCTTTCTCCTTACGATTTGGCCAAGATTGAATTGGAAGAAAAAGTGGTCCCCTTATCTGTTATTCGAAATCTGCCCAACGGGCAATCTATCCGCTTAGAGGTGAACTAACTATGGGTAAGTCTGTTCCTAAAGGAATCAAAAGCAAGGCCAATGTATTATTGAAGGAAATCCCTGAATCATTAAACGACTCATTTGCCAATAACAAAACTAAGATTAACGAACTCAAATTACCTTTTTCAAAATGGACCACGAACATCATGTCCGGGTACATTACACGACATCACAAAAAAATAATCAAGGCCGAAAAAAAGAAAGAAGACGCTCGAAAGAAAACAGAAAACGTGATGAAAGAAGCACCCGGATTCAAACGCATACAACCTATGCGAACCGAACGAACAGAAACGCCGGCTGAAGAAGTCAAAGAATAATTAATTTCTTCAGTTACTCGATCTTCGTCCCTAAATCTACGAACTTATTTACAGGAAATGTAATACCATCTTCGTTTTTTTCTCGTTGTAACACGTACAACGAACCTGTCGCCGCTTTTTCTATTTCCGCTGCATGCGTAATCACAAACACTTGATCTACAAGATTAGGCAAACGATCCTTCAGCATAGTCGAGAGTGCGCTAATTGATTTCGTATCCAAATTGTGCGTGGGTTCATCTAAGATAATCCAAGAAAGCTGTCGTGTTAGAACAAATGCAATGGCCATGCGCAACGCTAAGGCTGCAGCGGAGCGCTCTCCTCCCGATAATGATGATTCGGCTGAAATCCAGTTCCCGCTTTTCTCTCGCACAGTTAGCACGTAATCATTATCTTGAATCAACACTTTTGCCAGAGTAAAATCCTCATAAGGGTATAACGACGGCCAGAGTTCCTGCAACGCAGCATTCACTGCCTCAATTACGCCTTCTCGTAATTGCTGCTGGGTAATCACAAGCGAATTGGAAAACACATTCAACACTTCCACTACATCTTTTGCTTGAACTAAACGCAAGCGAAGCTCGTCTCGTTGGGTTGCCATTTTCTCTGCACCCATTACGCGTGAATTCAATTCATGGACTAATGAAGAGACCAATTCAAGTTCTCTCGCACACGCATCCATTTCTCCTTGGATGGTGGAAAAAAGTGTCATGATTGATTGGTGTTCCTGCGGCGCGGACGATAGGGTGTGAAAAGAAGCTTGTTCTTGTGATAATTCAGTCTCAACCTTTTGCCATTCGCTCTTCACGGTGGCCATTTCGAGTGCTTTATTCAGTTTGACCAGTCTTTCACGCAACACTTCCATTTCTTCATTGGAAGGAAGCTGTCCAAAACGCTCCAAAGCGGTTTTAGCCAAAGAAAGATCATTATTCGCCGAGGCAATTTCCTTGTCAATCAATTCACCATCCTTGGCTTTGGAAACCAATACCACCATTCGTTTCTCTTCATCTTCAACGGTGCGTAAAATTGTTTCACATCCATTCTTTTCAGAAAGCAAATGGGTGTAAGCGGTTGAAAAATCGGCTTTCTGCTGCTGAATCTGCTTACGCTTCTCCACCATGTCCTGAACTAGCTTTCCTTTGTGCACAGGATTGATTTCCTGCTTACATGTGGGGCAGGAGGCATGCAACGAGGCCATTGATTTTTCATCGGTTGAAAGCTCAGTCAGTTGTGCGTCCAATACGCGCTGCAACGAAACTACTTCCTGTATTTTTTCTAATGCACTGGTGTGTTTTTGCTTGAGTTCATTTTTCTGCTGGACCATTTTCTGCTGGTTTTCGATAATAGAAGGAACAGACATTCCTCCAAAGGAATTTGTCCATTCACTTAGGCGTTTTTCAGCCAATTCTTTGCGATGAGCCGCTCTCTGGACCTGCATTTCAAGCAGCCCATGCTGCTCTTGCTTGCCTGTGCATTCTTTGATTCGAGATTGTGTTCCATTCTTATCGACCTCCAGCTCGGACGCGGCTTTGGTTGCCATGTCCGAAAATTGTTTTTCAAATAATGACCATTGACCGTGTAACACGTCCTTCTTGGACGTTAGTGTGTGCACGCGCTGCTGGGATTTTTCCCACTGCATACGTTTTGCTTCCGCTTTTTCCTTTTCTTTAGCAAGAGATAGCTTTTGCGTGGACAATTGTTCCTTTTTCACGCTCAACTCGACGCGCTTTCGCTCTTGCTCTACTAGTTTGAATCGCAACTCATTCATATCATGGTTTTGTAACGCCATTTCCAATTGAGAAAGGGACTGGGCGTGCATCTCTTGGCTTTTACGAAACTGATTCAACACATTATTGACGTTTCCCCTCACGGTTTCGTACTTTTGCAAGTCCAATAGTTCATCGAACTTCTTTTTTCGTTCACCCGGATTTAGTTTGAGAAAATAGTCCACTTGGTTCTGCTCCGAATACACAGCGCGAGAGAATAATTCATAGGAGACTTGTAACTCTTTCTCAATGCGCTCAGTGACTTGACTCGGTTTAGGCCCTACCAACAGGTTATCGTTGAGATACAGCCTTCCTTCGTTTGTCCCACTGCGCTTGACTATTCGTTCCGCCCTGTATTTTTTGTCTCCAATCGTAAAGCACACTTCCACTTTAGCCGTATCCGCGGAGAAGGGCTTGCGCATGAGCAAATCCTCGGTTGAAACACGCCGGTTTTGCAAGGCAGGAAAGGTTCCAAACAACCCATAGCATAACGCGTCTGTGACGCTGGACTTCCCTGAACCAATCACCCCCACCATGACGTTCGTACCTTTACGAAAGCGCAGGGTGGAGTTCTTGTGAGTCTTCCAATTCTCTAGTGTAATGGAATCGATCATATTCTTTCGTGAGAATAAGGACTCTTAGAAATATAACGCTTGAGGAAGAATGTCGCCGAGACTAAAAAAAAATAGGAATAAAACTAGAGAAGGGTCATCCCTTCGACTTCCACGCTTTCCACGGAAGGAAGGGACTCTATTTCTTTGGTTAACAAATCAATGGCATCGTCTTGCTTCTCGGGAATCAAATAACCGGCTTTCAACACGACAATACCAAATCCAATGGGAGCGCGTTGCACGTCTTTACATTCTCCGTGTTTAACGGCACGAAGCTCTTTCTCAGTGGCTTCCAGGTTTTCCATGTCCTTGGCATTCACCTTGAAAATAATGAACGTCTTACCCATGGATGATCAGCTCGAAAAAAGAAACTACGGTCCGACGAACCCTTCAACCGTATAGGTCTTGGCGGATTCTCGGCAATGGATACAGCGAATAACCTTCATCTTAGGGTTGGCCGGGTTGGGAAACTCCACAAACTGACCAATCACCTGCTTGTTACAGGAAGTACAGATCTTCATAGACGAAAAGGCTTGAGAAACGGTTAAAAACAAAACCCTAAGACGGGGACAAAACACTCCAAATAGGGGGTCTAATGGCCGTCTTTAAGAGGATTTGTTGAGCCATTTTGAGTAGAGATAGCAGACTTTGGCCCCGTAGCTTAGTCTGGATAGAGTGTCGGGCTTCGGACCCGAAGGTCGGGGGTTCAAATCCCTCCGGGGTCGCTATTAATCATTAAAAAGGAAGGTCGCATGACTGGCCTATGATTAGGGTGCTCGCGTTTGTTTTTCTCCTTTTATTTTTGCTCGGGTGTGTCAACACTGCCGTCGAATTGAATAATAACGGAACCAGTTCCGGCGAAAATTTTCCACCGACTACGGACCATTCGCTTAATCCATACGGTTCGAACGGGCAACCGAACAATAGTGGGGATTCTCCCGCGAACACGATTGAAAATTGTGACAATCCGCTCTTCACCGCGTATTTGGTCGATCCATCCTATGTGCAAAAGGTTGGACAAGTGGGCGTGGTGCATGGCTCTGGATTGTATATCGTGGAGCGTTCCTACATCAGCGTAAAAAGCGAGTTTCACGGAGAGAAAGTTCCCGTT
>CAYHNT010000009.1:0-36162 GCA_964358055.1 uncultured archaeon | reverse complement strand
CAACTAATTCATTCGTATGCGTCACTTCCAAGGTTAGCGCATACACATCATCTGAAACTGAGGTAACGATGAACGAAACCGACTCTCCTTTGTCCACCACCCCCGGAGAAACGGATGCCGTGTATTTGAGAAGATTCAATACGGAAGAGGGAAGCAACGCTTGAGCGTCCACCAAACCCGAACCATATTTAACGTCCTTTCCAGGGTCGCCAAAATCAACTGCTGTCTGCTCTAGGAGCGACTTAATGTCTTTAGGCAAAATACTTGGATTCGCTTGCAAAAGCAAGGCTGCCAGACCCGAAACATGCGGAGCGGCGGCAGAAGTACCGGATAAAGGGGCCGTGCTGCCCCCTAAAGAAGAGGATGAAATACCCACCCCCGGAGCCACCACGTCCTGCTTGACCGTGGAACCACTTCCCACAAGGCCCCCACTGGAAAAGCACGCCCATTGAGAGGCATCATCGACGGCCCCTACCGTAATGGCATTGGGAGCATCTGCCGGGGTTTCGACTCCCACAAACCCTTGACAATCGGAAGAAGGACAGCCAGGGCCGCAATTACCCGAAGCAATAATGACGGTCACTCCATTCGCCACTGCACTCTCCACCGCCGTTACTACAGGAGAATTAGGATCGGTATAAGGACCCCCTAAACTCATGTTGATTATTTTCACCCCATCGTTGGTGCTGGCATTCGCATCCGGGTCCACGGCATAATTAATTCCTGAAACAATCCAGGATTCTGCACCATGACCTGTGTTGTCCAATACTTTGACATTCCACACTTTTGCATCGGGCGCCACACCATTGTAATCATTCGCACCGCTTTTCTTTCCTGCAATGATTCCCGCCACATGTGTACCGTGACCCAATACGTCGTTCACAGACTCGCCCGTGAAACTAATTGCCTGCAGCACTTTATTTTGCAACATGGGATGAGTGGAATCAATTCCAGTATCTAATACTGCAATTACTTGACCTTGTCCAGTATATCCCGCATTCCACAGTGTGGAAGCGTGAATTTGAGACACGGAAGAATCCAATGTTGCATGAAAGTCTCTATCCGGCCAAATTGATTTCACATATTCGTCTGAGGCTACGTTCAACAATTGGTTTTGAGGCAATTCTGCCGTGACAATGCTACCAATACGATGTGAGCCTACAACGACCCCATTAGATGCTTCAACCAATGTTGAAATACGTTCTAACGTGTGGGAAAAAGTAATAATGTTCACATGCACCATTTCAGGATAAGAGTTGTCGCTCAGACCCCCTTTCAATTTTAGCGGAATCATCTCCGGCGTATTCAACGCAGGGTCGGGAGTAAGCGTAACCTGGTCCTTGGGGATGCGTAAAAACAATTGGCGAACCGAATTCGTGACAAATGAAAAGATGTTTTCAGGAATACCTAACCCCGTGCGTGCGACTTCCCACACGGAACGATTCGAATCCGCACGTTCACGCACCACGAGAGAATCATCTACCACACTTGGAATTGATGCAGAGGATTCTTGGGCCACGGCCAAGTTGGTTAGGAGGACAAACCCAAGAACCACTAAAACAAACCATTTGTGCTGCATCGTAAGGAATCTCACTCAAGGGGTTAGGATTAAAAAGCTAGGGAAAATTTTTGGTCAAAATGACCCATTCAAATTCCGAGTGGTCGCTACTCGCCCTTGGCAGAGGAGTGCACAGCACTTTTCTTGGGCGATAATGCGTACATCATCCCTCCTAAGATTAGGACCAAATCCAGCAACTGTAGAGCCCAGTAGCCTATGTTCCCCAAATCAAATGAAGAGCGACCCACCTTTCCTACTTCAGCACCTTGCTCCGCTAACAAAGACAGATAACCGTCAAACGTAATGTATCCCTCTGAATCAACATTCTCCCGCACATACGCATTCACTTCCTCAAACGCCAAATAATGCGGCACGAGAAAAACAACGAGAGAAAGCAAAACAACCAACCCCCAAACCAACGCAGCAGGAAGACGCTGATGCGCCATCATCACCAACAAGACGATACCCACGACAAATCCTTGCGCTAGAGGAAAAAGAAATATTAGCGAGAAACCAATCGTATTCGTAACAAAGTAAAAGATTCCAGCGACGACAATCGAGACAAGCAACCCCACCACCGAAACCTTCACCACATTCATTCCATTCATCTCTGAATCACCACACAAACTCACATACACATGGGTTAAATAGATATGTCAAGTTTCACACCACCCGATTAACTGGAGTGCCACTAACCCAAACAATATTCAAGAAAATCTTTTGGAAACTTTTTCCTTCACCCCTAGAAAGGTTTCCTCTTTTTTTCCAACGAACGGCCCTTTAACTTTCTTTTCCAAATCAACCACCATCGTGTTCGAAATACCATCCCCTAACCTCCGCCGAGACGGGTGTCCATGAATTTGAAACACCATAATAACCAACGCAAACGGAACCAAGAAAGCAAGATTTCGAGGAATGGCTTGCCCAAAACCAATGCGTTTCGATTGATCATGGTAATAAACCACTGCCAACTTCATTATTTTCTTTCCAAGACTTTGACCATTAAAAAAACCGTCTTTTGCAAAAACGTAAACAAAAAGCACTAATAGTAAAATAAAATAGAGGATTGCAAGACCCCCCTCAATATTATTTTCATCTAGTATAAAGAAAGGGACCCAAACTATGCCCGCGTCAATTAAGTATGCCGATAAACGTTTGGAAAAAGCGGCCGGTTCGTAATAACTCATCAAATTATTCTCCCTCAAACTCTTTCAATAGATACTGCTTCACCTTCTTATAATAATCAGTTGGCAAATTAATTGGCAGCCCAGTTTACAATATTTTGAATCAGTTTTTCTTTGATTGATGAATCAAGACTATTAAACTCAAAATTAATGAAAAGTCTCTTTTCGCCGTTATTGGTTGATTCAACAATCGCCGCTTCACTATTTCCATGACTCCAAGTGGCAATCTCAAACGAGGGCTGCGTCGCCTTCCCTATCGGGGGATAGTCACTATATGTAGCGAACGAACCAAGCAACTCCTGAATTCCACTAAAAATTGGACTATTTTTGGCAATTTTCAAAGTTGGAATAACCCCTTCAGAATCAAATTCGGCTGAACTTTCTTTTACTTTTAATACGCTTTCAAGAAAAATTTGGTTTTCATAAAAATTGTGGGAAAACACAGGCCCTTCCACTATAAGACTTGTTTTAATGTTTGCCGGAACCTCAAGACCAACGAAGCCCAATTGAGTTGAACTTTCAGTCCCATTAAGTAAAAATACGGCATCAAACTTTTCCAAATATTCAATTGAAGGAGGAAATTTGGAATTCCACACAGTAACACAATATTTATCATTCAAAAAATCTAATTCATGAGACGGATCATAGTATCTTATTCCATTGTAGGAAACAAAAATCTTTTTCGTATGACAAATAACCGGCGGAACAACAGTAAACTTTTTTACCAATCCATTGCTACAGTTTTGATGTTGGTCACACGCAGAAAAAGTAATAATATGCTCCCCCGCTTCTTTTGGAATAAATTCACTCGAATAATCTCTAGAATAGGGATAATCATCTTCATAAAAAGAATCTTCGGTTTCTTCAAACGGAAGAGAAAGAGTTTTACCGAGTGGCGACTCCACGATTAGAAAAATATTAAGATCACTATGCTCTAAAACTGTTACTTCTGAATGAAAAGCAAGTCCGCTAATCACTTTTTCATCGAAAGAATATTCAACAATTGCTGGCTTGGAGTGATCCTCAATATATACATCTTTTTTAACAATTGCCTCATCAGCAAAAGCACGTATTACAAATTCAAGTTTTGCAGGCCCCGAGAACGTCGGTTGCCAAGAGGCCAAAACAACATCGGACACTTCTGGTTCCAAATCTAAATTACTGCCCTTTATGGATTGCCTAAGTTTGTTATCTTTATCGTATACATGCAAATAGGGAGTTGAGGCAATAGCTTTACTGCCTGAATTTTTTACTTTGATTGTAACATCATACGTCTTGCCACTATTTACTTCATTTTGTTCCAAATCATCTAATAAAATTTTTGAGAATGAAACGGACCAAGGCACGACTTCGATAATTTCTCCATCAAGTGATGCTTCCCCCAATGATTTATCAAAATATTGAATATAGGCCCTTACATGGAAGGGACCCGTACTCGGAGGAACAATACTTTTGCGCCACTCCGTTGAACTGACTTTCTCAAAATCATCCAAAACATAGGTAAGCCCACTTCCAATGCCATACGCATTTGAAAATGTAAACTCCGATCTGACTTGTAAGGAAGGCTTATCAGTAAAAATAGTTAGCCAAGTAGTTCCTCCCTTTTGAATTTCCCCCGATAGCAGAATTTTGTTCCCAAGGTTGGTATCTTCGGAAATAGAATTACCGTCTGCTATACTGTTTGAATCATCGGCAATTTCTTCTGTATTTTGAGAAGGCGCGGACACGCACCCGAGAAAAAATAGAGTAATGATTAGTATTAAAACTAAAAAAAATGATTTAAACACATTTTTAGTATAAGCATTGAATGCGGAAATCATTTCTTGGCCTCCATTAGCTTTTTTTTAAAATAATCCTTTACTTCAATACTCGTGTTTGGGATTCCACCAACAGCAGTTCGAGGAGCTGGGCCGTTCATAATAAACACCCCACTCCCAATTTTTTCGGTTCTCCACGCTGGAGCATTAAGAAAAAGATTCTCGCCAAACTCATTGATTAAATCCTTTCCAACAAAAATCATCCAGAATGGGAAAGTTAGCCACAAAATTTCTCCAATAAATTTATCCTCCACCGATTTCTTTGGAGCCGGAAACTTGTCGTCATATTGAAAAAAATCATGCGATACTCCACCAACTGCAGCATATAAAACATCTGAACCAGTAGTTAAAATTTCCTCAATTAATTTAGATAGTTCAACCCAGTTTTTGAGCACCTGTTTTTCAGTCAATTCGCCAGATGGTTGATAGTAATAATAAAATGAAGCAACGCTAAACTCAATATTATTTTGAAATTTCCATTCCGGCTTACCCTCCAGCCACATATCGAAAACAGCCCCATTTATCTTTATTTCAAAAGAATGGCGGAAATCTGGTTTGGTCACTTTAAGAATGTGGTCAAAGATTTTCTTATCAAAATTCCTAACTCCTAATTTAGACTCTTTTGAAATTCTGAATTTAACTTTATTTTTTTCAAATACCCGAGCGAAGTCATCCAGAAGATTGTTCGCTTTTCCACCAGGTACTGGGAAGAAATTAATCCTAAACTCCCCTCGATCACTCATAACACTCCTCAGGAATAGTTAGTCACCGATATTGAAATTTTGTTCATATTAATATTCTCTATCTTCTCCAACGCCTTTATTAAATCGGCTTTTATCTCGTCACTAATTGGATTTGTGAATCGCAGATGTATATCCGAGCTTGGGGAATATTTTACCCAATCACTCACTTTTGCTACTAGTATATTTATTTCTTGTATTTGAGATGGGTAAGATATACTATTCAAAGCAATAGTTCTTACTTCAACGAGAGCGTCATCGATTAATAATGCTTCGGCTTTATGCGATGCCCCAACTGGAGTATATTGCCATTTCGCTATCTTATTAGAAAATTCAGTTGAAAAAACTTCAACTTCACCAAATGACCCCTTGATATTACCAAAGTCAGTATCGTTAATTACTTTTGCCAGACCACTCTCCATTTTAGAATATTCAATTGGATTCATATTCTTCTGCAATTTACCCATTCCATTAATTGTGTTGGTCAAATATTTTTTATCAATTAACAAATAGCCGTCTGTCTGCCCAATTAATTTCACCAATTTGTCCTCACCACCAACCCCAATTTTCTTGGCCAATGATAAAGCCGCTTTTGCCCCATCCTCAGTCAAATCAGACAAACCAAGTTTAACAACTAACTCCCACAATTCTCCTGTCCATTTTACTTCATGCTTAACTCCATCTACTACAAATACTTTTTTCCCTGCTTCACTTGTTATTTTACTGAGCCCTTCCACGCCCTCTTCGCCTGCTTTTTTAGCTAACCCTTTACTACCAAATATCGCCAAATCTTCAGGACCCAAACCATCAAGGCTAAGCGCCAAGAAAATAGTTGGCACGGCACATTGTTTCATAATGCTATTATTCAGCTTGTACACGTACCCTTCTACGGCTGAGGAAAACGTAGGCAAACTCGTCGTCGCGTTATAATTTTCGCCTAAATATCCCTCACATGCAGAAACAAGCAATGATGGGTTTGTTTTCAATGCACAGCTACAAAAGTCATCTGTCGCATCTAGAATACCAGCTACTTGAGCTTGAGCCAATAATCCAGCATTCTCAGCCACAAGTGTAGTTACAATGGGAAGTGCGACAATAACTATGTATGGCAAAAAAAATACCGACGCATCAATTTCACTAACAGAAAAAGACGAAATCCCTGTCGAGCCTGAAGTCGTGATGGGAATGTTAATTATTGACTTTGTTTGATTAACATCTGCCAGATAAGTAATCTGATACGCTTTTCCAGTCACTTCACTTTTATAACGAATATACAAAGGATGCGAACCATACTCAAGTGACTCAAGAATAACCAAACCAAATCCATCGGTCGAACCGACCAGTTCTTCACTTTCATTAAACACGTACACGTTAGCAACGGGATTTCCATCCGCCATCCTTGCGTAAAAATACAAATCCCCCTTTTCTTGAGCAACCGGACAGTTCAAATTAATGTTCACGAACTGGTAGTCCGCGCTGAGATAGACGCTCTTGCTCTGGCTAGGCGTTCCTTGCAGACACGTGGCTTTCACGCTATGAGAGCCATGCTTGGCATTCACTTCCAGCTTGCCCAAACTATTGGTCTTGCCAATTGCAATGCCATCCACTTGAATAGAGGCATTCTTTACAGGATTTCCAGAATTCATCACATTTATTTTTAGTGTTCCCGTTCCTACAGGATTACATTCTGGAGCACCCGTTACGCAGCCATTTGCACAATAGGTGGGTACGCATGAGCATCCTAGAACAGGGTCCGAAGTACAACTCTGCCATAGCGTGGAATTGTCGGAACAAAAATTATCATAGTCCGAGCAAGTATCGCTCACTGAAAATGTGCCCACGTATGCCGGGCCATAATCCAAAAGACAAGAGGTCCCTTGGACATCCGTCAAAGGAAGGTGATAGCCACCATAATTTGTTTTCAGTACGTGCTTGCCCGAATCCACCGTCAACAAAAAGTCCCCAGAAGTGTTTGTGGTGGTGGAAGCCAATAACGAATCGGGATTCGGATCATCTTGGCAAGTGTACACCGAAAAAGGCCAAGTAGATTGAGCATCTCCATCCGGAGTTATGGCTTTTCCCTGAAGCACGGCGGTTTTTTCAAACACCCAACCCGATGAATCCAACGTAAAGCCTGAAGGAAAAGACTGACAATATCCCGACTCAAATCCAAACTCCACATCCCCCCACGGAGCCTGAAGCTTCAATCCATACGAACCCAACTTAGATCCAAAAACAAACTTTCCATCCGAATCAGTCACAGTAGTCTGTAAAACGGACCCGGTACACGTTGTGAGTTTAACAGTATAATTAGGCAAGGGGTTTCCTAATGCATCCCAAATAAAGGACTCATAGATGAATCCGTTGTCACACTGGTTAGTAGATGTGTTGCACGAGTTGTACAAACAATCACTATTTTGAGTGCAAGATCCGGTTGGATTTGTTTTACACGCAGAGGGAATAGTGCCGGTCGCGGTGCTAATGTACTGCTCATCAGCCAGTATACTGCACGATTGAGAAGGGGCACATGAAAGGAGATCTCCAAACCCAATAGCATCATCATAATTCGGACCATAGTCGCCTGCAGCAAAATAATCAAGTCCAGGCGAAGTCTGGTTAGCACAGTAAAAATATTTCGGATTCACCACCCAATAATCGTCCCATTCATCAAGAAAGGGGGGATTGACGACGACTTCTTCTTCACGCAAACCAAAATTATTCGCACAATCATAAAACGCCTTTACACGCACTTCCTCATGAATAACATTATTGGTATTTACATTACAGCTTCCTCCTGAACAAATCTGCGATGGGACGTCCGTTCCAACTAGACAACCAAAATAATCATCGAGCTCGCACAAGGTTTCCTCTCCGTCAGGGATGGCTGAAGGAACGGAGAAGTAGTTACATACGCCAGCAGATTTTCCAGTGTCATAATAACACTTATCATACGTCCCATTACTACCAAAATCATAGCACAACATATCTGTAGATTGCTTCAAATCAAATACCACGGGCTTTACTGTGTAACTGGTAAAAGCTACCCCATCATCGTCGCTACTGTAACTGTTGGAAACGGATGAATCGTATGTGTCGAAAGTTTGAACAAAAGGTTCGTAAGAAGATACACACTTGGCTACTGATGCGGACTCATATACGCATTGCTTGGATTGACAATCAATGTCTTGCGTACAGACTGTGCCCGTTCCACCGCCCCCACAAACTCCACCTGTACACGTCCCACTACTACAATCGCTGGCTTCGTTACACGAACCACCATCGGCGAGCTTGGCTTGACAGGTTGCGTCGCATCGCCCTGAGTCACATTGCAAATCATCATTATTGAAGCACTGCTTTCCATTGGAACCCGTTGTACAAATCCGGTTGTAATTGGGGGAGCTCCCTATAGAAGTAGACCCCATACAAACATAGCCACTATTCTCGTTCCAGCATTGCGAACTGGCTGAACACCCCCCATATTCTTGGGTTTTACAGATTTGAGTGGTTGTGAAGCTTGATGTATAGTATGCGAAATCGGAGTCACAAACTTTACCAGATGAGCACGAACCCGAATAGTAACCAGGGGTTGCTGAATAAAACGCCCCAGCCCCTCCACAGGTGTCTTGGTACTGTACTAAATCCCCGAAAACTGAGACACTGCCATCTCCACCAACACCACAGTTAATTCCAACTTCGGAGTATCCCCCGTCGCACACTCCGGATAGACATTGGGCTCCCGTTGAACATGCATAATTGCCGGTGGCCCCGTCCAATAGAGAACAAGGGTAAGGTATGGTTCCGGTTGCAGAAGTAATCAACACATCATCATGATTAATGTGTGCATTGTCTTCATCACAGGCGTAATATTGCCCACAATAGACCCCATCCAAGATGTCGACATTTGAACCGCTTGCAAATGTACCTTCGAAATCGTAGTATTGAGAAGAAGAATCGTCACAATCATACAGCTTAGGGGAAACAACATAGAATGGGTCACCATCAACATCCATCCACTCGTTTGTAGCCTTTTGACTTGAAGAATTGTCGCAATCAACATATTCCTTAACATCCACGCTACATTTCCATTGATCGCCTGACGCCCCTGTGGGAATTGAGTGATCGCTAGATAGGCTAGTAACCTCGGCACAGCCACCAGCTGCCACGTTACAAATCGAACTAAGGGATGGATTCAAGTCTTTACACTGGGTAAGTTTTCCAGTTTTACAATAACAGGCATCCCAATTTCCTGTCGTCGAATCAGGTGATCCCCCATCACACCAATCCCAGCATAAACAGTCTGCGTTGCTATTGACACCGCTGGCAAAAGCGTCTAATTCGAAACCACCCCATACCGCAGCATCAGTCGATGTGCCACCGTTGGCGACCCAGTTATCAGTAAAGTCTGCGTCACCAAGAGCAGAAGCTGAAATCGCAAAAAAGCTGAAAACCAATGCAAGCAGTAGAATATGCCGTAGGCTCACCATATTCTATTCCCTATCCCACCAGGAATGCCCACCAAGGGACATTCTCGGTTTTTTCTCCAGTAACCGCATTTACACTTGCATGCACGGGAATGTCAATTGGAATGACAAACAGCAATCGCCCTTTCCGTGCTCCTTCGATGAGATACACAGGGCGTGAATCCACGGATTTTAGTTCCACCTTTTGAAGAATCGCCTGTTCGCCAAATAGTGGCGAAATTTCATCAGGATAAACTTCTACTCCAACACTGCCCACGTATATTTGGCCATCTTTAACCTCAATCGATTCAGATGTCGTTGCTGCATTGTCATTAACAGCAATACCAATAGCTCCATCTCGAGGAAAAATTTGGACCTCTTTTACCCCCGTCGTATCAACGACGCGCTGCTCGACTGTTTCGGATAAATTCCCCGGAACATATTTTCCATCCACAAACTCAGGAGGCGACTCAATGTCATCATTGTAAGTATAACAATTTACTGGATTGTTATCTTCGTCTTCCTCACAAACCTGTTTAGGCTGATTTCTCTTTTTGATTAATTCAACAACCAGCGGTTTCCTAGCTTCCAACTTCTCCAAATAACCCTCACTTTTTCCTCCGGCGGAAAGATATTTTTCTTGGGAATACGCTTGGATTAAGCACTCCTGAAGCAGGTCATTTTCATAAAAAGGAACATTTTCAGCCGAAAGTATTTTTCCGAATTCAATCCTGCATTCCGAAATATCATACTGCAAAGCAATTGGTGGAATTTCCACAATTTTTTGTGTCTTACACTGCTCCAGTAGCTGCGCTGCAACTACAGATGCATTTGGATAATTGCTCCCTTTTAGGATATTCTCAATAAAATTCGCGGAGGCGACTGGCGAATTTGAATAACAAGGAATGTCCCTGTTATTTTTCGAATTAAAAATCATGTCCAGGTATTCTGGAGGATTTTCAAAAAAGTCGGAAGTGAATAGCAACGTTTCCTGCTCTGGTTCTGTCAAAAGGGAACCTTTGTCATAATATTTTGGCGGGAACTCTGCTAGATATGCATCGATGAAATCGGAAGGATAATCGTGATCAAACTTGTAGGTTATTTTGAAAAAGAAAGGCACCGATTGCCACAATACTACATTTGTGTATGCATCTGCACCAATGAATACGGTAGAATATTCTCCGATGGACGACTCCTTGGTTGTTCCCTTTTCAAAAGAGAAAACATGCCCCATGTTGGATGAATCTGAATGCATTCCAACCTTTAGCGTGACACGATTGCCGGAAGAATGAAGAAAGGATAGTACATCGGCGCTTCCGTTTTCTTCTTTAGTAAGAACATAGTCCATTACATATCCGTCTGGCATTGGATAATCTGTCAAAAACTTTTGTTCAATCGCAAAGGCGGGTGAAAGAAAAAAAATCGCCATTATTCCGAGATAGATAAACAGTGGTTTCATGCTCTCCTATGCAACCGACTTGTTTAAATATCTAGGGAAAATTTTTCGGGCTCGAAGAGCCTAGACAAGCGCTTATCTGGCTTCCATTTCGCATGCGCCAATTAGACAGAAAACAGTGGCAAGCCGTTCAGTGAGGAGCTGAACCACAGTCTGGATATCTATTATTTGAGCTTTAAGCTCCCGATTCTCACTGGATAACACAACAACCTCTTCTTCCAAAGTACTAAGTTTTTCTGACACCTCGGCGAAACAGGCATTAAGGCAACTATCAAAGTCGGCACAGTCAACCAAACCATCATTGTCATTATCTTCACCATCATCGCAAATTTCCGGGCCGACATAAATTGTTTGAGAAGCAAAATTATTTGAAGGGTTAATATCATTGGATGAAAGTATTGTCACTTTGAAGTAAAGACTTCCTGCCGAAAAATCCGGGAAAATAAACTGAGGAGTAAATTGTTTCACATGATAACTGTACTTGCCTGGTCCGAGAGTCAGGCATTCTGTTAAATTTTCACAGCCGTAAAATATAGCAGTGCAATTTGGGTCAGATGGACAACTTTCATCCCTGATTAATATCTCATAATTATACGTAGCTTTCTCAATCCCAAAATTTTCAGCCGTAAATACCACACTTACATCGTTTGCGGGAGTTTGTTGCACGGATAGTAATGGCATGCTAATATCAGGACCATCCCCAACGCACGCCTCTTTAAGCGATTCAACTATATCTTCCATTTCTGAATAGGATTTTACACCATATTTCATGGTCTGAATCTGGCAATCAAGATTTTGAAAATATAGAGTTGGTAGAACATCCACTCCCGCAGCTAAACCATCATTGATATCATGGTTGACCTCATCATAAACTTCTGGGGAATCCAGACAATTCACAAAAATATTTATATCAAGCCCTAAGTCATTTGCCCATTTTATGTAATTTTCATCTCCAAGATAGAGATTATTGGCAAATAGTAAATCATGGTACGGCCAATATTTTGATTGTGCATCTGCACACTCTGAGGCTATTGCAGCTGGAAAAGCTTCAGGATAATAGGCGTGAGGAAAATCACGGTAGACATAGAGAACCTCCCCCGTGTTAAGATAGTCTTGCGTCAGCACTGGTAAGATTTCATCGTGAAATTTTTTTGAAAAAGGCCCAGGAAAGCTTCCAAACGCAATGAGCCTGAGTTGGGCGTTAATGTCGCCCAAGTAAGGATCATCATCAGGGGACACAAGCGCAATTAGATTTGTGTATTCTTCGTAGACGGATGCTGTATTGTTCAGAATGTTTTGATCGACCTCATATATTTCAGCGCTAAACATAAACTTGTAAGAACCAGCTGGGCCTCCAGTAAAGTAGTGATCTACGGGGATAAACTCAAATGGGTTGAGCTTGATTGTTTCACCCACTTCAATTTGACCACATGAGTCAGAGCAATGCACTAATGAAGCCCCATTAATACAAATTGAATCACAATTTGCATCTAAATATTCCACACTCAGATAGTAGGATTTTATTACGAGATTAACACTTCCAACGTTTGCAATTTCAGTTTCAAAAACGGTGGAATCAAACACTGTTGGATTCGGTGGAGAAATTGCCTGTAACTCAACTGCAATATCTGCGCCTGATCCAACAGCATTTACAGGGATTAGAAAAACGGCAAGAAAAATCCCAAGAATAAAAATTATATTCCGCATGTCGTACCTTCCTTGCACACTTACTTTTATACCTATGTCAAATTTTTAGAAAAAGTGCAGCCCGAAGATGGCGAAGAAGGCTTGGATGGCGGCCTGGAGGAACAGGATAGGCTGGAAAAGGACGTGTGGGGGTTCCTGTGCGCTTTCGGGGGTGGCAGGCGCGAGGGGTGCACTCGAATCTTGCGATTTTGTGCTTGGGGCAATTGGAAGCGCTGTAGCAGGAGATTTTGTTTCGACCACGATTTCATTTTCGGATTCAGGAGGGGTTTCTTCTGGTTCTGCATTATCCTGCTGAGTTGCCTCTTGAGTATCTGTATCTATTTTTTCGCGCAAGCCGCGTGCAAAATCCTTTTTGTCTTGAATAGATTTATCCCAAAGTGTATGTAACTTGCTTGGAGCGTTTCCCACCATGGCCACGGAAGGCGAAGATTGAGGAATATCGATCACAATAGGGGGAGGCGGGAGGTTGACGGTTGGACCTTTATGGATGTAGATGAGTTCTTTACTATAGAATTGGGAGAGTATGGGCAGAATGGTATCCAGCATTGCCAGGTGCTCGGGCAAAATTTCGTCCACGGGAATGCTTTTTTCTACCTGCGCCTTTCCACATTTGGTTTTGGGAAGAATGGACTTGCTGAACATGAAGTAGAAACACGTGAAGTGGTCGGTGACGATGTTGTAATTGTCGGGAGTCGCATCATCTACTGGAGTTTCGGATTCGTTTGCTCCCGAATCGTCCGTGGCCTGGTACGTGGGCTCTTTCGAAAGTTTTTGGGTGAGCGTGAAAACGGTTTTGGACATATCCAGTTTCCCGAATGAATCAAATTCAATTTTGACTTCCATGGGTTCGTCGAATGAATGCGTCGTGCGTGTGGCCATTCGGTCGATTCGGGGATACTCTTCGGCATAGTCGGTCATGACGGTAATCGCATCCGCATTCATCACGAAGGGAGTTTTATCCAGAATAAGAATGATTTTGTGCGGATTTTGGGAGACATTAGAATGGTCAAAGAAATGATAGAATGTGTACTCGCGCAACTGGAATGTATTTGGAATTGTAGTCTCGTGAGAAAGATAGCCCGTGTAGCCCTCGACAAATTCAACCGAATACGATTCGGCCGCCACAAGAGAGAAAAGAAATAGAAATCCCAGGGCCAACATGCTATATTTCGACATACCACCACTTCATTACGTGCGCGTTTTTATACCTACGGAGAATTTTCCGGGTTGCCTTGTTGACCTCCTTTTTAGCCTCTGAAGGTACCTTTTTATTGGGTTTATCCCACTTTCCGTTTATTAACGAGACTTTTTCGTCGTTTGAGGGGAATGGGAAATGGCTGGGAAAAAGAGTGCTGAAGGCAAGACCATTGACATCATGCGCTACCTCAAGGAACGCTCCGCGAGTGTTGATGCCGAGATGGAAAAAATAATCCCGCACAAAGCCAATGGAAAATGGGCCCAATACATGTTTGGAACTCCCCGCTACGCGTATGATACGGAAAGCATCCAAGGGGCACTCAACACCCCTATATGGGACTTGTTGGATCGCGGGGGAAAGCGATGGCGACCCGTATTGATGCTCCTCACGTGTGAAGCGGTGGGAGGAAACGCGGAAAAAGTGAAACGTTATACGGCCGTGTTGGAACTCATTCACAATGGCACGTTAATGGTGGATGACGTCCAAGATCATTCGGAATTGAGGAGAGAAAAGCCCTGCACGTACAAGATTTTTGGAGTGGACATTACAGTGAATGCAGGAAACTTCATGTATTACGCACCATATGCATTGCTTACCCAAGATAAGGAACTCGATGATGCGACGCGCTTACACTTGCACGATTTGATTGCGAAAGAAATGATTTGTTTGCACGCAGGGCAGGGACTGGACATTTACTGGCACCGCGGACACAAATACAATGTGAGCGAAAAGGAATACTTGCAGATGTGCGCGTACAAAACAGGAATGCTCGCACGCATGAGCACGAAAATGGGCGCGGTGTTAGGAAAAGGAAACGCGCAACAAGTTGAAAAACTCGGACAGTTTGGAGAAACCATTGGAGTGGCATTCCAAATCCAAGATGACGTACTAAATTTAGTGGGAGAGAAATTTGCGAAAGGAAAAGGAGTGGGAGAAGACATTCATGAAGGAAAACGAACGTTAATGGTGTTGCACGCACTCAACAAGGCCACAGAGAAAGACCAAAAACGACTGGTCGACATTCTAAACGCCCATCCTTCGGACGAAAAAACCATACGGGAAGCCATTGCGATTATTCAAAAATACGGCGGAATCGATTACGCACGCACACGCGCAAGGGAATTAATGGAGCAATCCTGGAAGGACGTGGAAAAAGTTCTCCCGGAAGGCAATGCGAAAGCCCACTTGCGTGCATTCGCTGAATATTTAATCCAGAGGGACGTGTAATACGTTATGGACCTGCAGCACACCCTCCAAGAAAAACGCGAACGCGTGAATAAGGAACTCAAAAAATACTTCGAGAAGAAACGAAAAGACCTAATGGAAGTAGATGGGGCTGTTGCAAAAGAAAACTATGACATCATGCAGGACTATATTTTGGGCGGAGGGAAAAGACTCCGTGCCATTTGCGCATTAATGGGATACGAGGCCTGCGGAGGAAAATCCCCCGATAAAATGATCCTCCCCTCCTTGAGCGTGGAGTTTTTCCATAATTCCTCCCTTATTCTGGATGACGTGATGGATGAGGACAAAGAACGAAGAGACGTCAAGGCCGCCCATACCTTAATTGGGGAATGGTTCGGAAAGAAATTTGGGAAGCAACCCTATAACGGGTATTTGTTTGCCAATGCCGAGTCGCGCTTTTCTATCAGTATGAGTACGATTGCTACGAACATGTTGTTTTCACTCGGCGCCCAGACCATTTTAGATAGTTCATTTGACGCGAAAGAAAAAACAAAAGCACTGCATGCGTATGAGAAAACGTATCGCATGGTGAACCTGGGACAATTACTGGACATGTATTACGAATACGAGAAAAAAATTACCTCTAAAGATTATTTGAAAATGGCCTATTTGAAAACGGGCGTATTGTTAGGATGCGCACTCAAAATAGGGGGAATATTCGCCGGGGCCGGAGAAAAACAACTAGAAGCATTTGACGAGTACGCCAAATACGCCGCGACCACGTTCCAAATCCAAGACGACATACTGGATGTAACGCCCGGCTCGGAAAAAGGAAGAGAATTGGGAAGCGACTTGAAGAAAGGAAAAACCACCCTGCTTCTATTGCTTGCGAAGGAAAACCTAGAATCCACCGACTGGAAAATCCTTGAAAAAGTATTGGGAAACGAAAATGCTGAGACGAGAGACATGGAGAAAGCCATGGCTACGCTCCATGAAAAAGGAATTGTAGAACAGGCCCGAAGAATGGCCAACGAATACAATGAGAAAGGAAAGGCCGCGTTGCGAAAAGCAAGCCCTAAGTTCTCCATTGAACACTTGGCAATTTTAGATGGGTTTGCCGATTATTTGATGAGACGAACCAAATAGAATTTACTCGTTCAAACTTAATTGTCTCTGGGTTTCTTCTTTAGTAAAATCAAATTCACTCAAGGGCTTGATCACATACGTACAATCTCCCGGATGCAATGCCGCACATTCCGTTTCAACCGCTTCCACTTGCACATCAAAATACGCCGTGTAAATAGCTGCCAGCATGGCTCTTGTATAATGGTCAATCGGGTGTTTTACTTTCCCCTGCACGGCCTTCGCCAAAGGAGAATTTGAAACCACTACAATCGCACGGTGATTCGCATCATCAATTTGAATATTTTTAGATATTCCCCAACCGGATGCACCGAAAAAAGTCTGGGAAAGATCAAGGAACTTTTGTTTGGTGGTGCCTTGCTGAAATTTAGGAATCAATCGTCTGAGGGAAGAAGATTTGAATGCATAATACACTGCTTTATTTACGGTCGGTTCATCTAACTCAGAGAAGCCCGTGAGAATATCCACCGGCACAATCACGAAGGGTATGTCCATCACGTAAAAATTGGAATCCTTGAAGCGTAACTGTGAGGTAAAGATGAATTTGTCGAAGAAATTGTTAAGGACCATGCGCTAGGACTCCTTTTGGTTTGGACGCATCATTTCGTGCATCACGCGGAGTGTTTCCACTTCATAGGGCCACACGATCAAGGAGTGGCCGAAGCGCTTACTAATGACCTTCTTTTTGTCCACCAATTTTTTGACATGATACACGATACGTGAACTGAAAATGCGTTTTTGTTCACGCGTCTCACACGCATGTCCTAAAAATTCAGCGATCTCTAATGAAGACGTGGGCCAGCGCGTCTTGATGACATGCAACACGCGATTCTCCCAATCCGAGAGAGAAGGCTCAGGCGAAAAAGAATCCAATTCAGACTTATCTGAAAAGTAGTGCGAAATAGAGAGCGGTTTCACTCCTATTTGGAACGAAATCTCCAATATAACCCTATTTGGCATGCCAAAAAAGGAGAAATTGTAAAAAAAAAGGAGCGGGAGAATGGAAGGTTCTCCCGGCTCTTGGAAAATTCTAATTTATTTCACTCGGCCTAGCCGTAGAGGCTGGATGCCATGACCGCATCCACCTCGGCTTGGGCCACAGCCGATGCATCTACATTCCCTTCTGCCGCAATATCCGCTGCAACGTTATCCGATGCAGTAGCACGGTGGGACAGATAATTGTGCAGACGCACATAGATGAGGGCCACTTTCCCGGATGTACGGGCAAGCGAATTCATCTCCACAAGTGCCGCATGTAACGTACGTGCATTTGCCACGCTCATTTCACTTTCAAACGCAGCCTGTGCCGCAATGGCCGCATCAATGCTCGCATCAAATGAGGACTCGTATCCCTTGATACGCTGCAACAACACCGCGATGTGTGTAGAGGATCGTCCATTTGCTTCGAGTCGCACAGAGAGTATATCCATCTTCGCAATCATCGCCTCAAGTTGCGTGTCAATGCGTTGGGCCAATGAAATAGATGCATCTGCGTGCACGAGTAATCGCTCCGAATGAAGCTGCCACACGCGACGGTTCACCTCTTCCATGTCCTCATCACTGGGCTCCTGTTGATTGGCCTTATTCAATCGCAAGCGCTGAAGGACTAATTCCAATTGCGCGGCCAACTCGGTTCGACCCGCACGCAATGCAAGGGCATGCGCATATTCGACGCGCGCAATGGCCTGGTCGAGTCCAGTGAGTTTAATGATATCCGCACGCTCTTCTAATCGCTCGGCCAAATCGGCGCGCGCCTCAGCATTTGCTTCAATTCGAGCAATGACTGCTGCACGTGCAGAAAGAATGCGTGCCAAAATAGTGGCGCGCTCTTCCGATGAAACCATGGCATTAAATTGCGATGGACTAATGCCTAATTTCACTAACAAACTTGCAGTGGGAGCATCTACCCCCGTTAGTTGAGCATCCGCTTCACCAATATGGGCATCCGCCCGCACGTTCGTGGCGTGATCCATCACCATTTGTGCTTTGGCTTGAGGATTGGCCCCAATCTTCATTTCGATCGAAGGAGCAATATCCACGCCCACAACGGCACTCGTAGTTACTCCTACTTGGGCAAAGGCAATAGCGCCCATTCCCAGAATGACTCCCAGAATAAGGAGTCTCATTCCAACCTGCTTCAGTTCATGCATAGTCGTTACCACCTCACTCCAACGCGTGGAGCATTCATCCTGATTAGTGTATGCGTCAATTAAAAGAATACTTTGAATTAAAGTCCCGTAAAGCTTTCTTTAAAAAAAAATAAAGGAAGGGATTTCCTCCCTTGCCTTACGTTCAAATGTCCGACTCGGAGAGCTCGTCCGTGGTTACGTCCAACTCATCCAAATCCGATTGGAGACTATCCATGTCTTCCGTGGTGACGTCATCCGAACCCGTTCCTGTGCCGGCAGTCAAATCGCTTACCACCATATCGGAGGTATCGCCTGCATCCGGAATGAGTGGGGTGTCCGTTCCACTATATCCAGGCCCTTGGGCGCATCCTGAGAGTACAACCCCCAGTAAAAGGACGGCCATTGTTATTCCAATTGTTTGTTTATTCATACAGTCCCTCCTATGGTGTTTTCCAGTATATCTTCAGCTGAATCCATCCCGGAATCGTCTGTTTCACTTTCGTCTGAATCATCCAGTTCAATGGACGTTCCAACAACCGCATCGGCTTCGGCCCTCGCCCCGAGCGTCACATCTGCTTCATCGACCAAGGCACCCTCATATGCGGCCGCAACGTCGGCCGAAAGTTGCCCATCATTGTCGCTGAAATGCTTAATGAAACGCACCATCACATGCATATTGTGCACGGCGTTGCGCGAAAGCACGTTCAATTGAACCAGGTCGTGATGGACTGTTTTAAGTCCGTCTTTTGTAGGTTCATCTGAATAGATGCTCCAGTCTGCCTTGGTGTCTTCCAATTGCTCGGAAAGTCGTACTTGCAGTTTCTTCATTTTGTCCAATCCCACTTCTATTCGTGCGGTGTTCCTTCCTGCTGCTTCTTGGTTATCGACCAAGAACTCAATGCGGGAGATCAACCGAGTTTGGGTGGCAATAATTCGCTCGGCCTGTGCAATGGCAGCCGGGGCCTTTTCAGTAAATTCAGATACGCGCTGTTCCCAAATAGCAGCGTCCACTTCAGCTTCATCAGCCGCGCTCACATCGGCTTGTGCAGCAATCTTAGCGCGAATGGCTTCAAGTCGTGCCTTCAAGGTTGCATTATTATGTCTCTCCGCAATCAAGATGGCCAAACGTAATCGCTCGGCGTGGCGCGCCTTCCCTTCCAATCGGTGGGCCGCAGCCACTGCATTGGCGTGATCGGCGTAGTTCTTTACGCGTAAATCAAAATCCGCATTCTTGATTCGTGCCCTATAACGGGTGCGAATTTCTCCCCATGCGCGTTCCTGTTCGGTTGACGAAAGGGCGCGAATGCGTGCGAGGGTGGCGTCGTCCAAATTAAAATGGGACAATGCCTCGCGTGTTTCTTCATCCAAATTAGAGGGAAGTATTCCCTTGATACGTAAAAGTAATTTCTGTTTCAACGCTGCATGTTCCGCACGCTTCTCTGCGTGAGCTAATACATCGGCGTCAGTTTCAATATGAAATTTCATAGCATTTTTTGCTTTTGTCACATCGGCAACCGTCACTTTCAACGTGCCGTCAGCATTCACCATATTTTTCCCCTCTTCCGCAATAACCATTCCTCCAGAAAACAAGAGAATGGCTGCGATCGAAAGCACTAAAATCGTTCGATTCATTTCGTTCACCTCAGTAGTTAACAAATAATAGAATATCCCCACTTATATGGGACTATGTCCAAGAGGGGCGAAGCCACATATATAAAGATGCTTTACAAACCCTTTACGATTGAATATGCAGTACGCCATACGAGAAAACACCCCTGTTGCCTCCCTACCCAAGGACCTAGGAGAAATCCACCTGGTGCGACCGATTTCCTCTAAAAAAATCGCCATGATTCTACAACAATGCCCCCACATCGAAACGGTAGGAGCTGCGTCTTCCGTGGAAAAACGATTATCCCCAAAAGCACGCGAACTATTACAGAAGCACCGCATCCATTTGAAACGAAACCACAAAGCAGGAAGGGCACTCAATATTGATTTAGAAAAAGTACGACTCATTGTGGACCTACGAAAAGACTTTTTGAGTGTACGCGAAATCGAAACCAAAACAGGCGTACCCAAAAGCACGATTCACTATTTATTAAAAAAAGCCAAGCGCGAAAAAATACGAAAAGGAAAAAACATTATTTATTTATGAATCAGTAAATTCTAACACGTGCCTTCGGATCCGTTTTACACACACGCATTAAAAGTTCGCGCGTAAACGCATCCGTGACAATGGATTCAGATAAATAAGGAGGAAGATTCAATTGCGCCGCACGCGCATGACCCCCACAATTTCCGCCATTCTTTTGAGCAAGAGGAAGAAGAATCTTCATGGCATCCAGTTGCAACACCGAATGGGCGCGACCGGAAACACGCACAGTACAAAACAATCCCTCCGTACTCGAAAAGATTCCAAGCGCCACATCCGCACCCAATTGAATGAGCGCGTTAGCGGAAGGGGCATTGTGATACGGTGCGTCGGCTTGCGCAAGAAGGTATTTTCCAACCCCAAATAATTTGGTTTGGCGCAGCGCATGAAACACCGAAACATTATTCTCCAATTCCTGAGGAGGAATGGCTTTCAAGGAGAGCTGTTCAAATGTTTTTCCTGATTTCTCCAACAACATTCCCATGATGGTAAATGTTTCCGTGTTGGCCACTGTAAAGCGCGCCGAGTCCGTGAGAATGGCCATGGCAAGCGCAGATGCAACAGGTTTGGTAAAGTCCGCATCGAGTTCTATTCCGATTTGCGCCACCATTTGTGCAACGGCAACAGATGAAGGGCGAATCAATTGAATTGTTTTCTTTGAAAACTCATTCCCAGAAGGATGGTGGTGATCTAAAATGATTATTTTTCCATTGAAACGAACCAACGCATCCTCTAATGGCCCTGCTTGCACGGGCGAGCGGAAATCCACGCACACCACGACATCGTAGGAGTCGAGTTTTTCCACGAGCAAGGGTTGTAGGGTAAAATCCGATATGCGTTGCGTGTAGGAATCGTTTAATTTTTTTACAATGCCCCACTCACAAGGAGTGTGCTGTCCAAGAAAGTGCGTAAGAGCGTAGGCGCTTGCAAGCGTATCCAAATCCGGCCGGACGTGTGTAAGAAAGAGTACTTTTTTCTTGGCGAGCTCACGGACTAAAATGTCTGTTTCCTTGTAGAACGTTCCGGGCATCTAACCTGGAACTATTTCTTCGAGGATATAACCGTTGCGTCGCCGGGCTGAGAGGGCTTGGCCGTAGATTCAATTTGCGTACGGAGGGTGGTGAGCTTTTCCATCAATCCCTTTTCCTGTTTATCCATGGTCTTCAATCGCAAGGACTGGTTTTCCTTCAACTCTTCCAGTTCCTTCTTGACTTCCTTGGTTGCGCGTGAAACGAGAATGCTTCCTGCGACCTTGTATACTTTTTCTTCTTTCGTGTTTTCCAATTCCTTAAGGGAGACTTCGAGCCCGTTAATGCTGGTTTGCAATTGCTGCTTCTGCATGGACACGCTCATCAGCATTTGTCGCTGCTTTTCAAATTCATTCACCATTTCTCGAATGTCTTGGGCCATTTTTTCCATCTCCTCTTCACGTTTTGAGTGATTGTAAATACTGGACTAGTTTTGAATAGTTTTCCTGGGAGGCCTTCACCCAATTGGGCTCGGTTCCCTTAGTAGTAATGGTAAGGCGATTGTTTTTAACGGTAATCTGAGATTGTGCCCTTTTTTCATGAGCGGAGCGTGTTTCAGGAACCAATGCGTGAAAGATGGATTTGGCGGTGCGCGCGTTCTGCGTATTAATGGTTGTTTTCTTTGTCAGCGTAGACATTGGAATGTTCACTTAGCGCGCAATCACACGCTTCTCAACAGGAGCGCGGACTTTGTAGAAAATCTTGTTACCGCAATTAGGACAGCGAATCAATCCAATAGGCAATTGATCCAATACTTGCAAGCACTTGTTGCATTTGTAGGCCATGGATTATTCATCCTCGCTGTCGTCAGTTTCATTCGCTTCTTCGCTTTCAATTGTCTCTTCTTCTTTCTTTTCTTCCTTCTTTTCTTTTCTACGCGAAGGCTTCTTCATCAACGAATCAATTTTTTGTTCGTCCGTCATGACAACATCTTCATTTGTTTCCACAACCACATTTGCATTTTCGTTTAACAATGCAGCCAATGCAGGAGTAAATGCGCGCTTGTCCACCATTTTAGAAATAATTCCACCCGACAATGTTTGGGGATAAAATGCTCCACCTGCATATTTGGCGTTGCACTTTTTACAATTAAAAATTCCGGTTGATACGCGCTGGACCTTTTCAAATCCGCATTTTGGACAAAGGTGTTTTCTTCGCTGTTTCTCTTCAATCGCCTCGTATCGCTTCTTGACCGAGACCCCGTATCGTGCACCGAATCGGGCCGTGTGTCGTCTGATTTTGTTGGTCATGTTTTTTCCCTAGTTCCTATTAAACGTAAATAAAAGCGGTTTCTAACCAAAAACCGCCCAAAAACTCTTTTAAATCAACCGACCGGAGGGGGTTCGTGATAGGGAAGGAAGGGGCGCCCATTCATTGGCTCCCCACCCTCCTAGTATTGTGTATTTCTATACTTTCAACAGCTTTCTCAAGGATTTACCATTCTTGAGGCCCATTTCGATGGCCTTTTCAAGCTCGGCAATACTGTAGGAGCCGGATCCACCTTTCTGGAATGCCGTTAACACTCCCTTTTCGGTGCTACCGAAAGAAAAACGGGCATGCATGGACTTTTCTTCGCCCAAGTCAGCGTCCGATAACACATGGTTAGAGGCCTTGACCGTGGTTGAGAGGAGGGGCTGATTGGATAGCTTAAGCATCCCATTGTATTCCCCATTCACCATGACACCGTCTTCCAATTTGGGCAATCTCGTATTATTCAACGCCACCAAGGCAGCCATAGAGGAGGCATCGAATAGGTTACCATCATCATTGACTGCGTAGATGTCGATGTACATGGAAAGGACTTTTTCTCCTTCCGTGATACACAAACTTTCCAAATCAATACAGTGACTCTCGCGAATACCTCGATCCACGACGCGGGAAAGTTCCACTTCATCCTTAGAAGGGGGTCCCACTTCGTTCAACGGAGATGCCAATGGAGTAAGCTCTGCTCCCACCGCAATACTTCCCTCATTCGGCGTATCCGGAAACGGCGTGCCCAATGCAAACTTGGTTCCCGCAATCACATCCGTTTTACCCAATCGTATTCGCGCGGAGCCATTTGCATTCTCACTCACGTTTGTTAGTACTTCTACTTCGCGGTATTGGTCAAAGTTTCTCCCAGAGAGTCTTTTTCCTTTACTCAAGGATTCTAACACCTTGTTTCGCTGCAGTTCCATCAAAATATCCAATTGTGCCATAATCGTTTCACCTCGTTTTTTCCTTTTGTTTTTTTTTCTACTGCTTTCCCTGGTCGTAGGCCCCGTGTTCCTCGTCACTCATATCCTCTTCGACGACGGTCTCTTCGTTGTAGTCGGTTTCTCCGAATGACAAAGGGTCTTTCTGCTTCATGGAAACCTTAGGTAAGTGGGCCTCTTCGTCTTCCATGTGCATTCCTGAATTTTTTCCGCCATGTGCAAAGTCTTCCATTCCGGGGATCTGCACGGGCTTTTTGTTTTCGAATGATTCCTTCAATGCTTTCTTTTGAATCTCATACACTTTTTCCACATTATCTGCGGCAGTCTTCATGAGCACTGAAAATTCATCCGGTGTAATCTCTCCATCCATTTGAAGCAACACTACTTCTTTCGTGTTAGGGAGAAATGCCACGGCCATATCCACTGCGTCCGGTGCATCCTCTTCATGCTTATTCAAATCGACCAACCAATTGCTATCGGATCGTCCCACCGTAATTCCCGTTACCATATCTCTCATGGGAATTCCAGCGTCTGCAACAGCCACAGCGGCGGCGGTCAGGCAAGCAATTCTCGTTCCGGCGTTGGAGTCCAACACTTCCACGAAAATATCAATGGCAGTATTAGGAAATCGCTCCAAAAAGATGGCGCGCTCCAATGCTTCTCCGGAGACTTTCGAAATCTCAATTTCTCTTCGTCCAGGTCGGGGATTCTTTCGCTCCGACACGGAGAATGCGGCCATACGATACGTGTAGCGTACGATGGCGCGATAGGCATTCGCTTGGTGCTTTGGCAGCACTTCGCGTGGGCCATTCACAGAGACCAATACTTTGTTTTGACCCCATTCGAGATAGCATGATCCATCGGCGTTGGGTAATACTCCAGCCTGAATCTTGATGTTTCGCACATCATTGATTCCTCTTCCATCGATTCGCTTTCCTTTCGAATCAACCCACCATTCTTTACCGCCTGCTTTGGCTTCTTTTTTGTTTTTCGTTTCTTTTGCCATAAAATTTTTCACCATTCCTTTTGAGTGTTCGTTTTTTTCATTTCTTTTTTTTGTTTTCGATGAACCCTTTTCTAAAGGGTTCTTTTGATGAAACTTTTTCCTAAAAAGTTTCTATTCGAAGACAGGATCCTCGTCTCCGCGTACGCGGTCGTTTCGAGGGAAGCGCTTTCGCTTGTCGAAACCAGGTCCTTGGTTTTCAAACTGACTGCCGAAGCGTCGGTTCATTTGAAATCCACCCTCGGGACTGTCGGGTCTTCCGCCAGGGGGGCGTGAGAATCCTCGGTTGAAATTGTTACGAGGGGCAAATTCTCGGTTTCGGTTTCCACCAAATCCTCTGCTGGGTCCACCCATTCCTCGATCTCCACCACGGTCCATTCCTCGTCCTCCGCCGCGATCCATTCCGCCGCGTCCCATACCGGGTCCGCCGGGTCTACGGAAGTTATTGCGTGGCCTAAAGTCTCCTCTTCCTCCAAATCCGCCGCGGGATCCTCCTGAATGGAATCCTCCACCGAATCCGGATTCAAATGCATCCTCGTTACTCGGTCCTTGCGTCCCAGGAATTCCTTGTCCGGTTTTGGCTGCGAGAAAACGCTGAATATCGTCTGTCAAATTTTCTGCGTGAGAATATTCCTCGATTCGCAAAATAGCATCAGATGCGAGTCCGGCGTCTCCCCCCGTAATCCACACTAATCCATTTCTCCCTACCATGATGGTAGAACCTGTTCCGTTTTTCACGGCATTCAACATAGAGGCATTTTTCCCAATAATACGGGGAACCTTCACGGGCGTTACGGAGACAACTTCTCCTGCGCTTAATGTACGGACCATTCCTAGTTCCGCTTCGTTCAATTCGGTTACTTTCACAATTTTAGCCGAAATGACGCTCCCCACTTTCATGGGCTCGCGAATGTCTTTGTTCGAAATGAAGCTCGGATAGAACGAATTGATCTCAATGTCGTATCCTGCGAACTTCTCGTTCTTGACGACGCCAATAATCACGTCGTTTTCCAAGGGAATATATCTCCCTCGCAAGGGAACGACGGAAATGCGGTCGTCGCTCTCATTCTTGATCCCGAGACAATCGGAATAGATGTTTCCTTCTCGTGCAAACGTGTGCACGCCAATTTGCTTTTGTTCGGTGCTGATCAGTTCTCCTGGCACCACGATTTCTTTACTCATAGGTGTTTTTCACTTCCTCTGTGTTTGATTAGTTTCATATTTTTTTTTTTATCGCATTTCCCTTTTATGCGGTCTTCTCCATCAGCTTGGTGATGACTTCCCCATGCGTGGCATGGTTTAATTTCTCGAATAATTCTTGCTTCATTCCTCCCGGTATTTCCACTACGGCAATAAGGCTCCCATCGGACTGCCATTCTTGCTTCTTTAATTCGAATTTGTGCAACACATTCAATCCTGCCCCGGCATACGTAACGGGAATCTTGATGGCCACTTGTATTTTTTCCATGGAAATAGGGAGCAATTGACGAAGACGGGGAAGGATTTCATTCACTTGCGTGTTAACGTCCTTGAATTCATCCACTTGAACTTTCAATTCGTTTAACGCGGTCTCAATACGCGCAGGAGGATGAGGGGCCTGCGTCTGAGGATTCACTGCGTTGCGTGCAATAAAATCAATAATCATTTTTTTCTTCTCTTCGCGCAACTGTCGGCGTTGTTCCGTTGTAAGCTGCACTTCTCCTTCACGAATAATCTTGGGTGCAATCTGTCGAATATCCAGTGTTCCAAATGCTTTCATGATTTCGCTTTCGGTTTGACGTTCGCTCTTCTTTGCATCTTCGTAAATATCATCCGTTGCAAGTAAGTCGTCCATGCTCACGGCTTGGCCCTTTTTCATCTTCAATGCCAAGTCGGGGTCCACGAGAATTTCGAATCGAATTCCTGCGTGCGTGTATTTGGCCACAATGGCCTCTTCCAATTTTACCATGTTTTATCAATCCCCGTTCACGGGTTACTTCCTCAATCATATGAGGGTTTTCGTATGTTGATGGGGCGTTAGCCGCCCGGTGCTTTCCCAACTTTCCCTACTAGGCTACTACTATTACCTAAGCCGAGGGTTTTTCATTCTTATCGTTCGAGCCTGACTTAGATCCAGTCGTCACGGCGCGTATTTCTCCCTTATCCATGCGCGTAAAGGCCTTTTCTCGGTCAATATAGCCAAAATCCACCCGATCTAGGCTTAATCGCTGGTTCTTGGGCAATCCTTGTTCTAGGGCTGAATAGACTAACTTAACAGCCTGGTCCTTGGTCAAATTATTCTGGAAATTCTTTTCAAAGAACTCCATGGCTTCCTTTCTACCAGACCCTACTGCCACCGCCATGTATTCGGCCAATGCACCGGAGGGTTCGGTTTCAAATAATCGGGGACCTGTTTCATCGACTCCCCCAATGATGAATGACACACCAAAGGGACGGGTTCCACCATACTGGGTAACCACCTGCATGTTTCCTGAAATATCCTTCGCTAATGTTTCCACGTGAATGGGCTCATCATAATACATGACGTTTTCCTGGGCCTTGGCGCGCGCATCTTGGATTAATCTTCGTGCATCTCCAACCAAACCCGCGGAAACAGCTCCCACATGGTCGTCAATCTTGAATAATTTTTCAATAGAATCGGGAAGCATTAACTTACTTGTAACATTTTTGTCTGCACCAAACACCACACCATTCTTGTACACACAAGCTGCTCCAGTAGTTCCTTGCTGAACAATCTTAGATGCATATTCCACTTGGTATAATCGCCCATCCGGGCTGAACATGGTGGCTGAACGATCGTATGCTGCACTTTTGGCTGAACCGGGGTACATAATATTTTCAACTCCCAATGGGACTCAGGACCCATCTAAACTCTATTTGGGTAACGTAAACTATGAAGCCACTATTCCTTTTTAAAGACCGGTCTCGGGCTTCACTTTCTCTCTTACTTCTCACTATAGAAACCCGGCCGTAACGTTTTCAATGTCCCACTCGTGAGCTTGGTTCTCACGGTTGCTTTTTTTCCATTAATAGATGAGAGGAGTGTTAGGGCAGTAATTACAGCATCCTTTGAAGTATGGGCGCAGCGCACAATTCCCTTTCCTAGTTTTGAATCATATACAATTAATTTGAGACGATGCTGCGGCATGCCTAATACTCCAAAGCAATGCAAAAAATGCTGGCGAAGAATTTTGGAGAACTCTTCTTTGGGAACATTCGTTGATCCATCCACATTCACGTGAAACAATATGTATCTTTTTTTTCCTCTCAAACTTAAGGGGATGGTGGATACGCTCTTTTTTTGTGCCTTCATACTCCGTTCCTTTCTTTTCACCTTTATAGATACCATTGCACGCTCAACTTATCCACTCCCAAATAACCCGCCCATGATTGTGCGTCTTCCTCGGATAAACGCTCGTTTTCATTTTGCGCTAGGCTTGCAATACCCAAAGGGATTTTTGATTTCTGTAATAATTGTGCAAGCTTCCGATATTCTTGCAATCCTCCTGAGTCTTTTTGGGTAAATGCTTTCTGCAATTCAGGTAATGAAAAAATAACGCTTTTCCTTTCCTCAAATGCTTTACTCATCCATCCATAATCAATGATGGGAATGGCGCCTTTCAAAATGACTAAAACCATTTTCACTCCGTTCATTTTGAACACGTCAAATGAGGACTGTAAGGAGTGCGTTTGCAAAATCACAGGAATTTTCTGCGACGAACAACGTTGGATTTCCGCACGATCGGCTTGGTTTAACAAAACGACTTTTTGATGTTGAACAAATTGATCCTTTTGTGACGCAGGAGTATTGGAATAAATGACGCCCAGCGCGTTAATTTCTCCCGACACTGCGTGAGGATAAACTAAATCATGTACGGTTTGCAATCGCATGAAAAAAGAATAGTTGAGCGGACTTTAATTGGGTTCGCCAGAAAAGAAAAAATACTACTTTCCTTTTCGGTCGTGCGCGCGCATCGAAGGGCGAATCTTTTCGCTTCCGCGTGAACCCACAGGTCGTCCTAATCCACGGTTCTTTTGTCCGGCACTCGTCTTTCCGCGAAATACCCTACCCGAATGTTGAGGCTCGGCAATCCACTTCATGTCCTTGTCGGCCAACACACTTGAGTTGCGGGGATCCACTAAGATAACTTCAAAATATTGATTCTTTCCATCTTGTCCCACCTTGTAGGAGTTCAACACTTCCATATTAGGGAAATGATTCTGGGCACGTCCTTCGGCAACCACTTGAATGCTCTTTCTTCGCGTCATTCCACGAATTCCCATTCGCTTAGGTTTGCGTGCGCGTTTAGGGCGAATAAACAATCCGCCTCCTCTACGAATACGGACACGTGCAACAATGATACCGGGCTTGGCCTTGTATCCCAATGCGCGTGCGCGTGAAATGTTAAAGGGCTTCTCTACTTTGACCACGGCTTCCTCGCCCTGGCGTAGGTCCATCATTCGGCCTCGAAAAATGGCCGAGTAATCGGTGTGTTCGTCCTTGACGTGTTTCCATTCCTTCTGGATGGTCTCCGTCAAGCGCTTAGTAAAGGACATACGAACAGAAAACGGCTCGCAAATGCTTTTAAAACCGCCTTCAGTCGTGCCGCTTTTACCTAGGTGGTGCTTACCGTGAAGGTAAGTTCGGCTGTCGTGGTCTCGTTCCCAAACGAGTCAATGGCGTAGGCGTAATACGTGTGCTGGCCTACTTCCAATGAGGAAACCGCCGCTTGGCATTGTGAAATCTTGACCTTTTGGGGACAAGTTCTCAATATTTCTCCATTGTGATAGATGTCGACGCGTTCCAATCCTGAAATGTCATTGGCTAACACTACAATGCTGACGGATTGACTCTCTTTAGGATTCTGAGGCGTATGATACACCGTGACTTTAGGTCCGAGGGTGTCGCCCGTTGTAATGGTGGATTCGACTTTCACGAAATACGATTCTTCTTCAGATACCGATCCATCATTGGCCGTGCGAACAATTTTGTACTCCACATCGCCTTGTGACGCGTCGTTTAACGTGTATACGCAAGGAGAATCGTAACAGCTGGTCTTCTGCCAGTTACCAAATTGCCTCACCCAGAGTTCGAATGAAAAAAGATCCTGCCAAGTAGTAGCATAGGGGTCCTTTATTTCCACACTGAAGGAAATGTTTTCTCCTGCTTTGGGTTGTGCAGGCGTAACCGTAAACACTCCTACCGTGGCGGGCAATGTGGCGCCATGCGTTAATGAATTATCTTCGGTTACGGAGGGCAAATTGTCCAACGCATTATCCGCAGGAGGCGTTGTAGGCGCATACACCACTAACACGCCTAATGCGGCCACGATTACTACTAGCCATACCCAGTTGGGCATGTTCATAATTTTAGGGTTTTTTTCGGCAGTCATATGCTTGAGGCAATCGGTCGAACTATATAATACCTATCTTTTACTCTCAACGCTCAACGCATTAAAATCCACTTTTTAAGTCCAACGTCGCGCGAGTATATTTATGATTTGCCAGCGCTGCACGAAGGAGGCGGTTATTCGCTTACCTTATGGCCCACATGACTTTTGCCAAGAACACTTTGAGTATTTCTTTGAACACCGCGTACGAAACACGACACGCATTCACGAGTTTTTTTCTGAAAGAGAAAAAATTGCCGTGGCTGTGAGCGGAGGAAAGGATTCCGTTGTGGCATTGAATTTGGTACGAAAAATAATGCCCCGACATGAGATTATTGGAATATCCATTGACGAGGGAATTGACGGGTATCGAAACAAAGCCATTGAGGAAGCCGTGAAAAACTACAAACTATTGGACATTGAATATAAAATTGTCAAGCTCAAAAACGAAATAGGAAACTCCATGCAAGAGATCGTGCAGAAAACACACGAAAACAAATGGAAGGAAAATAGTTGTACGTTCTGCGGAGTGTTCCGAAGAAAATACCTCAATCAAGCGGCCATGGAAATGGGCGCCGACAAACTGGTAACGGGGCACAATTTGGATGACGAGGCACAGAGTATCTCAATGAATTTGTTTACTGATCAAGTGGAACGATTGTCACGCATGGGACCAAAAATACAATACACGAAGGTCAAAGGATGGGTGTCACGCGTGAAGCCCCTTTACTTGAGTCCGGAGGAAGAGGTGGAAATGTTTGCGCAAATGAAACAATATCCACACTATAACGAGACCTGTTGTCCGTTCTCCCATGGCGCGGACCGAAACATTTACCGGATGATGATGGATCAATTGGAAATGAAGAAGCCCGGGAGCAAGTTTGCCATGATTAAGTCGTTTTTGAAAATGCGACCGTTTTTACAACAACTCGATACGGATGTGCATTTGCAAATGTGCACGCGCTGCGGAGACCTCTCTTCTCAACCTGTTTGCCAGACGTGCAAATACGAACTCCGAATTAAGGAAACAGGAGCACTCACGCACAACCTTTCACCCAAAGAAATCAACGCGATGAGAAAAAACAAACCCACGAACGGACTGCCCGTCCTACAGTGAAAAGGACGCCCCAACGATTTCCCTTAAATGCATTCCCACACGCAATCAATGGGAATACCAGCCCCGTTGTCTATCGGTTAGGATGCCACCTTGACATGGTGGAGGGGGCAGTTCGACTCTGCCCGGGGCTATCCCTTATCCCTCTCTATTTTATTCCGCGATTTCTAGGATTAATGCATGCCCAATCATGAAGCCATTATCGAGAACATCCGAAAGCTGGAAGGAATGGGGTTACATGGGGACGAGTTGCTTGCACAACTTGAGGCTATTGGCATCCCCCGCATCCAAGGAGAACGATGGGTGAGGCAGGCGCACGCAAACGAAAAAAATTCCTCCAACGCACAACCTGCACAAACAAACTCACCTTTTTTCAATGAACAATCCTCCACGCGAACCGAAAACGTGATGGAAGAGAAAAAAGAAAGAACGCCCGAACCCATGCCTTCACGTTCATACGTTCCACCCGCGCCCCCACAGCCTCTGGCTACAGAAAAATTATGGGAGAAAGGAATACTCACAATAGTTGACACCAAACTCGCACAAATGGAGCGATTGAAGAAAGAAATTGATGATATTATTGAACAGCACGTCGACACGCACTATAATGCCATGGAACGAAAACTCGAAGCACTATTTGACGCACAAAGAGAATTATACAAATTCAAAATAGACGCGGAACTGAATGCCAAGACCAAAGAAGTAGAGGACATCCTGGATGAAAAAATAAAGGAAATCAAAACCATTAATCTTACCACGCAAGAGGACTTGCAGCGAATTAAGGGACAAAAAATGGGCATTGATGATGCCATGAAAGGATTGAACGAACAAACCCACGCATTGGATGTGACCAAAAAAACCATTTTGCATGACGTGGGGGAAAAATTAGAAGAATTGCAAGAAAAAGTAGACGAAATGATGAGCGAAACCGAAACGCGTGTACATGAAGTCGAGGCACGCGCAACCAAGACACTTGAATTAGAAGAAAAAATCACCTCCGGATTAGGCGACCAAATGGAACAGCAGGCCAACAAAATACTCGACGAGCGAATCGACGATCTACGCATGGATATCAAGAAGGAAATAATTGAGCTCAAAAAAATGGGTGCCGATCTCGCATCCAAGGACATTCAAGCAGTCATTCGAGAGTTTTCCGAGATGAATGTCAAACTCGAGGGATCGAAAAAAGAAATCGATGCCATTGCAGAGCAAAAAACGAGAGAGATGGACAAAATGATGAGCCAAAAGATGCTCGAAATAGACAAAATTGTCAACACCAAAATGGAAACCATTGTGACACAGAAAGAACAGTCGTTCTTCAAGAAAATAGAAGACCAAACAAACGAATTATCATCCGTTAAACGCGAACTGGGACAAAAATTATTAGAAACAGAAACGCGCTTGCAAAACTTGGATGTGTTTCAAAAACAATTCATTGAAATTTTACGGAAGAGCACGGTGGAGAGAGAAGAAGTCAGTACCATCCTCAAAAAGAAAGTAGAGGCGTTTGATGCGAAGGCGGATGAGAAAATTGCCATCATTGACCAGCGACTCAAACAGTTGGACGCAGTAGTGGGAGAATTGGCTCAACTTTTAACGCAATGGAAAAACGCCCAAGGAATGCAAGGAATAGGAACCCAATCACTTACCCCTCCAGTGCCACCAGCCCACGAAGAAAAAACAAATCATACTCAACCCAAACAAATCAAACCGGGCTTTCTGAACACATTCAAAAAATAGAATTTTTCTTTTTTGATCGAGCTTTTTTACAATAAAGGCTGAGGGAGGAGAGCCGGACGCTGGCTTAGCGTCCGGACTCGAGGGGAAGCGCGAAACTACTCTGAAATGGAGTATTCCATTAACATGGTACTTCCATCCCCAAAGTTCATTCGTGCGCTGTGCGTTTGAGAATCATAGGTTCCCCAAAACACATTCCCATTTTGTAGACCCGCAAACACCCCGTTGCCCCATACGAAGGCGAAGCGTTGCTTGGTCATGTTGTTGAATCCAATTCCTTTTCCAACCATCCCATCTTCAGTCACTACTGCGCCCATTTTACCATAGGCCATGTAGCTTTCTTCGACGTTCCAAAAAAGAACCGTGCGTCGTTCATACGAACCATTATTCTTTTCCTCGCGATACGAGGCCATGGCGTTCATCAATGAACGTTTTTGTTCATTTGACAAATCAGTTGCATTCACTAATCGCTGGACCGACCAACCTGTTAAGGTAAAGTCTTTGTCCTTGCGGTATTCCGCAATGTGCTTTCGCACGAGCTTATAGGAATCCTTGAATTTTACTTTAACATCTTCATCCACTTGCGCTAATCGCTCGCGCACGGACTTCAAAATGTCCTGATGCTCGGCCAAAATGGGTTTACCATTTGCCTTATTCACCGAGACATTACTCGGATTCAATTCAATTACGGCTGCCGAAACCATGCTTCCAAAAAGCACGGCCACGAAACCAATGGCCAAAATTGCCAAAACATTCTTTTGCATGTTTTTCACCTCACCACCCGAGCTAGGGTCGGATGGTCGTTGCATACCCCATCCCCCAGCGTTTGCTTATATGCAATCTTATCGAAAAGTTTCAAAGAAAGCTTTACCAAGCGTGTAAAGCATGAAATAGAAGAAAAACGATTCGTCGAGATAACGGCATTTTTAATGGTTTCCGAGCCCATTTCCTTAGGAAAAAGCCTATTGGTCCGTTTTTTGATCAAACTTTTTCCTAAAAAGTTTGGGCGCTTGGCGCAACGGTAGCGCGCTTCCATGGCATGGAAGAGGTTGGGGGTTCAAATCCCCCAGCGTCCACTGGCCTAGCTTGTAGGCCACAAATAAAATAGAAGGGTTTTCAATCCTTCGATAGAAAATTAGTAATTAATGCGGATGTGGTGCAATGGCAACATTGGACCCTTCCAAGGTCCGGACCCGGGTTCGATTCCCGGCATCCGCATTTACCCACCTTTCTACTTCTAAGTAATCAATATCCCGGTGTCTAGGAACCATTCCTGTTTCTAAGAATTTTTGATACTTGTAAGTGTGTTTTGGATTTGCTGGACTAACTTCTTTGAAGAAACGGGCAATTTCGCTTCTTTCAAACATCTTTACATCTCGTTTGGCGAGTTTCACATTAAAGTTTAAACTCTTAAAAAGATCAAAAACTTCTTTCAGAAAAGCAGCGTCATAACAAGTGTAATGAAGTTGTGAACATCGAAAGTGATGATAGTCAATGCCCCCATCTGTATCAAATAATCCTCTCAAGAACGCAAGTTTGTATTCATCTCTTTGATATATTTGCGGTGGAATTCTCATTTTAGTCTTCTTTTCGCCAATGGGAAAAAAATAGACTTTTGACAAAAATTCGTTTAAAACTTTAGAATGAAGCCTTGTGTGAATACAATTCTTTTGAATTTGGAATTTAACCTCTAAATTGAACAGCTTTTTGATCAAAGGCCCAACCTTATTCTTATGAAAAAGAATGTCTGATCGTTTATCTCCAGAAACATCAACACCAAAATTACATTTCACTAAGCACCCATCTCCATAGAGAATACCTAAGAATTCAGCTAAATCGGCAGACATCTCTGGCAAACTAGGAGTTTTAACAGAGAAGTCAATTTCTTCAAAATTCAAAGAACCTTGGGTAATTGTAATGTTGGATATGGATGCGAATCGCAAAAGTTTCTCTTTCGGTAATCTACATTTGCCCCTAAGATAGAAGAACATCATCGAGCGGCCAACGCCCAATTCGGCCGCTAATTGAGTCCATGATAAAGAGCAATTATCTTTCAGTTTTCGAATCAGAATAGCCTGCGCTTCTTTTCCAATATTCAAGTATTCTGCCATCTAGAGAATACGAATAACGTGTGGATAACCATTCAGAAGGACGGTACATCGCCGATGGTACCCTACGGTGAAATTAATAGAATATTGTCGCCGCGCAGAATAATCTTTCCATATTTTGTTTTGGGCTGTCCGTTTTCCCAACTCTCTGCGTTTTCCAACACAATGTTCATGTGCACGTCGAATGCTTTGAGGACCCCGCGAAAGGACCATCCGCCTTTCAATTCGACTAAGACGTTCTTCCCTAAGTTATCGCTCAATAAATCAAATGGACGCGATGCAGTAGTATTGTTGTTCATTCCTTTTTCTCTCCCCGTTTTTTCATACTTTCATTTCTTCCATTCCCTTACCTTTGGAGTGTTTCCCTCCAAATAAACGGGAAAAGAAACCTAAAATAGCCCCGAAGAAACCACCCGAGGACTTTTTCTCATCAAACTGAATGGGCAACCCGGCTAAACGTGCGGCGAGCTTTTGAATTTCAATACTGGATTTTGCTTGAGAATTACGAAGCATGACCGGCATTGCTTTATCGCGAACAAATGAGTGGCGCATTTCATCATCATACGGAATAGTGGCGTACACGGGGAGTTCCATCATACGTGAAACCTCTTCCTTTCCAATTTCTCCCTTTTCAAAACGAACCATGTTGAGCACAACACCCAAGGGTTTGTTTCCCAATCGCTGCGCTACAATTTTCGTTTTCAACACATCTGCAATCGCAGGAGAATCAGGAGTGGCAATCAACAGGCTTTCTTCCGTTGACGCAATGGATGCAAGTACACTCTTTTCAATTCCCGCAGGACCGTCTAAAATAACAAAATCGAATTTGGATTGAATGGACTTAATGACCGTTGCAAG
>CAYHNT010000008.1:0-41648 GCA_964358055.1 uncultured archaeon | reverse complement strand
AACGGAAATGGTTTGATCCTGTTCTCAAAATGGGAATTGGGGTGCAGGAAATGGGGGAAAATTTCCGCGTGATGTGCGGTCCATTCGATTGTGTGAAGAAACATGCGCAGCATGTGGTGGAAATTATGCCGGGCGAAAAATCCAAGACGGATATTTCAAAGTCGTATCAGAAGTGGCTATTGAAAAGAGAGAATCCAATTGTGATTTCGGTGGATGAATTGGTTTCTGCGTTGCCCTCGGGGGAGTTTTCGGTGAAGCTCCCTTATTTAATTAAGTAATGCAACCGGGTTTTTGGTTTGGGTTAAAAAAGCCCAGTGTGCGCATATAGTGTATGTCCAATTTTCCTAATCCCTTAGCCAATGCTCCTCCTGTTTCGGACAAGCGTGCCGTTACGTTGAAAGTGCAAGAGCCCTCCCCCACGCATGTGGGAAGGAACATCGTCACGTTGGATCGTAAGTCAAAGCAAATCTTAGGCATAACAAGTGGGGATATTGTCGAGATTGAAGGGTCCAAGAAAACCGCCGCCATTGTGTGGCCTGCTCGCACGGAGGATGAGGGGAAGGATCTTGTGCGCATGGACAATTTGATTCGTCATAACGCCGGGATTAATTTGGGTGAAAAAGTAATTGTTCGTCCTGCTCAATTCAAGGAGGCCCAGAAAGTGGTGTTGGCCCCCACGCAGGATGTGCACATCATTGCTTCGGGGTATGAGCGTATTCTCAAAAAAACATTCATTGGTCGTCCTTTGACGCGAGGGGACAATGTGTGGATTACGGTATTCGGCTCCGGTTTCATTTATCGTGTTGTTGAAACCAATCCTCGTGGTGTGGTAAAGATTACTGATTTCACTCAGTTTATTTTGAAAGATGAGCCCATTAAAGGGGAGTTAGAGGGTGTGCCCAAGAAGTCCTATGATGATGTAGGCGGCTTGAAAGGTCAAGTGGACAAGGTGCGCGAGCTGATTGAATTGCCCATGCGTCATCCTGAGCTTTTTCGCAAACTAGGAATTGAGCCTCCCAAAGGGGTGTTGTTACACGGTCCTCCTGGCACGGGAAAAACCTTGTTAGCCAAAGCGGTGGCGAATGAAACCCAGACGCATTTCATTTCAGTGAGTGCGCCCGCCATCATGAGTAAGTTTGTGGGGGAAGCCGAAGAACGTGTACGTCAAATTTTCAAGGAAGCCGAGGATAACGCGCCGAGTATTATTTTCATTGATGAGATTGATGCGATTGCCCCTAAACGTGAGGAAGTAGTTGGCGAGGTTGAGCGTCGTGTGGTGGCTCAGTTGCTTTCTTTAATGGACGGAATGGAGTCGCGTGGAAATGTGATTGTGATTGCGGCTACGAATCGTGTGAATTCTTTGGATGAGGCGTTGCGCCGCCCCGGACGATTTGATCGTGAAATTGAAATCGGCGTTCCGGACAAGGAAGGGAGAAAAGAAATTTTGCAAATACACTCGCGTGGAATGCCTTTAGCAAAGGACGTGGATTTGGATTATTTTGCAGGGATTACGTATGGGTTTGTAGGGGCCGACCTCACAGCATTAGCTAAAGAATCAGCGATGAAAGCCTTACGCCGTTACATGCCGGAGATTAATTTAGAGGACGAGCAAATTCCCGAGTCGGTTTTGGAGAAAATGGAAGTGCAAAAGGTGGACTTTGAGGATGCGTTGAGAGAAATCCAGCCTTCAGCGTTGCGTGAAGTGATTGTGGAAATTCCCAACGTCAAGTGGGATGACATCGGGGCCTTAGATGAGGTCAAAGCCGAGTTGAAACAAGCCGTGGAGTGGCCATTGAAGTATCCTAGTGCATTTACCGAGATGGGTATTCGTCCTCCGCGCGGAGTGTTACTCTACGGTCCTCCGGGTACGGGAAAGACGTTGCTTGCCAAAGCCATTGCGACGGAGACGCAGGCTAATTTTATTTCAATCAAAGGACCCGAGCTTATTTCCAAGTGGGTGGGGGAAAGCGAGAAGGGTATTCGTCAAATATTCAAGAAGGCCCGTCAAGTGGCTCCTGTAGTGGTGTTCTTTGATGAAATTGATGCCATTGCGAGTGCACGCGGCGGAGGTCCTGGGGACACGGCGGGTACAACCGAGCGTATTGTGAATCAGTTGCTCACGGAATTAGATGGTGCGGATAACCTGAAGGATGTGGTGTTTGTCGCGGCAACCAATCGTCCGGATTTGATTGATCCTGGTTTGATGCGTCCGGGGAGAATTGACAAAGTAATTGAAGTGAAGGTTCCCGACGAACGTTCACGTGAGGCGATTTTGAAGGTTCACACGCGCGGGGTGCCTTTAGCGAAGGGTATTTCCTTAGCGGATTTGGCCAAGCGTACAAGTGGTTTTTCAGGTGCAGATTTAGCCAATCTGATTCGCGAGGCGGCGTTGCTGACCCTGCATGAGTCGGACATGAAGCCTTCTCCTATTACCAAGAAGCACTTTGATGCGGTCTTAGACAAGGTTACTGCGAGTATTCCCAAGGAAGCTGCAGAAGCCTATGCGGAATACAAGCGTGATCGTTCCCCTGAGGGATCGAAGCATCACGATACGAGTGTGAAGAATCCGTGGGTTACGTGACAAGCGTTTTTCTTTCGTAATTTATTCAGTTTTATTTTTCAATCGGCCTTGTTTTCGATAGGCGTGTACGAATTCTGTTTCCATGATTTCGAATGTTTTGAGTTCGTTGCTTAAGTGGTAATATTGGAGGGTGGCTGCCGTGCTCATGATGGTTCCTCCAAAGATGAATGCCATTTCCACTACCCGAATGGGCACGTCACTCGTGTCAAAGAATTTGAATAGGGTGAATCCCGTGGCAAATAGTCCCAATCCTATTCCGATGAGGTTGAGTTGTAGCCGTTGTTGGGCCATGTAGGTTCTTTCTTTTGCGAGGATGGTTCTCATATCCACCGAATAGTCTTCGGGGGTAATTTTGTCGTCCACTAGAGAGGGTGCCATGCGTGTTTTCCTTTTTTTAAATGATGAATAAAAATGCAACCAAGGGGATGAATAGGATTCCCCATACAATTTTGTTCCATGCAAACACTTTTGCTCCGTCGAGGATGAATAAAGGCAAGAGGTTGAACATGGCCAAATACAGGTTGATGCTTCCCACTACTGTTGCCACGTTTCCTATTTGGCTTGTGGGATACAGCATGGCGAATCCAAACGCAATAATTCCTACGAAAATATTCATGAGTGGTCCTGCAAGCGAGATGATTCCATTTTCACGGATGGATACGTGTTTTCCAAAAATGTACACTGCACCTGGTGCGGCAAAGATGAATCCGAAAAACACGGCTACAACTAATGCGAAAACTAATCCCAAGTTCCATGCGCGATACTCTGCTTTGGCTCCGAAGTGAATGGCCACGTATTTGTGGGCGAGTTCGTGGAGTAAAAATCCGGTTCCTACTGCCACTGCTGCGATGGCGAGGGCGTTTCCAAAGCTGGTAACGTTTAATCCTCCATCCGAGAAGGCAAAGGCGAATGCCGCGGAGAGGGATATCCAACTGAGTAGTAAATCCGTGAGTTCTTGGGTGTTCATTGCTATTTCACGTGTCAAAACCTTATTAGGCGTTTGGTTTCGGCTTCACTGAAGCTTTTTTTCCCTAGGTTTTTAGCGCTTTGCCCAGGTTGAGGGGTTATGTCAAAGGGCTTCGTGTCGTTTCTTTTCCTATTGAGTGTGGCGGCGTTATGGGTGGGGGTTTCTACCCCTGTTCTCATGGGTGTGGACGAGAATCCTTCCATTCGTTTGATGAGTTTGCGTCGCTTAGAGCTTGAAACAAACGTGGATGCGATTATTCGTGAGGAATTGTATGTTGGAATTCTTGCTCAGCTTCCTCCTGAGGTAATTGAATCCAATATCCATGTAAAATTGTTGAATTATTTAGAACATTTTTCGGAATTACACGATGACACATTGACGTACGAGTTTGGTTTTTCTCTTTTGACTCAACCCAATTATTTGTCGCTTCTTTCACAGCCATTCGTTCCTGCATCGCTTGAACAACTCAATCTTCATGCACACGTGATAGTGTTGCCCATTTCTCAAACAATAAAATATGGTGAATACGTGTACACTGGTGGAATATTTGGAACAAATGTTGTCGGAATGAAAATTTCTTCTCTTCACGGTGAAACGCTTTTCGTTCTGCCCATTAATTATCGCATTTGCGTAACCACTGTTCAAAAAAACTGGCCGTGTTTCGTGGGTGGGGGCGAGTTACATGAATTCGTTTGAGTTTATTCTTATTTTTTCGTGTTTGCTTGGCGTCCTCGCGCTTTTTGTTCCTCTTATACATGATCATGAGCAAAATATTTCGCTTGCGCGCGAAACGTTTGAGAAAAATGGTTTTATTTTGGGGTGCAGTTCATTGTTGGACGCTGCATCCACGCATTACCTGGTTGTTGATCCTCATTCCTGCACGGATTATTCTTTTTCTCTTCATTCTCCTTCCCATTCCTTTCTATCCGTTCTTGGGAGGGATGCCAATCATTATGGTTAGGGGTCATTTGCTCGGAATTGAGGCATTTATGGTGGTTCTTGCATGGTTGCTTATTCTAGCATGGGTGTGGAGCAGTTCATCCTCTTGGATGGATAGAGAAATGCAGGAGTGGAATTCCTTGCGTGCGTTTGAGTCTTCTCGCGCGGTGAGTGATGCACTGATTTTGTCTCACCATGTTGAGGCGTGGAAGGGGTGTGCACATTTCTCAGAAGCGTTGCAGCGCGTGGAATCATATCGTGTGGAGAAAAGTTGTTTGTTTAGATTATCATCTACTCCTCCTATTTCTTTGCTGAAAAAAGTTTCATTAGTCGAGGATGGGACTGAACATGTTTATTTTTCCATTTCATTCGATGAAAATGCTTCTTGTTTTGTTTTGCGCAGGGCAATTTTAGTTCATCCCTCAAACGAATGGGCATTGTTGGACGTGATGTCTTGTGCGTAAAGGGTTTTTTCTTTTGTTAGAGTTGCTCACGGGTCTCCTAATTCTTTTTTCTCTTGCTTTTTCTGTTCAGTATTCTTCTTCATTCTCTCTGTCGTATGCGCAGAAAGAAACTGTGTGCTATGACTTGCTCAGTGTCTGGTTGTATGGGAATTTAGGTCAAGATGAGCTGCACGAGATAGCTCTACAATTGTTTTCTTCGGATAAGATTCATATTTCTTCATTTCCGTTTTCCTCGGTGGATTCTAAAAGTGCATTTGCTTGTTTCGCTTCTCGTCATGTTTCATTTGGGGGAGTGGAAGAGTTGTACATTCTCATTGAATCGTAATTGTATTCTCTTCACGCACAATTCGAATGTGTTTGTTTTCGGAGGAAATATCTCCATGTAATGGCAACATAGTTTGAATATTTCTCTCTTTAGAATGTGATAGGGATTTGTGAGAGAACGTTAGGAGTATTTCGTTTGCTGAAACAGTTATTTTCATTTCTTCCAAGGAAGGAATGTCTAACGTGAGTTGGCTTCCTGGTCCAGCGTACTCCATTCGTTCAATGGCCTCTTCTAGTTGTGTGGAAAACGTTTCGAACGTGTGAAAATGTGCAAGTGTTTGGTGTGCTTCTATTGTATTCGTAAATGGAGGAATGAATGCCGCCAATATTCCTGCGAGTAGGGTCCATAGGATGAGCATTTCAATGGATATTTGTCCTTGGGTGTTTTTCTTAATCGATTTTGTCGATTTCATCAAACACATCTTCTGTTTTCTTGGCGAGCTTGCTAACTCCTTTCTCACTTGAGTCCTGTAATTGTGTGACGAGCAACAATACGACTGCCACTACTGCCGCCATCACAATAATGAGTTCGATGGAAATTTGTGCGCGCTTTTCATTGAGCATGGAAACCATGCTCCCACATGCAACCGAAAATGGTTTAAAACTAGGGAAAATTATTTCAGTTGAAAAAGGGTGGGAGGGGGCGTGAGCCTTCGCCCTCCTCCATGGAGATGACTAAAGAGTAATGCTCGTGTTATGCAACGGCAGGTATTCCCCAATTCTCAGGCATGGCCACTACCAATCCTCTTTTGATGTGGGCCATTCGACTAAGCGTATCGTAGAGCTCCGCTCGCTTCTTGTGGAATTTCTTGGTTTGAGGGAGCTGGTCAAACAGCTGGTTCCTTTTCTCGGTCAATAAAATCACTTTTCTTGTGTCCATCCAGTTTTCTAAGCTCATGTTTTCCACCTCCGTGCGGAATGAGAAGTGATGGGTTGGGCGGGCTATATACTCTCGGAGAGGGAGGGTGTTCCGCCGTGAAAAAGGGCACGATTATAACCTATGGCGGCCTTTTTTATTTATGGCGAAGGAAAATGTGTTTGCTCGTGTGAGTAAAGAAAACACCATCTTCAAGGACGAGCGTGTGCTGAGTCCTGATTTTGTCCCCGACGTATTGCCTCATCGTGAGCATCAAATCAATTCGATTGTGTACGCATTGAAGCCTCTTGCGGAAGGAGGGAAAGCCACGCATGTGTTTGTGTCGGGTCCTCCTGGCACGGGAAAAACAGTCACGTTGAAATATGTTTTGGATCAGCTCAAAGAATTCTCTTCGCGCGTGAAGCCCGTGTACTTGAATTGTTACGGCTACAATACGCGTCAGTCCGTACTTGCGGAACTCACGCGAATCGTGGAGCGTCCCGTCCCTGCGCGTGGGATGGGTACGAATGAGTTATACCAAAAGGTGTTGGAGGGATTGAAGTTTGCCTCCTTTACGCCTGTGTTAGTGTTTGATGAGTTTGATCAGTTAATGGAAAACGATGGGAATGATTTGTTGTATGACATTCTTCGTATCCCCGAGCACGGGCGAAATGGAATTCCGGTTATTATTATTTCAAACGACACGAGCATCCCTTCTCGTTTAGATGCGCGTGTGCGTAGTAGTTTCGGCCATGAAGGGGTGGATTTTTCTCCGTATACTCCGGCTCAACTCAAGGATATTTTGAAGGAGCGCGCTGCGCGTGCGTTTGTTCCCAATGCTATTTCTCAGGATGTGACGGGTTTGATTGCCGCTCATGCTTCTAAGCGTGGGGGTGATTGTCGTATTGCCATTGAAACATTGCGTAAAGCTGCACGTAACGCGGAGCGTAACAATGCGAGTGAAATACTGGAAGAGCACGTGCGCGCGGCATTTGAGGATCCTGAAACCCATGCGGTGCAAAAATCAATTCCTTATTTGTCTGATTCACACAAGCTAGTGTTGAAGTCCTTGTTTGTGTTAGGGGGTAAGAATGTTCCTTCAAACGAATTGTATATTAAGTTAGCTTCACAAGGAATTGGATTGAGTGATCGTCGTATTCGCGAATTATTAGTGGAGCTTGAGAAAAGAAAAGCGGTTACCACGAACACTGATTTATCGGGGCGTGGTAGAACGAAGCGAATTACGGTTAATTTTTCTGAAGGCGTGATGGATAACTAGTGGCTTCTTCTATTTCTTAGGGAGTGCCATTTTCGTACGATTGCAGAGATTGCGCGCGTGGTCCATTTTTTTCTGGGTTTGGTTGTTTCGAATGGGTCTCTTCTCCATTGAGGAACTGGTCCGAGTGGGTCGGTTGCTCTTTCGAGCGAGACGGCCCCAGGGAGTTTTTCTTTTCGGCGTGCTTCTACTATCACTGTTCGGCGTCTCCTATCCAATCGATCTGCCAGTTCTCTTCGATAGTGTTCTCGGTGCGCTTTCAATCTAATATCACTCATTACTTCTCCTGCGCGTACTTCTCGTTCAAATTGTTCTGCTTCTATGCGCGCTCGCTCTTTTCTTTGGGAAGAAGGGCTTAGTTGCGGCATTAGAAAAGTAGTGTGCTCGGTTCGGCTCCTACGTTGTTCGGCGCGTATTGTGCGCTTGCTTTCACGGGTGAGTTCGTCATAGTGGAATTTTCCATTGGCTCCTGGTGTAATGAGTGCGCGTTCGCGTGGGACGGGAATAAATTCGTTTTCCTTTAGAGTTTCTTTTCTTTTTGGTTTTCTTTTTCTCTCCGCTGTGCGTGCGGTTTCCGTGAATCGTCCGTCGTGTAGTCCGGTGATGACTCCTTGGAGTATTTTCATTCGGTTGACCAGTCCTTCCATTCGTCTTCGTTGGATGAGGATTTGTTTGAATGGCATTTTTTTCATTTTGCGCATCCTGCGCAGCTTGGTGGCTTCCTTGGTGATGTTTTCAATGAGTATGGTCATTCCTTCATTGAGCATGGCGGGGCGCATGTTTCGTACTTCTGCCATTTTGAGTCTTCGGGGGTATTTTTCTCCTTCTACTTGGTGTTGGGCGGATTCTAGGTATCGTGTGGTGACGCGTAACACGTGGTGGGCCATTCGTTCTTGGTGTGCGGGTGATAGTTGTTCCCATGATTTGTCTGCGGGTCGTGCATATATTTCTCTGAATTTTCCATAGTTGGTGAGTGAGATTTTTTCGATGCGTGTTTTGTCTGTTCCTTTTCTCGCGCGGACCATGAGTTTGGCTTGTCGTAGGAATGCGTGGAGTTGTGCGCCTTCGTTTGTAGTATCAATTGCTTCACTCGGCATTGCACCATCAAGACTCACGCGTTGTCGGCGCTGCAATGCCTTGACTCGCGTGGCGGCCTCGGGTGCGAAGGGCGTGGTAGGAAGTGGGCGTTTTCGTTTTTTTCGTTCGTCCATGAAGGAGTGATGTGTCTGGCCTTTTTATTAGACCCTCAAAATAAGTCGCTGCAGTCCATTTTGTTGCCGCAGTTGGAGCACACCGTTTTGCATTTGGTCTCGTACATGGGCGTGTTGCACGTGGTACAATGAAAGGCCATGCATGCGTTAAACGGTGCTTCCTTTAATTGATTTTTGGCCAAAAAATGGCCCTCATTTAAAAGCATCAAATGGGGTTAATTGGAGAAAGCGAGGGTTTTGTTTATGGCCAAGAAAGCGAAAAAGGGTCCGGGTAAGATTGCCGGTAAGCAGATTCGGAAGCAAGTGAGCTCGTTGAAGGGCGATGTCAAGAAGGCCAACCGAGGGGTTGTGCGTCAGGCGAAGAAGGCCGCCACTAAAGCAGCTTCTCAGAATAAGGAAATTTTATCCGAGCTTTCAAAACTCTCCACGGATATGAAAAATTTGAAGGGGAAGAAAGAAACTCCCAAAAGGGAATTGTCGATGTATAATTTGTTTGTTCGTAAGCAGATTGAACAGGGTATGAGTTTTGAGGCTGCCGTGAAGGCCTGGAAGTCTTCCAAGAAAGTGATTGAGAATCCTGAACTTGCAAGAGCCAAGACTAAGGTTCGCACGAAGACCATCACCAAGACTGTCATCAAGAAGGTTCCTAAGGTGGTGGTGAGAAAGGTTCCCGTATACACCCCGGGTTCTGTTTCCACTGAAACAAAGGATTCGTTAAATAAGATCATGCGTGAAATTAGTTCATTAAAGACGGATGTGCATTCATTAGAGAAGGAGGCCGCACCCATGCCCAGAGAAAAACACGTAACTAGTAGTCCCATGAACGGAAGCCGCGATTTGCCCATTGAAGAGGTTGCGGTGCGATTAACGAAGTTGTATTTTGAGGAGATTGCACGCTTAGGATTTAAGCGCCGATTGGACTTTGATGCCATCATTAATGCCTATTATTATTGTTTGCAGCGATTGCAGAACAAAGATAAGGAATTGGAAGTCATGCGTAAGATAGTCGAGCGCGAGGAACACAAGTTGGACCACGAAACCAAGGCCCAGATGTTTCCCGTCATGAATGAGTAAAATTACCATTCAGTGTAAGTAAAAGAGAAGGTGTCGTCTATGCAGTTCAAGTATTGCCCACAATGTGGTTCGATGGATTTCGCTCGTGCAGCGAACGGCCCCCAGTGTAGGAAGTGTCAGTACACGGGTCCCTTGCCCGAGGGTTCGATGGATAAAATTAATGAAATACGTCGACGTGCACCCAAGAGTGTTTCGATGCCCGTGAAGCCTGTGAATGAGGACTCGTCTGCGTCCATGAAACAATTGGCGGAGAAATTGAAAGCATTAAAAGGAAAGTCCACCAATGAGGTGGAGTTTTTGTGAACGGAAAAGGACGTGTTGTGCGTGCGTAACTCTTGGGTGGATTGGGCGGTTATTATTGTGGTGATCGCTTCGCTTTTTTTCTTGGTTAGTTTTGTTCAACAGAAAACCGTGCAGGGGCACGTGGTGGGTTTGTCTTTTTCCTCCAAGGAGTGTTTCAATTACACTTCTTCGCAAGTCCACTCACTCACTTCCTCCCTTCGTTTATGTGCGGGTGCTGTTCACATGGTGGATTATTTTGAATTGTGGAAAAACGATTTGGTGATTGATTGTCAGGGTTCCACATTGAAGGGAGATGGCGGCGCGTTGTTTGTTGCGCAAACGTCTAATCTTACTGTCACGCTCAAGCATTGTGTGGTTGAAGGATACGATGGATTGTATTCGGCTGAGAATCCTCTAGTTGTGCGTGTGGAATAATTATTTTATCTAACTCAAGTGGAATGCGATCTCGGCGAGGTCTCCCATTCCGGTTGCCAGTATTCCTTTTCCGTGTTCTGCAAGTCCCTTGAACATATCTGCGTGCATGGCAGCTGTTGCGAGTAATCCGCGAATGTTTTTCGATCCGGTTTTGCGAAGGGATTGTCTGAAATTGGCTAAGGACATTTTGACTTGTTGGGGTCTCCTATTTCCCGCAGTGCGGGTGATAACGACCCACTGCTGTTGGCCGTTCGAGTAATGTTGATAGGTGGTTTCTACTCCTGCTCTTCGGACGGATTCTTCTTTTACAATTTTTCCTAGGGGTATTGGTATTCTTGCTCTTCGCGTAGACAGTGGTTTCCTCCGCGGGGGGGTAATTCGTGCCAGTCTCGGGGAAGCAATGCGTTGGTTTCGTACTCGTGCCATTGGTCGCAAGGATCGTCGTTCCATATCTCTCTTTTTATGTGGGTTTGTGCTATTTAACTGTGTATGTGGGTACAATCGCACGCGCCGGGTGCCTTGTCTGGGGTTGTGGGTAATCCGGATGCGTTGACTGAAGTTCGTCTGTGGGGCCAGGCATGGAGGCAGGGTGCGCTACAAAAGCCATTATTGTTAGTGGGTCCTCCTGGCGTGGGTAAAACCCTTACTGCGTATGCGTTGGCTAATGAAATGGGTTGGGGGTTGGTTGAGTTTAATGCCTCAGGTACGCGTAACAAGGAGACCGTGGAGAAAGTAATCAAGGCTGCGGCAGTGAATGCGAGTTTTTCTGGGAATCTGCGTTTGGTTTTGTTGGACGAGATTGATGGAATTCATGGAAGCGATGACAAAGGCGGTTTGAGTGCTATTTTGGACGTGTTGAAGGAAGCGCGCAATCCCGTGATTGTAACGGCAAACGATATTTATGGAGACAAGCGTTTGGCCAGTATTCGTTCGTTTTGTCGTATGGTCCAGTATCGTAAAATTCCGTATCCCACTATTTCAAAACACTTAAGGGAAATTTCGGAGAAGGAAAAATTGGACTATGATGTGGTTTCGCTCAATGAGTTGGCGAAGAATTCCTCGGGGGATATGCGTGCGGCCTTGTTGGATTTGGAGTCCATTTCTTCAGGTACAAAAAAAGTCACGCTTGAAGATGTGCAGCAATCCGGTTATCGTGAAAGAGGGGAGAATATTTTCAATGTGATGCGCACGCTTTTCGTTTCTCCTTCATTGAGTGAGATTCGTCGTGCACGTTCAACAGTGGAGGTGGATCCTGATTTGCTCAAGAAGTGGGTGGATGAGAATATTCCGCGTCAGTTTCCCATGACTGAATCTTTAGCCATTGCCTATGATGCGCTTTCGCGTGGGGATATTTTCGATGGGCGTATTTTTCGTAGGCAGCATTATGGTTTTCTCAAGTATTCAGGGGACCTTGTTGCGAGTGTGGGTTTGCGTACGAATGAAAGGGCGCATGGTTTCATTTCCTATCAGTTTCCTGCTATTCTCAAGCGTTTGAGCGTGATGAAGGGTTCCTCAAAGAAGGAATTGATCAAAAAAATTCAGACGCGCATGCACGGTTCGCGTTCGCGTATTGCGCAGGAAGTGTTTTATTGGTCCATTATTTTGGAGAATGATCCCAATCCTGAGGAGTGGGTTCGCACGTTTGAGTTTGATGAGGATGAATTGGGTTATCTCCTTGGAACAAGTCCAAGTTCAGCTAAAGTCAGGAAGATGATGGAGCGCTCGTTGAAAGAAAAAGAGGAAAAGGAAGAAAAGGCAAAAGGGGCCAATTCGCGTTCGCGTAAAAAAGAAACTATTGCCGTGGAGCCCGAGAAAGTAATGGTAAATGATGCACCAACGCCCGATCTGGATGATTCGGAATCGAAAAAGCAAACGTCTTTAGGTAGTTTTTTCAGATAAATGATGCTTACTTTGAAAAATTATGCGACTGCGTCAGGAACGTATGACGTTTTTTGCGTTGTGCGTGCTTCCTTTTTTGGGTTTGCAGGGCGGTATGCTTTTCGTAAGTAAAGTAAGATGCTGATTGCCCGTACATCGGGTGTTGTTTCTTTGAATTGTAACAAGTTTTTTCTCCATCTTTCATGGGTGCATGAATTGGTGACGAATTGGATGTAATCGTCTTTTTGCAATAATATTTCGGCAAGTGAGGGGTATTGGGTGGATACGCCAATCGCGGCTTCTTCTACTCCTTTTTCCAATACGGTTTTTTCGAGTTCGAATAATAGTTTTCGTGACACGAGCTCCGTGGGGGTGACATTCACGTGCACTTCTTCATTCTCCCCTAGTGAGCGTACTTTGGATGGTTCTTCGGGAACTCGAGATAGGCGGATGATTTCATTGAATGCGGATACCCTGGGGTTGCGTGCGTGCTGTTTGACCAGCCATCCTGTGCGTTTTTCCACATGTAGGGAGGGGTTGGCGGGTCTAAAGTATGACCCTATGCGGCTTAACAGCCTCCGGGGGGCGCTTCTACCGAAGCTTCGTGCGTTGGGTGCTTTTCTTCCTTGCGGAATTCTAATAGAAAGTGCCATGAATACCATGTGAGGTGAAGGACCTTTAAGGGTTTGCTTGGCATGCATCGTATGAATGCCCGCGACCGTGTATGGTTGGAGGAGTTATCGCATGAGCATGAAACCCCTTTTTGGGTGATGATGCCGCGTGTGGCGCAGGCGCGCTATTTCGAATTACTGGATTCTTTTCAGAGCGCTGCGAAGAAAATTCACGTGTGTTACTCTGTTAAGACGAATCCTCATGAGAAAATTTTGGATTCCCTTAACAAAATGGAATCCGGTTTCGAATGTGTTTCGATGCGCGAGCTGGTGGGGGTAAAAAGTTACTCTGGAATGAAACTTTTCAACAGTTGTGCCTCGACTCAAAAGGAACTGGAGGAGGCATTGAGTCAAAATGCCCTGATTATTTTGGATTCTCTTTCTCAAGCGGAACAATTGGTGAAAGTTACGGGTGAAAAGCCCCTTTCTGTAGGGATGCGCGTGCGCATGGATCAGCATCGTTTTGGTTTTTCTCCGAGTGAAGTGCGCAAAACGATTGAGGCGCTGGCAAAAATGGGATTAAACGTCACGGTGTTGCATGCTCATCCTGGTACGAGTTGTTCGTTGAATAATTATCGTAATTTTATTTCGCGTTTCGCCGCCGTTGTGTGTGATTATCCTTTTTTGCAGGGAATTGACATCGGTGGTGGAATTCCTGGGAAAACAAGTTTGGTTGAGCGCAAAGAATCGCTTTCGCAATACGTTCAAATCATCAAGGAGCAATTGGGAGAATTTCTATCCACGCGCACGCTATACTTGGAGTGCGGTCGTTTCTTGGTGGAAGACAGTATGATTCTCGTAAGTCGAGTTCAGCATCTCAAGAGTGTGGACGGTCAAACGTTCGCTTTGTTAGATGCTGGTATCAATGTGCTTCCTCGTATCAGTATGAATCCGTTTAGATTTTTTGCATTAGTGGAGACAACGGGCTCCAGATCCAATGTGCGTTTGGCTGGTCCCTTAATGTTTGGTTCGGATGAATTGGGTCATCTATTTTCTGCTGTCAAGCAGGGCGATGTGATTGCAGTTGAGAATACGGGTGCCTATTGTACGGAGTTGGCGTGGAAGTTAAGTCGTGATTTTCCTGCGATTGTGGTAATTGAATAGCCTATTCCAATCTTTTTCGTAATGCTTTTTCTAGTTTTTTTCTTTTTTCTTCGTTGCGCGTCCATTTTTGGTTGGCAATTTTAACGAATTCTTGTACATTTTTCTTCTCAACGAGCATTTTTCCTTTGATAACGATTGGAATGCCCATGTGATGGGTGCCAAAAATTTCTAGGAGTATTTTTCCTTCCTCAATATGATGAATTCCATAGCGTTTGACTCCCGCTTCCTGGCACGCTCGGATTACAAGTTGTGCGTGTTCCACATCCTGTGTCCCAATCACATACACGAAGGGGTCTTGTCTGAACCACAGGTTTCCTTTCTTTTCATAATTTTCAATTCCTTCCCACACTTCATTGAATTTTACCTTCCGGTGCCATTTTCGATAAAACACGTTTTCTTTTTTTGATTCGTCTTCATTCAAATCCATTAATGTGATTCTTCCTGAGCAGGTGGAGGTGGTAAAATAGTAGTGGGTCTTGGAAATGGTAGTTGAAATGGGTATCATCAAGGGGTCTATTTTCTTTTCATTAATGGCGACGGTGAGCGCATGCGTGCTGTTCTGTTTGCTCATCGCAAATCGTGGATGGAAAGTAGCGTGCATGATTCAGTTCGCGCGGTTTTCCTTTTAATAAGAAAGGTGACCTATTCTGTTATGGTCTCCCCTACAACCAGGCCCAAGGATTCCGTATACTGGGATTATTGGGAAGAAATGGTAAAATGCAGTGTTCACCGCGATTCGCATGAGATTCCGGCCATCGCGGAAGCGGCCGAAATCAAGGGAAAGCATGTCATTGACGCGGGATATGACCCGGGCAGACTCATTCTCCCTTTTGTCGAGCTTGCTGAGACCATTACGTGTGTACGTGAACACGATTGGTCGGTCAATGTGATTGATAAGATGCTGCGCGAAAAGAACCTTCGTGATCGCGTCCAAGTGGTACAGTCTCCTTCCGTGGGTCTGCCTATTGATGATGATTCGTCCGAGTCCACTTATTGTATGTGGGTCATTCATTATGATAAGTCGCGCTGGGAAAAAATAGTTCAGGAGCTTGTTCGTGTCACAAAGCCTAATGCTCCGATTGTGGTGGGTTTTTCTTCAGGTGAACGTGATCTTCCGCGTTTAGAAGAATTCGTTAAACCAGAGCATCAAAAGAAAATGGCTGAGTTCGATAAGGAATTTCTTGTTTTTTGTAAGGAGAATGGGTGGAAGGTGGAAGTGCGTAAGCTCGTTCTTCCTTTTGAGTTCAAATCTCCCGATTGGGCGTTTGAAGTTTTCTCTAACACTTTCATGAAGCGCAAGGTTGCCCTTGAGAAGCAGAAAGAGATATTGGATTTTTTGCGCGCCCACACGAAGAATGGTAAAACAACCATTGAGCAGGAATTGCGTTTGTATATTATTCGTGCGCCTGAAGAATTTAGTTAATTTTTTTTCCCATGCTTCCTTCGTCCCAATCAATAGGTGTTACACGTATGTCTAATACGTAGTGCCATTTTCTCGGTCCCATGCTTTTCACTTGCTGGGCGTGAACCAATTCTATAACCCATCCTAAACTGGTGCCTTGGGTTCGTACGTCTTTCATTAATTCGTCATATTTTCCTTCCTCGCACACGCCTTCGTAATGAATGATTCCCCCGCGCGAGTTGAGCGTGTGGTATGCTGCGGTGAGTGCAAATACGGGTGCTGGAATGTATCCCATGATGATTCGGTCGGCGATGCGTCCAATGGAAGGGGCCACTTCTTCGCATTTTCCATGGATAATGGTGATTTTGTCATCGGTTATTTTGTTTAGTTTTTTGTTCACGCGAATCGCTTCAATGGCATCCGGGTTGGCGTCAATGGCATACACGTGCTTTGCTTTCGTGAGTTTGGCAATGGGGATGCTCCAGTATCCAATGCCGGCAAAAAAATCGACCACGATTTCCCCGGGTTGCACCATTTCGTACATGCGTTTTCGCTCGTTCATGTTTCCCATGCTCCACATGAGTTTGCGTACGTCAAAGCGGAAAACGCATCCGTGTTCATGGTGGTCTACTTCGAAATAGTCTTCTCCTGCGAGAAACTCAATATGGGGTCGCCTAAATTCCCCGCTCACTTCTCCTGCATTCAGGCATGCTGTTTTAGTTCCGGGCACACATGCAATTGCAGCCTCTCCGATGATTTCTTTCTTTGTTAAAAGTTCTTTTTTCAATCGTAAAAGTACGATGTGTCCTAATCGTTGGAAGCTGCTGGGGAGCATTTCCAGTTCTTCTTGGGTGAGGGCGTGGGCTAGTTTGTGTTTTATTTGCTCCTTAAATGAGGTCATTCGTATTTTGCGTCCTTTAGATTTATGAACTTAGCCCGCACGATGGGTGTATGAAGTGCATTTTGGATAGTGCAGTGTTCATTAATGCCTCTGGTTTTCCTTTTACGAGCAAAAAGGACTATGTGATTTCTCCTTCGTGTGTTTCGGAAGTAAAAGAGGCGCTGGCCAAAACACGATTGGACGCCGCATTGAATGAGCACCATGTGCGTATTGTCGAAGCTTCTCCTTCTTTCATTCGTGTGGCTAAAGAGTTGGCTGAAACGCACGGAATTTTGCGTTTGTCTCATACGGATTTGGAAGTGGTGGCGTTAGGGTTGGAGGCGGTTTCCAATAAAGAAAAAGTATATGTGTGCACGGATGATTATTCCATACAGAACGTCTTGAAGTGGGCTAAGGTTCCTTTTGAAGGTATCCTTCAGAGTGGCATTCAGAAGAAGCGTTCGTTTCGTACATGAAGTATTTTTAGTCGATCGTCTGGGTAACGGGTAGTGCTCGCGGGGTCTCTTTTTTTGTTTTGTTTTCTTTTTTTTCCTGTAAAACGTAGGACCCGACGGTTGAGACTATGATGGAGAAGATGATGACGGAAAACACGATTTGTAGAATTTCGTATCCGTATGCGAGTCCGCTGGAATAGGCGAATATGGATAGTACTGCCGCGGATAGTCCTCGTGGAATCATGATGTAGGTTATTTTTTGCTCCTTGGTGGTAAGGGTGATGATGTTTCGCTTGACGAAGAACGAGACATAGATGTATCGTGCCAGTACGATGACGCCCGTGATGAAAAGTCCAATAACAAGGTATTGTGTCTCTGGCACTCCCACTATCATTCCTAGGAATACGAAGAAAAATACTCGGATAAGAAAGGCGAACAGTCCATGTGTTCTTCCAATGTCCTCGTCCAATCGTTCAAATTGGAACTCGGGAAACAGTGCGTGATACACCCAGTGGGCATTGGCCAGCATGATGCCGGCCGTGAATACGGCAATGGCTCCGCTCGAGCCGAATAGTTCACTGAATGCGTAAAGGAGAATGAGCGCCCCCAGCGTGGCGGCATAGGAGTATTCGTATTGTTTGAGCCGTGCGATGAAGGGTCCCCACACCGAACCAAAGATGAGTCCCACGGATATGGCGGATAGGAATTGGAGCACGACTCCTTGTACTAATACGCTGGCTGCTCCGTCTGTGACCTGTTGGAATTCGAGGAAGTGAATGAGGAAGAGTGCGAGCACGATGGAGAAGGTGTCGGATATTGATTCGATGGATAAAATGGTTTTTAGTTTTTCTGAAACGAACGAAAGTCCTGTTACGATGGGGATGACTACGGAGGAGCTGGTCCCCGCGAGCATGATTCCCACCAACATCGCCGTGGCGAGGGGGAACCCTGCGAGTGTGAGCAGTGCGCCTATTCCGATGGTCGTGGTAATGAGTCCGGCCATCATGAGGAGTGTTCCCAGGTATCCTTCCTTGACCACATGTTTGAGGTCCATGTGCAGTCCCCCATCGGAGAGAATGCCAATGATGGCAATTGCGCCCATGAGTCCTGCTCCGCTGGCCAGGAAGTCTCTTTCGACGAATCCCATGACGCCTAATACCATTCCAAAGAGGAGCAGCCAGAGGGTGTTGGGGATGGATGTTTTTTGGAATAATACATTTCCAACAAAACCCAGGAGGATGGTCAACCCTATCATGCTGATGATGAGTTCGGTCATGCATATTGTTTGGAGATTGGATTTATAATGCATGCGAGGACTGGTTATGTATGATTGCGGGTTTTTTGGGTTATTCGTTGGTCTTTGAGTTGTTCGTCCTCTACATGGCCTGGCACCTTTGGCTTTCCCAGTGGAGTCGGCGCTGGGTCTATTTTCTTTTGTTTGTCCTAGTCATTCTGTGGTTCATTAATTTCACTCCCAACGCATGGTCGAGTCTTTTCTCTGGGAATTACGGTTTCATTTGGGATGATATTTTCCGCTAAATGGAATGTGAATTTATTTTTTTAGTAGAAGTAAATGGATTCCATGTAGAAATTCCAATCCACAGCACAATAGCATTCAGTACCAATTGCACTCCCACACGGGGCGTGGTTCCCAAAAAGTATTCGCTTCGGAAAAAAATCGCGTCTCCGCGTGCGAGTTCGATGAATAATTCAACAAGTAGTGTTCCGAGTGCTAAGAAAATAAGTGCGTTGAGTTCATCTTTTTTGGTGGGATAAATGGATTCATATGCGAGCACGGCAATGGTGCTCGCGAGTGCGTATCCCACTACGCTCCAAATGTCAAAGGCTTGAATGAATATTCCACATGCGATGCTGGTGCCAATTCCCACAGTCATTCCTTTTTCGGCGTTGTGCAACAAGGTTGCGAGTAGTGCGAATGGAATGATCAACACCACCATGGGTATCCCTTCAAGTGTGAGGGGGGAGAATAATGCGGTTCCAATGGTGGCGAGTGTAACTAGGAATAATGGGCTGGGTTTTTCACTCACGTCCGCTCGCCCCACCGTCGGCTTCGAGGTCCCCATCAATGTCTTGTTTGGGCGGGGGCCTAAATTCGGAGTGCTGGATGACATATTCTTCTATTTTTCTCGAGAATTGGTCCTTATTGAGTGCCACGTATAGTCCGCATACTCCCATTACGACCAGCACCATGATGAAGAATGGGCTTTCTTGTAAGTCCTGGAGTATTTCAGTCAAATCAATGGGATCTGCGATGGGGGTGAATACCAGGTATTCGATGCGCAATGAATTGGTTTGCATGTTGGTAAGGGTGACCACGTTGTTGGACACGGTTACTCCCTGCGGCAACAAGCTCGTATCTACAACTGAGTTTCCGGGGAAATGAAAATTAATTTGCGTGTTGGAAGGTATTTTGATGTTGGCGCTTTCAATGAAGTCAACTAACGCCACGTCGCTTACTTTCCATCGTGTGCTTCTTCCGCGTGCCTCGACGTTGACTTGTAATACTAATCCGGTGGGATAATCATACGTCACGGTGAGCGTGGGTTCCTCTGACGCGGTGCGGTTGAGTAAGAATTCGACGTTCTTTGCTTGTCCTTCTGATCCAATGTGGGGTTTGATGAAGGGATAATCTTCTTTCCATTCAAACAAGCTGGGGGTGTTTTCTACGAAGTCTTTTTCAAACTGTTTAGCTTCTCCTGCGAAGAAGTTGAAGAATAATTTTTCTTCCACGATTGCGGAGCCGTCATCGCTTACAAAAACATCAATTCCATGAAACCCTACGCGTGATTCGGTGACGCGGGGAATGGTTACTTGTGCCCATGCGCATGTGGAGAGTAAAATAAGAAGAAGTACTCCTGTCGCAATCCACTGTAACGAACTCTCCCTCATAACATAATTAATGCTTAGCCGTATTTTTAATGCGTGAGGGTTTGGTTGGTTTTCTCCTTTGTCCATTTCTCGTTGATTTTTATACTGCGCCATCGTAGTCATCTGCATGCACATTCGCTTTCTCGGTCACTCTTCCTTTCTTTTGGAGTTTTCCGCGTCGAGCGTGCTTATTGATCCCTGTGTTCATTGCCGTTCGTTCGGTCAGTATGATCGAAAGGTCCCTTCTCCTATTGCCTTGGAGGATTTTCCCAAGGTTTCATTGATTCTGATTACGCACGAGCACGAGGATCATTTTGATAAGAAAACGATTGAGTATTTGGCCAACCGTGACGGTACGTGTGTCGTGGCCCATGATTCCGTGCTGAGTGAGTTAAACATTCCCGCGCGCTGTAAGCGTGCCGTGACATCCAATTCCGAATTACATGTGCGAGGCGTTCATGTGCGGGTGGAAATGGCGCATCATCCTCAAGCATTTTATCCTATGGCCTATGTGGTCACGGGCGATGGTATTTCCGTGTATCATGCAGGTGATTCGGATTTGATTGAGGAGTTTTCTCCCGAGTTTAGTGCGCATGTGGCGTTGCTTCCTATTGGGGGGAACATTACCATGGACATCGTGGACGCAGTGAAAGCCACTAAGGTGTTGAAGCCGGATGTCGTGATTCCCATGCACTATAACACGTTTGACATTTGCATGGCCTCCCCGGAGGAGTTCATTCGGAAGATAGAGAAGAGTAACCTGAAGACGCGCCCGGTGATTATGGCGCCCAATGAGAGGTTCGAGTATAACATTCCCGTGATTCCCAAACTGGTATAGGATTATTTTTTGCTCGTTTTTTTCTTTGTTTTCGTTTCGAGTGAGTAGCGTGCGGGTAATTCTACTTTCATCAGGTCGTGTGCCGCTGTCACGTGCTTGAATGCGGTTTGGGCTTCCTTCACCATATCCTTTCCATGGGGATAACGGGGAGAAAAGTGCGTCAGGATGAGCTGTCGTACGCCTAGTTTGGCTGCGATTTCTCCCGCCATGCGTGCCGTAGAGTGTCTCGTTTCCCATGCGCGTTCTTTTTCGGTTTCTAAAAAAGAGGATTCGTGGATGAGTACGTCGATTTTCATTTTTTTCAACGCATCCACGTAATGGGCGTGGGGGAATGTGTCCATGATGTAGGCTACTTTGGTTCCGCTCATTCCTTTGGCATAATCCATGACCATGTTGGGCGTGTATTTCTTTCCTGCATGCGTAATCGTTTCGCCTCGTTGTAGTTTTCCCCATAATGGTCCCATGGGTATTTTGAGTTTGATTGCTTTGGCGCGTTGGAATTCTCCTTCTTTGCTTTGGGCTTCGAAAATGAATCCGTAACACGCACAGGAGTGGTTTAGTTTGACTGCGGAGATGCGGAACTCATCGCTCTCAACGAGCATTCCTTCTTCTAATTCATGGGGAAATATTTGATAACTCGGTAAGAAGTTTCCGAATGCGACGGCTTCGCGTATTTTTCGATCGATTCCCTTGGGTCCCCAAATGTGCAAGTCTTGCGTGCGTTCATGAATGGTCATGGTGGCAAGCAACCCAGGCAATCCAAGCGTGTGGTCTCCGTGGAAGTGGGAGATGAAGATGTGTTTGAGTTTCAAATAGCTCATTCCGGTTTGCATGAGTCGCTGCTGCACGCCTTCCGGTGTGTCGAAAAGAAACCAGTTTCCTGGATACGTGAGGGCCATGCTTGAAAGGTTTCTTTCAGGCGTGGGAGTGGAGCAGGAGGTTCCTAGGAAAGTCAGGTGGATGGACATACCCAATTGCGGGCAAAAAGGCCTTATAATACTGGCTTCTTTCATAGGGGAATGGGTGCTAAAATTCCTAGTCATTTGCGTAAACAAGCGGACAAACTAGCACACCAGTATGTTTTCTTTGCTATTATTCGCTCAGTAATTTACGAGCAAGGGGCAAAGGAGTATCATGATATCGAACCGGGGGAGATTTATCATTTCAATACAGACAAAGCTGTAAAGAGTCGAGCTGGCAAACTTGTTTACGACGAATGGAGAAAAGCAGCAGATTCATCAAACGCGGCAATTCATAGAATTAAGGCGATTGAAGCAAAGCAACCTCCTGTAGGGGATTATTTTGATTCCATGGTTGATAAATGGAATTCATTTTTTGAGACTGAGATGGGAAAGAATGAATTGCGGCGCTATCTATCGAATGCTCGTTTTCAAATTGCCTCAACTGAATTTCATACTCGCCCTCTTCGTGCCGACGAGGCACGCGTACGGCTGCTCAAAGCTATTCCTCATTCTTCCCAGCGCGAAGCCAATGCATTATGGCAAGCCATTGAAACCCTGCACTCAGGCATCACTAAGCGCTGGGCCAGTCAGCCAGGTAAAGCCGCCTCTAAACCTGCTTCTCGAGCCCGTTCGCGAGCTAAACGCCGTCGTTTTTAGCTTTCCTTTTTAATCGGCAAATGTGTCATTAGTGGTGATGCCTCGCTCTCCCAAGAAAGATGCTGTTTCTCCTAAAGTGGATGAGTTGATAGCGGTGGATAAGGCTGAGTTGGTAATCCCCTTGAGTTTCAAGTCCACGGAAGAGATGGAAGTGCCTTCTTCTTTAGTTGAGCAAGTGATTGGCCAAGAGAAGGCCGTTGAAATTATTCGTAAGGCTTCGGCGCAGAAACGAAATGTGTTGTTGATTGGTGTTCCTGGAATTGGTAAGTCCATGCTTGCACAGGCCATGGCTGAAATTCTTCCTATTTCTCGATTGTATGATGTGTTAGTGTATCCCAATGATGAGGATCAGAATAATCCACGCGTCCGTGTTGTGCGTGCGGGTGAAGGAAAGCATATTGTGCATCATACTCGTTTGGATGCGCAGAAAGCAGAAGATAATACGCGCTTGATGAGTTTGTTATTCCCATTAGGGTGGTTTTTACTTTCGTACATTGGTTGGACACTCGGATGGATTCCAGATGTCGTATACGCGGCCACGTTAATCTTGGGCGGTATTCTCATTTTTGGTTTAGCGGTCGGAAGTCAAGTCAATCGTCCTACTGTGAAACAGACGCCCAAATTATTAGTGGATAATTTTGCTCGAAAAATGGCTCCTTTTTCTGAAGCAACCGGTGCACGAGCCGGTGCCTTGCTTGGTGATGTGAGACATGACCCCTTACAATGTCACTATGGCTTTAACAAGCTCTATTTGAAAAAAGAAGGCAAGCACGGGTTTGAAATGCACGAAAAAACCTTTATTGAACTCTGGGCAGAGTTGTATCCCAAATACAAAAGCGAAATCATCTATACTGAAAAAGGACATGAAGCCTTTCACCTGCGTGACGAAGACACTATTTACACACTTGGACAAAAAGAATGCAAAACTGATTGGGTGCGCGTGCTTTCCTTGAATCGCCAGCCCTATGAAGGGGAAATCGTGGATATCAAAGTAAATGAAAGCATTATTTCTTTGACGCCTGAACATTCCGTTATTCTATCTGGGAAAGACAAAGATGCTGGAAAAATTGGGTTTTTGGATAAACTTATTCATTTGAAGTTGGAGAAGATTTTGGCACGCGATCACTAGGGCGTTGAGGAATATTGCTCGTCGTTCGGCTTAAATCTTTCATGTGTTATATATGGCCTTACCTAAATGGTTTAATGTTTCTTCATGCACAACGGAGTCGAAAAATTCCTTTCACCGGAAGTGGTTTGAACGAAATTATCAAACGAATTTTCTTTGGCGGTTTACCCTGCAAAGAGATATACACTAAAAAGTGTTACTTCAATGATGATTCCAATTGTCTCTGAACAGGACATCATCAACACCTATTCAGCAGAAGACCAACGTTCCTGTCAAAAATATGCCGAATATTTGCAATTGGTCAAAGCCAATCCCAAGATAGGTTATAAAAAAGCAGCCAAAATCTTGGGCGTTCGCCAAGGAAGCACGCGCTGGTGGCACACGAAAGGGAAAAAGCAAGCGATTCCAAATCCAATTAAAGCGGCACGAAAACTGGAGCAATATGGATTACTCCCTTTTTCTGCTGGACATCCTGAATTCAACAATGTGTTGCGAATGATGGGTGTCATTTATGGCGATGGATGCCTCGATTGCAATCTTAATACTCTTTCATTCATTTCTTCCGATTTTGCAGATATTGAAACGTGGAAAAGGGATTTCTTTCGAATCTTTCCATTCGCGACTGATAAAATAAATATCATTGAAGGAGGCGAATTTGGTCACTCCTATTGTATCCGCACATTTGACCGTTCGATCATTCGCTTCTTTGTCGCGCTTGGAACGCCTGTTGGAGATAAAGTGACCATAAATTACCGTTTGCCAATCTGGCTTTCAAAGTCATCAAAAGAATCAAGGGTCGCTTTCTTGGATGGATACCTATCGTCTGAAGTTTCAGTAGTTAGGTATCGACCCGACTCGTTGAGGAATTCACGATTCACTGATTTCGCGATCGGACTTTCTAAAATAGAATTCCTTGAAAAAGAGCACCGCGAATTCTTACGAAGTGTTGAAGCACTTCTCGCATCAGTTGGCATTTCAACGACTGGTAATATTAACAAAAACTATTCAGCAGGAAGACATCGTAAAGATGGCGCTTTCACGGCCAATTACAGAATATTTCTTCGAACAACTTTTCACCGCGTGTTATTCTTTGACAAACAATTTCCTTTGCGATATGCTGAAGATAAGAAAAGACGGTTTCAATCAGTAATTGAAGGTGCACTAAAGGACAAAGCCTCTTCAAGTAGTAAATTTCCCTCTCAAAAGCAAAACCTATTTAATCGCCTAGAGGACAGTAATGGTATAGATGACCTCTCCTCCATCCCAAACCTCGGAAAAACGAGCTACGAAGATCTCCAAGCGCTTTTTGCGCGGGCACGTATATAACGTTACGACTGAATCTGGAAATCTTTTCACAAACGATATTTTAGTCCATAACTCCGGCGGTCTCGGAACGCCTGCTCATTTGCGTGTGGAGCCGGGTTTGATTCACAAGAGTTCGGGTGGGGTATTATTCTTGGATGAGATTGCCACGTTGAGCATGAAGTCTCAACAGGAATTGTTAACGGCCATGCAGGAAAAAAAATACCCCATTACTGGACAGAGTGAAATGAGTTCGGGTGCCATGACGCGCACAGAACCTGTACCGTGTGATTTTGTGTTGGTGGCAGCGGGAAATTACAAAGATCTCGAAAATGTTCATCCCGCACTACGTTCGCGTATTCGCGGGTACGGATACGAAGTGTATATGAATTTGGATATGGATGATACGGCGGATAATCGAAAAAAGATTGTTCAGTTTGTGGCGCAGGAAGTGCGTAAGGATGGGAAGATTCCCCACTTTACGAAAGAAGCTACTGAAGTTATTTTGTTTGAAGCCAAGCGTCGCGCTGGAAGGAAAGGAAAACTCACGCTCAAGTTGCGCGACTTGGGTGGATTGGTACGCGCTGCCGGGGATTTGTCCAAAGAGAAGGGGCACACATTAGTTTTGGCGGAAGATGTATACGAAGCGCGTTTGAATGCGCGTACGTTAGAGCAGCAAATGATGTCTAAGGTGTTGGACCAAAAACGCGACTATGAAGTGTACAAATCAGTTGGATTTGCCATTGGTCGAGTGAATGGTCTCGCGGTTTCGGGAGACGGAGACGCGGGATTGATTTTGCCCATTGAGGCTGAGATTGCTCCTGCGCAAAGCAGTGCGGAAGGAAAGTTGATTGCTACCGGAAAATTAGGGGATATTGCCAAGGAAGCCGTGCAGAACGTGTCTGCGTTAATCAAGAAGCTCTCGGGTAAGGACATTTCCAAGCACGATGTTCACATTCAATTTTTGCAAACCTATGATGGAGTGGAGGGGGATAGTGCCAGTGTGAGTGTGGCCACGGCCGTCATCTCGGCGCTCGAACAGATTCCAGTCAAACAAAACCTCGCCATGACCGGCAGTTTGAGCGTGAGAGGGGAAGTGTTACCTGTGGGTGGTGTTACAAGTAAGGTTTATGCGGCGGTGCGTGCGGGCTTCTCTGAAGTGATTGTTCCTCGTTCTAATCTCGCGGATATTGTGTTGTCCACAAAAGAGTTAAACGGTATCAAAGTGATTCCGGTTTCAACCTTGAAAGAAGTCCTTGATCATGCGTTTGTTGGGGGAAAGAAAACGGATTCTTTCCTGAATGGATTAGGTAAGCTTATTTCGTTTAGCGTGGCGAAGCCTTTGAAGATTATTGGGGATCCTTCCACGCAATAATCTTAGCGCATTTTCCATATTTGTTGATAGGCTTCATTTTCATATTCTTGAAGTACTCGGGAAAGGGTGGGTCCGTATTTATTTGTGAGTAAAAAATCCTGGACAGCGATGGCGGTGTGGACTAGCGACAATTGGTTGGCCCAACGCGTGAGTTTTCTTTCCTGTGGCAAATTGAGTTGAGCCAGTTTTTCTTGTGCGTGGTGGATCAGTAGTCTCATTCCTCCTTTACGGTGACGCTGCTTGGGGAATGCGTTGATGAGGATGATTCCTTTTTCAAAAATAGACTTCACTTCTTTTTCAAACGTGTTCATCGTATATTCCGAAACGGGTCTTGCACTTTCCAAATTATCGAGTATTCTTTTCCACCTTGCGCGCTGGGTCATTTCTTTTTCCAGAGCGGGTCTGTATGATTCTTTAATGGGGGCGATTTGGGAAAAATGGGAATAGAACAGTCCATATGCCGTTTTTCTTTTCGCGGAGAGCGTGGTGCCAGTTAGAAGGTGTGTACGGTTTTGGTGGAAAAATTGGATGGCATTGAATTTTTTTAGTGGGGTGGCATTTTCCCGTGTCCGTGGCAATGGTCTGCGTTTATGCCAGCGTCTTGGTGTCATAATTCAGGAGTGTTCTCCTTGAATATAACCGTTCACTTACTTCGAAGGAGTGATTCCATTTCCGTGCACGAGTATTTTTCCATTTTGCAATTGGAAGTCTTGTATTCCCAATTGTACCTTCTTGCTTTTGAGTGTAAACTCCACGTGTCCCTTTTCGCGTGAGATCTTTTCTATTTTTCCCAACCATTTTCCTGTCTTGCTATACACGGGCAATCCGATCAACAAGGTGGTGACTTTCTTTCGTATGTCAAATACTCCCATCACGCGGTAGGTTCCGAAGAAGATGAGGAATGAAATAATCAATAGACCAAGGAACCCGTTTAACGTGGTGGAACCAATTAGAACGCCTTTAGCAGTCCCCATGAGTATGGCTCCGAGTATTACGGCCACTGCAGAAAGTAAATACGTGTGTAACAAATAGGCTTTTTTGAGTTGGATGGCGTCTGCGCCTTTTCCTACTAAGAATGATAGTCCTGTTATCGCGCCGAACATGATGATGAAGTCAATTGCTACTCCTACACTATCGGCGCCGGGCTGATACAGTCCGCTTTGGAATGCATAATACGCGTCAATGACGTAGGGTGCAGCAGAGAATATTCCGAATGCCGCGAACATCATGGCTCCTACATAGAATGGGAAACTCACGCGTTGTGCGGAAATAGAGCTTCCTATTTCTTTGAACACGTTTAACAAGCGGTCTTCTAATCCAAATCCTTTCAAAATTAAATAAACACCCAATATGGCGGCAACTAATTGCAACCCAACTGTAGGCAAAAGCAAGTAGAGTAAAATAATGATTCCAGGTATTCCAAATGCGAGTCGTGCTAAGAAAGGATCGCGTAACGCTTCTTTAATGGTGTAAAATGTCGACTCCACTTCCCTTGCTTGTTTGATGATCACTGTTTTCTTTGAAAGAATGGGGGCACGGCTTTGAAGGATGGGTAATATTTGATCATCCTCTGCTCCATCTGTTACCAGCACGAATGCGTCTGCTTTGAATGTTTCCAAAAACGCATCCAGTTGTTCGTTTATTTTGACGTCGCTCTCGAACCCAAACTTCTTACTTCCAACGAGGGTGATAATTTCGATTTCGGAGTATTTTTCCTTTAGTTCGTCGTATTTTTGGATGGCCATGAATAGGCAGTTCGCATCGCTGTCCTCGGGGTCCGCGAGGGCCAGTTTGACGGCTGCGCGTAGATTATCCTTCCTTCCGATGATCGGTCCGTCAATTCCAGCCTTTCGGCCAAAATCGTTGTCTCGGTCCACGCAAATAACGGCTAGGGTCTTTTCGGCCATACAAGTACTTAAAAAGGGGCGAAAATATTAAGTTATGTGCCTTTTCCAGGCCGAATAAGAGGTTTTTTTGGGATGGTTAAACGTTTTGGTAAGGTGGAGAGCTACAAGGTCAAGCAGGGCTTTTTTGCTACCGTCCTCATATTCGTCGTCGTTGCGGCGTATTTCATCCTAACGAACGCTTATGCTCTGGCCAATTTGGTCCTGGTTGCGGGTGGTTTCATTCTCATTCTTTTCTTGATTAAGCAATACGACTTCCTGATTACTCTCAAGGAGTACGAGCGTGCGGTCATTTACCGTTTAGGTCGAATCAATCGTGTGGGTGGGCCTGGTTGGACTTTCATGATTCCCGTGATTGAGAGTTTCAAGATTGTGGATTTGCGTACACAAACGTTGGATGTGAAACCGCAGAGTGTGATTACCAAAGATAATATTGTGGTTACGGTAGATGCTGTCATTTATTTGTTCGTAAAGAAAGACAAACAATCCGTGATCAATTCGGTCATTGAAGTGGATGATTTTAGGAGGGGTGCGACACAATTTGTGCAGGCGAAGCTTCGTGATGTGTCAGGTAGTTTAACGTTGCAGGAATTAATTTCCGACGTGGGAAAACTCAACACCGAACTGCGTAAAGAATTGGAGCAAATTGCCAACTCCTGGGGAGTCGCGGTTGAAAGTGTGGAGTTGCAAGAATTAATTATTCCTAAAGAAATCGAAGAGGCCTTCTCCAAGCGTGCCGCTGCCGAGCAAACCAAACTGGCGCAGATTCAGAAAGCACTTGGAATGCAGGCCGAGATCGACAGTATTCGTCAGGCTGCAGAAAAGTTGGACGACAAATCACTTTCTTACTTTTACATCAAGGCATTGGAAGTGTTGGGCCAGGGTGCCAGTACCAAGTTCATTTTCCCTCTTGAATTATCGAGTTTGATTCAGAATCTTTCAGAGAAAACACGCAAGGCACATTCCAAGAATGATTTGGAAAATGCATTCGAGCAATACGCTCCTGCGTTGTATCGCGTTCTACAAGATGCGAAAGAGCCTCCTAAGCGAAACTTGCAAAAGAAGAAGAAAGGAAAGAAGAAGTGAGCATTTACTCAATTAGTTTAAAGAAAACCTCTCGTTCCATTTTCAAATCGTGTTTGATGATTCTGGTTAAGAGTTTGATTCTGATTTCTTTGTGGAATGGAATAACAGTTGTGCGTCCATCTGCATGAGCAAAGAATTTATGGGATTCTTTCTGCCTGAGTTCAGTAAATCCCATTTGGTGGAGAACTCGGATTATTTTTTCGACTTTTACCGCATTAGGCATGCACAACAACCTTTTCGATTCCCACGAAGCCGGTTGTTGCTTTTTCAATGCGTTCTTTCATTACTTCGAGGCATAATTCGATGGCCTCTTTGATGTTATCTAAAACTTCTTTCTTGGTTTTCCCTTGAGTGTGACACCCCGGGATAGCGGGGACGCTGGCAATGAACCAACCATCCTCGTCTTTTTCGATGATGACATCAAATGTTCGAACGGGCATTACCGACATACGTACTAACTTTCCTATAAATCCCATAGATCAACCTTGGTAAAGGGAGACCAAACCGCCGAGGTCGTTATGCGCTCAGCCATAAGAAGCTTTCAATCATCGCTGCAACCCAGAGTAAGATTACTGCAATTATAATCAACGCGGCTGCATCTTTTGCAATGGTTTTGAATTCATTCGTGCGATAGGTTTGTTTGGCCATGCTTGCGGAAATGATTCCCCCCGCAATAGCCCCGATGTAGTACGCGCCAATCTCTGGTACGCCATGTGGAATAAATCCTATTCCATAATAGATTCCAAATAGTAGGGCATGGAAAATAGAAAATATATCGTGTACTGGACTCAAAACTAATGCTTGTGCCGCAATTTTTCCCATCACCGTTCCAATGATGCTCGCGTTCCATCCAATCAAAAATAATGCACCTTCACCAAAGAGGAATGAGAATAATATTGCCAAAAGTAGCACGGTAGCATTGTTCGTAAACAAGAATTGCACGATTCCCCAGTAATCACCATTGGCTATTCCTCCCGCCGCCATTCCAGTCGAAGAGAATGCGATGTTTCCTGTTCCTGGAGAAACACTCTCGCGTAATTGTCCAATACTCATCAGTTGTCTTTCTTGTTCAGAGAAAATACTCTGGCGTGTGGGAAATTCACCACATAGTCCATCCATTAAGCAGCGTTCGGGTTGCATGTCGGGTAAAATGATGTACCAGCTCATGTACGCTAAAACGAGTCCCACGAAGAACCAGGAATACATGGCGATCAAATCGAAGTGTCGTTCCAAGAAAGTTGAAGCGGGTCCCGGTTTGCGTGCCTCTTCGTCTTCCTCCTGCATGAAGGTCCTTCGCAAGAGGGGTTCGGCTGCAATGACAATGAATGCGATGGTGAGTATGCTTGCGGAATTAGGGAAAATGAAATAGGCCAGCCACATTCCCACGATGGCAAATAGGAAGGCCACCAGCATCATGTAGTGGGGTTTTTCCCTCGCAATTGCACTTGGGAGGAGGGTTTCCAGGACCATACGGCAACGCTAGGGCTGGGGTATTTAAAACCATTCCGTGGCCTTTTTGGTAAGTACGGATTGTTTTGAAACGTGGAGAATCGAGAGTTTATGGATTCTAAAAAAGTGGTTTATCCCGGCCAACGCCTGACGGTGGAAGAAGAGTACGAGGCGGGAAAAAATACGTTCGCTGATGAAGAAGGAAACGTCATTGCCACTTCACCGGGTGAAGTTTCGTTTAATGAAGATGCACGTGAGGTGCACGTGACGAATACGCATCACAACGCCACAGGATTGGAAGTAGACACTGTAATTGTGGGTCGTGTTTCATTAGTCAAAGATGCGGTGGCATTAATCAACATTGGCTGGGCTGAAAAGAACGGTCAACGTAGACAAATTTTTGATTCAACCGGAGCATTAGGCGTTGCGCGTGCTTCACGTCAATTCATCCGCTCCATGCACGATTTGTATCAAGTGGGCGATTTTGTTCGCGCACGCGTGTCTGCGGTGAATCCTTATTCGATTGAACTTTCAACGAATGATAAAGGTTTTGGTAAAATTCTCTCTCGCGAACAGATCGTGAAGGAAGAAAGCATGAGCACCGAAACGTTTCCGGCTAAACCCAAAAAGGAATTGGAGGAATAATCTATGGAGATTCAGTTTTTGAAAAAGCAAACCAACTCGATTGAATTCAAACTTATGGGAGAGACCCACACGTTTGCCAATTTGTTGAAAAGCCACTTAGTGGACGACCCTAACGTGGAGTTCGTTGCCTACAAGCTTGAGCATCCTATGGACAAGGACGCATTGTTTATTCTCCGCACCAAATCAAAGCCTGCGAAGACGGTTTTGTTGGACGCTGCGAAGCGCGTGCAGGAAGATTTGAAGGAATTACAAAGTGCGTTGGATAAGGCATTGAAGTAGTTTGTATTTCCTTTCCAAGTACCTTTTTAATGTCATTCTCGTTTCATTTTTGCAATGACTCCCAAGTCCAAGAAGAACTCCCACACCTTTTGGGAAAAGCTCGATCCGTTCACGTATGTGGATGATTGGATTATTCCAAAATTGAATCCTGGGAATAATGAGTACATCAATTGGGCTATCTATATTGTTTTTTCGTTTGTCTTTGCTTTCTTATTGTATTCTTTTTTTGGATTAATTCTTCAAACACATTCTCCTTTGGTAATCGTAGTTTCGGGGAGCATGCTTCCCACTATGGCGCGCGGCGATGTGGTTATTTTACAGGGAATTGCTCCTGAAAGTTTGAATGTGCAAGAAATGGTATTAGATGGAGTGGATGTGGGTAATTCTTCTCCAACTGAACTCGCGGAGTACACTCCTGATGGTCAAGGGGGTTGGGACATTCGGTTCAAAGCGAATCAACAACTCGTAAATGTTCCAAAGCAAGGCACGAGTGACATTGTGGTGTATGTTTCAACGTATAAAAAATTGGAAATCATTCACCGTGCCGTAGTTAAAATTCGTTCAAATGGGGAGTATTTTTTGCTCACGAAGGGAGATAATAATCCTAACTTGGATCAGGATTGTGGGGATGTTACTGAGTTTTTAGTTCCTGGCGGAGGCCTCCAGTTGACTACCGATAAGTCCTGTCCTTCTCCTTATCCTATTCCTATTTCCCAAGTAAACGGGAAGGCCTTGTTCTGGATTCCCTATCTGGGCTACGTCAAGCTTCTCCTAGTAGATTCGGTTCAAAACGGCTTTGTTTAGAGTGTAGGTTTAAATCCCTTGGAACCGTTACTTGATTTAGAGAATTAACAGGGGTTGGGTAATCCATTATGATGCACTTGGTGTTGGAACGCGCGGACATGTTGAAGCGCAGCGTGGATGCGATTGCGGTATTGATTGATGAGGCCGAGTTTGAGGTCTCTGATAAAGGGGTTTCTTTGAAAGCTACTGACCCGAGTCAAATTTCCATGGTTGATTTTGAGTTAGAGAAAAAGGCATTCAAAAAGTTCGACGTGGATAACGTTGTGCGTTTAGGGATGGACCTTGAGTACTTGAACCAGGTCATGTCGCGCTCAAAACCCAGCGATGAGGTGGAGCTCAAATTGGATGATGATTCTTCCAAGCTTTCCATTACGTTTAGGGGTACGAGTACGAGAACGTTTTCTGTTCCCTTAATTGATATTTCGGGTGGAGAATTGCCCAATCCTAAAATTGAATTCGATGCTACGGTGAAAATCAAAGCGGGTTTGTTGCAGGATGCCATGAAGGACGCGAGCTTGTTGTCCACTCACTTAACGCTGGGTGCGAAAAGCGATTTGTTTTTTGTGAAAGCCATGTCAAGTAAAGGGGAATTGATGAATGAGACGCACAAGGGGAGCGAGTCCTTGCCCGATTTGAGTGTGAAGAAGGATTGTTCGTCCATGTTTCCATTGGACTATTTGAGCGACATGCTCAAGGCCGCTTCTGTGGACACGGAAGTGATGCTCAAGCTCAAGGAAAACGCGCCGGTTGAATTGAACTATAAGATTGGCGATGCGAAACTGCGCTACTTTTTAGCTCCGCGAATTGAAAGCACGTGAAGCATTATTTTTTCTTCCGTGTCTTCACCCATGCAATTCCTACGACCAGTCCTGCTATTCCATCAATGATCAAGTCTTGCATGGTGTTTACAAGTCCTTGTTGAAAAGTAGTTGAGCGTAAATAGTCGCTTGTGAATTCTCCTATTTCCCATATGCTTCCGAGTCCAAGTGAAAATAATATCATGGCCATGACCACCAAAACGGGTGGCGCTTCAAGCAGCACAACCCCATACGCGCGTTGCATCAATACGAGTGCTGTCACGGCCAAGAATGCACTCGTGGTGTAGTGCGTGGCGATGTCCCATCCGGGTACGGTGTGATAAAAGTCTAGTACCAATCCAAAATAATTATTGAACACTACTAATAGTGCAAATAATAAGTCCATGTATTGTCCGGTGCTTCCGAAATAGTGTTTGCAAATGTAGTAAATGATCCCGCTTCCTGCGAAACTCATCAGCATGATCCCTGCGAGTACGAATTTTCCTTCAAGGGCAAACCCTAGCATGGCCAGGAGTACTAGTGCCCGTAATCCCCATGCAAGTAGGTGTCCATATTCTGTTTTTTTGGTCATGGGTGTTCCCGTTATTCCTTTAAACATCTTGGGCGTATTTAACTCCTATGATTGAGACGAATGACGTGATTTCCTTCAAGCGGGCCATTGATGCCATTTCTTCCTTTATTTCCGAGGGCAACTTTCGTTTCTCTGAGAAGGGTGTGAGTTTGCGCGCCGTGGATCCTTCTCAAATCGTCTTAGTGGATTGTTTTATTGACAAATCGGCCTTTTCCCAGTACGTAATTGAACCCACGTACGTGGGAGTGGATGTGGTGGAGTTTTCGCGTATGCTCGCGCGCTCGCTTCCCAATGACAAGTTGCTCATGGATGTGGGAGAGAGTGAGATTGAATTAAATCTCGAAGGCGATTTTTATCGTACGTTTCAATTGCCCTTGATTGATGTTTCAGATAGTGAAAAAGAATTGAAATTGCCCACGCAAAATTTTGATGCGAAAGTGGAAGTGAATGCGCGTTTGTTAAAGGAAGCATTGAAGGATGCCCAAATTTTTGGGAGCAGTGTGGTGGTAAAAGTCAAAGATGGTAAGTTTGGGTTGGAAGCCAAGGGTTCTCCTGGTACACTCAAAACTATTTCAAAACAAAGTCATATGGTGGTAGTGAGTTCCACCGTGAATGTTACAAGTAAGTATTCTCTGAATTTTCTTTCCAATGTTGTGAAGGAAGCCGATAATGATTCTCCTATTGTGCTTGAATTCAAATCCGACGCTCCCATGCGTGTAACGTATTCCATTGGGAAGGCAAGGATGCAGTATTATTTAGCCCACATGATTTTGTGACACTATTCGTCAACCTTTCTCTTTAATTCAGGCAAGTCGGGATACTTACCAAAGAACGATTTGACTGTTCTTTTTTGGCGCTTTGGTTCCATACTATTTTTAGTCTCCATTGGTGAATATATAGTTTCATGGTCCCTCTTTCCCAGTTGCAGCAGGCGAGAAAGTATCCCTATCTTGCTTCTTCGCGAAACGTCGTAAAGCAGATTTCTCCCGATTTAACGCGTATTGAGCAAAGCACATTTGAAAGTGCATTGAATCTTGTAGAAGCTTGTGCGGCTGTTTCTCCTAAAGCTAGGAGGAAGTTTGTGGAGAATCATTTTTCCAAACGTGAACTGTCCTATGTGGAGTTTTTGCAGAATGATGTGTTAGCGTACCCTTTATCTAAAATTCTTCTTTCTCAATTGCGTAATCCTATTTTGTATGAGCGTCTAGCTCAAATCACGGGTGATTTAACATTCGAGTATTTGGTTAATGAAAAAGACAAGATTGCCGCATTCACGGATATTGCGCGCGAGCTAAACGTACAAGTAAGTATTTCTTTAGATGATCAACCCGTGGTGTTCGTTTCGCTTCCTCAGTATCTTTCTACTCCTCTTATGGATGGACAGTTGCATTTGGTTCATCAGCCCGTGCAAAAGGGGAAAGTAAAATTAGAATGGAATCTCGCGTGTCGCTGGATGGCCGAAAAGGCTCATGCGTTAGTTTTGGGTTCTCTTCCCGTGGACACTAAGGGTTTGCCTAAAGTGTTTGGCGAAATGACGAGTATAATCCAATCGCGCATTCACGTGCAACAGGCGCATGAGAACAAGAATCTTCTTTCAAGCGGAATTGTGATCGAAGCATTTCCTCCGTGTATGGAAAAGATGCATTCTGAAATTACAAGCGGAGTAAATCTCCCTCATATGGCGCGTTTTGATTTGGCTACTTTCTTAGTGAACGTTCGCATGCCCAATGAGGACATTGTGAGCGTATTTTCGAAGGCTTCTAATTATGACGAGCGCGTGACGCGTTACCACTTGGATAATCTTTCTGGAAAATCAAGCGGAAAAATGTATTCTTCTCCAGCGTGTGCGAAAATACGCGAGCATGGTTTGTGTATCTCTCGTACGTGCAACGTGACGCATCCTATTCAGTTTTATGAGCGAGAGAAAACCTTTCAATCAAAGAAAGGTGCTGAATCAAGTGCCGGCGAAGCAGTGGGAAATAATTCCACTCAAAATTAGTGGTTGCTCGTGCTCGCTGGCCAGGCGTGTTGTAAATGGTCTTGTTCGTTTTTCTTTTTTGTAAGTGATTGGTAGGCCTTGCTCAAGTAAGGCACTAGTGTTGAGGCCACCAAGCATATTCCTAGCATGATGAGGAAGTCGTCTCCTTGTAAGGGGCTTGTTCCAAAGAAGGGTTGGAAGAATGGGACGTATACCACCATTAGTTGTAATCCTAGCGAGGCTAATACTCCTAAGATGAGCCAGATATTATTGAACGGGGAATAGTTCAGCCAGCTCTTTCCTTCTTGGCGTGCGTTGAATACAAGCATCAATTCAAACACGACAAGGGTGGTAAATGCAAGCGTGCTTGCGTACGCATTTCCACTGGGCAATCCGTGCACATACATCCACAGCGTTACGGCAGCACCTAATATTCCGGCGATTCCAATAAACGATCCCATGCGGTCCAATACTCCTGCAAACTTCGAGCGGGGCTTTGACTGCATCACTCCTTTATGCGGGGGGTCTTCTCCCAACGCAAGCGCAGGCAGTGCATCCGTTGCTAAATTTATCCACAACAATTGAATGGGTGTAAGTACTTCTCCGAATTGCAAAAAGAACCCGAGTGATACGACTAATACTTCCACAAAATTAGCTCCTAACAAGTAGCGCACGAATGCTTGGATGTTTTGATAGACCGTTCTTCCTAATTCCACGGCATTCACAATGCTTACAAAATTATCGTCGCGCAACACCATGTCCGCGGCTTCCTTCGCCACATCAGTTCCTTTAATTCCCATCGCGATTCCAATGTCGGCTTTTTTAATCGCTGGGGCGTCATTCACTCCGTCTCCGGTTACCGCAACCACATGTCCTTGTTTTTGTAAACTTTCTACAATTTTGTATTTGTGTTCTGGGTCCACGCGTGCAAACACGTTATGCGTTTGTACAGCAACTCTAAAATGGGCGTCGTCCATTTCGTTCAATTCCATTCCGGTAATGACACTTCCTTGCAGTCCTACTTTTTGTGCAATCGCCGCAGCCGTGGTGGGGTGATCTCCTGTAATCATTTTGACTTGGATTCCCGCACTCAAACATTTCATAATGGCCCCTGCCACTTCTTCGCGTGGAGGGTCGCGTAATCCCATGAGTCCGGTAAAAACAAGTCCTTGTTCGGGTTCATTGGGAACGCTTGAAACGTCCTTGTACGCAAATCCCAATACGCGATACGCATTCGTTGAGAGTGTTTCAGCCTGATTAATTATTTGCTGTCGTTTGAGTTCGGTCATGGGTATGCGTTTTCCATGCTCTAATACCACTATGCATTTTTCAATTACTTTTTCCACGGCGCCCTTCATGAAGACGCGATAATTAGTGGCGCTCATTTGGTGAACCGTGGTCATCTTTTTTCGTTCACTGGAAAATGGTATTTCTTTGGTGCGTGCGAATGTGTTTTGCATTTGGGCTTTGTTTCCGAGCACCAACATGCATCCTTCCGTCGGATCGCCTAAGATGGTTTGTTCGCTTTTCTTGTATTGTGCATTGTTGCAATGCACGCCGTTTTGGATGGTCAAAAAGAGTGCGCTTTCGTTTTCAATCACGGCGGGTTGCTCATTGATTAAAATTTCCCCTTTCGAATCATATCCTACTCCCGTCACGCGAAATAATTGTTCGTCTGCGTACACGTATTCTACGGTCATTTCATTTTTGGTGAGTGTGCCTGTTTTATCAGAGCAAATAACAGTGGTGGAACCTAATGTTTCCACGCTCGGCAAATGTTTCACGAGTGCGTTTCGCAGTGCCATTTTTTGTACGCCCAATGCAAGGGTAATGGTTGTGACCGCAGGCAATCCCTCTGGAATGGCCGCTACTCCTAATGCGATGGCGAGCAAAAACATTTCCACGATATCTCGTTGCTGAATCACGTAGCCTGTGAAAAATAAAATGCCCATCACGATGAGCACGCCAAACGTTAGTTGTTTGGCTAATACTTCCAAGTTTTGTTTCAATGGAGTCGGTTCATCTACCACTCCTTCTAATTTCTCTGCAATCTTGCCAAACTCCGTATGGAGTCCGGTGGAAATGACCACGCCGATTCCTCTTCCGCGTACAATGGATGTATTCGCGTATCCATAATTTTTTCGATCCGCCACCGCAAGGTTTTGAGAAAATGCTTCGATTGTTTTGTTGGATGCGTTGCTTTCTCCTGTAAGAATAGCTTCATCAACCGCTGTTTCAATAGTTTCAATGAATCGTATATCGGCGGGGATTTTGTCTCCTTCTTCGAGTTGTACAATATCTCCTGGGACTAATTCACTGGCATCGATTTGGAATAATTGTCCGTTTCGTTTCACCGTGGCTTTCTGTGCTCCTAATTTTTTGAGTGCTTCAATGGCGCGCTCGGCTTTGTATTCTTGGAAAAAACCAAGTAGTCCATTCACCAACACAATGGCGAAAATAGCAATCGTATCTAGCGAATCCCCAACTAGGTACGAAAGGATTCCTGCGCCAATCAACACCAGTACAAGGAGTTCCGTGAATTGTCCGATGAGTAGTTGTAAAATGTTTATTTTTTTCTCCAATTGGATCGTATTAGGTCCGTATTGTTGCAGGCGTGCGTGTGCCTCGTCTTGTGTGAGTCCGTTGACGTTTGTTTTTAGCGCACGAAGGGTTTCTTCCCCGCTCAGCTGATAATACTCTCCCATGCGTTGAGCGTGGAAATGGGGGGATATAAAGGTGGTTGGAAAAACGCCATGGGTTTCTTTATATCTGGGTTTTGCCCTTAGTGGTTTAGGGGAGCATTTTTACGCATGTCATTGCCGAGCGAAATTGTGTGGTTGAAGGGTCTGTTTCAAAAGTATTACACGCAAAACAAGGTTTACCTTCCTTATGAGGCGGCACGCAGGGAATTTGGATACGGTACTGTGAGTAAGATTGATGCTCGTCATGGTGGGTTTGAGAATGATAAGGAGTTCAATGCTTTTTTACAAAACCAAGCACCCTTATTCGTTTCTGCTTCGATTTCAGAATACATGAATCCTTCCATTCAGCCCATGGAAAAGAAAGGACTGGTTGGGAGTGATTTGATTTATGAATTTGATGCCGATGATGTGGAAACGGAGTGTAAACAGGAGCATGACACGTGGGTGTGTTCGCACTGCCAAGCCAAAGGAAAAGGACACTTGTCTAAGTGCACGAATTGTGGGAAGGGAGTCAAGTTGAGCGAGTGGGTGTGCGATGTGTGTGTGAGTGCGACGAAAGGTAAGACGCTTTCGTTAGTGAATGTTTTGCAGGATGATTTTGGGATGGATGAGAAAAACATTTTCGTTAATTTTTCTGGTAGCAAAGGTTATCATGTGTATGTACGAAGTGAGAGTATTTTTTCATTACCAAAGTCAGGTCGTATTGAATTGATGGATTATTTGTCCATGCATGAAATGGATCTCTCCTTGTTGGGTTTCAATTTTGATGGGAAAGCGTTTCGTTGTCCAAAATCTGTTTCTTCTTCAGGACACGCCCAACGAATTATGCGTGAGTTGATTCAATTAGTTGAGCGTGCGAGTGAAGACGAATGGACATTGCTTTCAGGTTCGTCTCCGCGTAGCATTAAATCGTATTTACAAAATCGTAGTGCATGGGTGGCTGAAATTCAATCGGGTTATTTGCCTGCGTTGCCTGGTAAGAAAACCGAGGCTTTTTGGAATTCGGTGTTAGGGGAAGTCGTTAAGCGTCTTCACCTCCCAATCGATCGTCAGACCTCGGGGGACATTCACAAGTTGATTCGCGTACCCAACACGTTGCATGGTAACACGGGCTTCATTGCCCAGGACGTCTCCATTGCCCAATTACCCGCCCATCGTCCCTTTGAAGACACCCGTGTGTTTTCGTCTCTTCCTGAGCGAAAGATTTTAGTGCATGAGTGTCCAAGGCTTAGTATGGGTTCTTTCACCCTGGATCCGGTTGAAAATAAGGAAATGGTGGTTCCAGGTTGGTTGGCCGTGTATTTAGTGGGTTGGGGCGCGGCGGAGCTGCGTTAACAAAAAAGGTTGAGGAAAAGATTATGGTGCTCGATTTTGAAGAAATGAGGAGGATTTACCGCTTAGAGAAAAGCACCGCTCGTTTAGTCGAGGTTCCCATGGATTTCTTTTACCAATTACATGGACTCATTGATGAGGAACGGAAAAAATATTTTGATTCATTAAAAGACTTGAACACGACGCGTGCACGTGATTTTGGTAACCTGAAAAAACTCGTAGATGAATGGTTTGTGGTGCGTGAAAAGAAATTGTTAAACACTGTGTTGATGTCCGCGCGCTTAGAAGAGATGGACTCTCAACACATGTCGGCGGAGGAAAAAATAATGGTGGACAATGTGTATGCTGCACTCATGCTTCATCGTAGCACTACCAAAAAAGTGATGGATGCAAATGGTGAGTTTGTCGCGATTCACACGACTCCCATTGAAACACCTATGGTGAGTGAAATTAAGGTTGAGGAAAAAATAACGCAGACGATTCCTCCTGTTCAACATGCGCGTTCAACGAGTGAAGATTCTCTTTCTATTCGTATTCTTTCCGAGGTTCCTTCGTTTGTGGGTACTGATTTGAAGGAGTATGGTCCTTACAAGCCCGGTCAAGTGGTGGAGTTGCCTGAGAAAATTGCCCAGTTGTTTGTGTCGAGAAAGTTAGGGGAAAATACATCCTAGTGGTTTTTTTCACGCGCAACTGACGTTCTTTAATAAATGCTTTGACCCGTTTTTCGTGTATGGCCTTTCAACCTCGTGGTAATTTTACGCCTCGCCCTCAAGGGAGTTTTCGTCCTCGTCCTCAGGGAAGTTTTCAAAGCCGCGGAACCTTTCAATCACGTGTCCCTTCACCTGTTGCTTCTTCGCGTAATCAGAACGTAAAGAAGTGGCCCAACATCAATGAGATTGTGGTAGTAAAAGTAGACAAGGTGTTGGACTATGGAGTATTTTGTTCATTATTAGAATATGAAAATGCCACTGGGTTCGTTCACATTTCTCAAGTTGAAAGTTCATGGATCAAAAACATTCGCAATTACGTGAGCGAAGGACAAATGCGTGCAGCATTAGTGCAAAAGATTGATCGCGAAAAATTACAGATTGATTTGTCCTTAACCAAAGTGAGCGAACGACAACAGCGTTTGCGTATTGAAGAGTACAAACAATTGGAGCGTAACAAAAAACTCATTGAGCAAATGGCCAAGTCCTTTGACAAAACCAAAGAGGAAGGATGGCAGGCCGTTGCGGAACCCTTAATCGCTTCGTATGGTAGCATTGCCCAAGCATTTGAGGCCATTGCCATGGATGGTGCGGCTGCCGTAGAGGGTGTTGGAGAAGAGTGGATTCCTATTCTTGTTGAAACGGTACAGAAGAATATTCGTCCGAGTGAAAAAGAAGTCAAAGGCACATTAAGCGTGGCGTGTACTGCAGCCAATGGCGTGGAGTTAGTGAAGACTGCATTGTTGGAGAGTCCTAAGGGCGTGTCCAATGCTTCCGTGCATTTCTCTTATTTGGGTGGGGGAAAGTATTTGTTGAAAGTAGTGTCATTCGACTTCAAGCTCGCCGAGAAGGCCTTGTCTCACGTCCAGGAAAAGATGCGTAAATATATAGGCAACCAGGGTACCATTTCGTTCGCTAGACAGGAGGCGAGTTGAAATGCCCACGCAAGTATTGATCATGGAGAAACCCAAAGAGAAAGCAGGCCTCGTCTTCATCGGTCTTCCTGGAATTGGATTAGTGGGAAAAATTGTGGTGGATTATTTGGTCAAGGAACTAAAGCCCAAGAAGATTGCCGACGTTTTAAGTGATTCATTTCCTCCCGCAGTGATTACGAAAAATGGGGTCGTGGAAATGTTCAAGGATCATATTTACTATTTGAATCACAAAGGGAAGCCGTATTATTTTGTCGCGGGTCCCGTCATTCCAAACTGGGATCAGAACGTGTCAAGTTCAGGCGACCAGTATGATTTTTCCCGCACATTAGTTGCGGCGTTCAAAGAGTTGAACATTACTGAGATTTGCACCATTGCGGGATTGAACATTGGGGAAGAGCGAATGAAAATAACGCCTCATGTTATCGCAGCAGCCAGTGATAAAGCCACGTTAGAATCGTGGAAGAAGGCTGGGGCGAAAATTGACCAACCT
>CAYHNT010000007.1:0-44888 GCA_964358055.1 uncultured archaeon | reverse complement strand
CTATTTCTTTATATGCCGATTCCAGCCGAAAATAGTATTGCGAATACAAGGCAGTCTGAGGGTCATTCATGACCCTCTAACGCTTTTAATCAAATTTTTCGCAAAAATTTGCAGGAGTGCCGCAGCGGTCTACCGGGCTGGATTGAGGTTCCAGTGGCTTAGTGCCTTCGGCGGTTCGATCCCGCCCTCCTGCATACACCGTTCCGTCGGTGTGGTGCGGTACTGGGTACTGCGATGCAGTACCCATGGTTTTTCTTTTGACTGGGCGTCTACTTTTCTTTTTCTCAAAAAGAAAAGGAGTGCGTACTGAACCCGCCCTCCTGCATTTTCATTAATAAAATAAAAAAAAAGTTGGCGGGTAATCCACCGCCATTAATTGAATTATCTCATGAAGACTAAGACGATTCCCATGGCCAATAATCCTGCCAAGTGGTGTCCTGCGGTGATGATCCACCAGTCCATTGATTTCTTCTCATACAATACACTCATGTAAAGGGGTGCTGCAAAGAATCCTAACCATATCCAAAATGCCAACTGTACGGCGTCCATGAGGATGTTCGCGCCTGCAATTTTCATAACCATGGAAAGAACATAGGCAGTAACAACCGACAACACGAGTGATGTCGCCATGACTCCCATCATTTTTTCTTTTCCCTTGGCCATTTCCTTCTCAGTAACGCCCATCATTTTCATCCATTTCTTTCCGAATACGGCAGGGGAATACCATATCATCCCTACTACAAATGCGGCTATTGCGGCCGCAATGACGGAAACTAAATTTACTGTAACAATCGGAATCATGATCCAATCGCCTCCTTAATGTTGGACAAGAGAGCCCCCCTTTATATTGATTATTCCCTCTCCCATAATGGAGTATGGCCGATAAAACCGAGCTGCGGAAACGCTTTACAAGCGAGTGGGAAAAGCACTACAAAATTGATGCCCTCACTTCGAAAGGTTTCCAGCGAAAACAATGCACGACTTGCAAGCGCCACTTTTGGTCGCTCGACACGCAACGGAATACGTGTGCGGATTCCGAGTGTATGGGATACGAGTTCATCGGTAAGAAAACACACAATTATTCGTACGTTGAAACGTGGAAAAAAATATCCGAATACTTTACCCAACACGCGCCCGTTAAACATACTGAAATCAAACGCTTTCCGGTTGTTTCACGTTGGCGAGATGATTTGTATTTTACGAACGCCTCCATCATTGATTTTCAACCCTATGTGGTAACGGGACAAGTGGAACCACCTGCGAATCCATTGATTGTTCCCCAAATGTGTCTACGTTTCAATGACGTGGGAAATGTGGGGGTTACGGGTAGACACAATACGGGTTTTGTCATGTTTGGTCAGCATGCCTTCAACACGGAAAAAACGGGTTTGTTTTATTGGAAAAACGAAGCGTTGGAACACGATTATCAGTATTTGACTAAAATTATTGGAGTCAAGCCCGAAGATTTAACCTTCCAAGAGGAGGTGTGGGCGGGAGGAGGAACATTTGGTCCCTCTATTGAGTATGCGGCGCACGGTGCGGAGTTAGGTAATTGTGTATTCATGCAATATGAGGAAATGGACGATGGTTCCACGCGCGAATTGAAGACGAAAGTGATTGACATGGGGGCGGGACTTGAACGCCTTGCATGGTACACCACGGGGACCCCCACGAGCTATGACACGGCGTATGGTAGAGTCATCCAAAACATGAAGCGCAACACCGGTGTTCACTTGGATGAGGATTTGTTTGTACGTTATTCTAAGATCAGCGGACTCTTAGACATGGAAGAAGGGAATGTAAAGCAAAAAAGAATGGAGATTGCCAAACAATTAGGGATGGATGAACAGGAGTTGTTCTCGCGCATTGGCTCTTTGCAAGCATTGTATGCCATTTGCGATCACTTGAAAACCATCCTTTACACCTGTACGGATGGACAATTACCCTCGAATGGCGGCGGCGGGTATAATTTGCGCTTACTTTTGCGAAGAGTATTCGGGTTCAACGCCGAGTATGCATTCAATTTAGATTACTCCAAAATATTACAGGATCACGTAAAAGAATTGAAGGGATTTGATGATTCTTTACAAGAAGGTCTCCCTACTGCCATTGATGTGGTAAAAGAGGAACAGAAAAAGTTCAATGCCTTGCAGGAAACGGGTAAGAAGAAGATGCAAGTGATGATTGATCGATTGAAGAAGGACAACAAGCCCCTCGAAAAAAAAGAATTAGTCACGTTGTACGAGTCGCATGGTATTCCATACGAAATGGCCGTGGATATTGCCAAGAAAAACGAGGTTCAAGTAGAGGAAGTGTTTAATTTTTACGATCAAGTGAGCGTGAAGAATGAAAAGAAGAAAGAAAAGAAAACAAAGCTCTCTGCGGATGTGGAGTCGTTCCCTGAAACCAAAACACTGTATTATGACAAATTATACGAGGATGAATTTGAGGCAAAAGTTCTCGCCGTCATGGACAATATGGTCTTGCTTGATCAAACATTGTTCTATCCCGAAGGCGGGGGGCAGAGTTTTGATACAGGAACACTCAATGAAGTGGGTGTGAAGGGTGTGCAAAAAATACAGAATAGAATTTTGCACGAAGTGGAGGATGCAAGTGCATTCAAAATCGGACACACCGTAAGAGGATTTATTTCGCGTGAAAGAAGGGCCAATTTGATGCACAATCACACCGCTACACACTTACTCAATGCAATGTGTCGAAAGGTATTGGGCAATCACATCTGGCAAGCGGGTGCACAAAAGAGCCCAGAGAAGGCTCACCTAGATGTTACACATTATAAGAAAATCACGGATGAGGAAATTCATAAAATTGAGGCATTAGTCGAGGATCACGTGCGGAAGAAGATTCCCGTGCACAAATTTATTTTATCTCGTACCGAAGCCGAGCAAAAATACGGTTTTCGCATCTACCAGGGTGGATTCGTTCCTGGGAAAGAATTGCGATTGGTCCAAATCGAAGGTGTGGATATTCAGGCCTGTGGAGGAACGCATATTAATAACACTGAGGAGATAGGTTTCTTCAAGGTGATGAAAGTGGAAAGCATTCAAGATGGAATCGAGCGTATTACCTATTCCACCGGACAACCTGCATTGAAGTGGGTGCAGGAACGCGAGGAGAAATTACAGCGTATCATCCAAATACTCAACTCTACTGAACAAGATATCGAGAAGGCCGCTCAAAATATGGTAGAAGATAACAAGTTATACCGCAAGCAAGTCGAGATGTTCATGGAAGAGCATTTGCAAAAGCAGACTCACGAGTTGAAAGCAAAAGCCAAGGGAAGCAAAATCATCGAACACGTTTCGCATTCACAAGAGAATACAATGAAATTGGCCCAATTGATTGTGAATCAAAACCCCACGTTTGCAGTGGTATTGATTTCAGATACGGCCAAGTTTGTAGTCGCTATGAGTGGTAGCGCTTCAATGTTTAATGCTAAAAACGCCATCCAGCACATCCTTGCTTATGCGAAAGGCTCTGGCGGCGGAAGCGAGAAGGTCGGCCAGGCCAAACTTATCAGTTTAGACGGAATTGACTCTGCGTTGATGAAAATCTAATCGTTATCCGCCCTTAGGTAATTCCTTTATTTTTTCAATGTGAATACTCGCCACAACTTCCACGTGCTCGGTATGTGGAAAGAAGTCAAATGCTTTGGCGTTTTCTATTTTGAAATCTGCGTATTCAGATAGCCATTCCAAGTCTCTTCGCAATGCCGAAAGGCTGCAGGCCACATATACCAATTGTGTGGGTTGTAAACGCAGTACGCGTCTCCATAGTTTTTTGGATAACCCTGAGCGGGGAGGGTCTAGGATAACCGTGTCGAACTTTTCGGCATTCTTTTCCAATTCCTGGAGCTTCTTTGGAACGTCTCCCATTTCGAACGATACTTCTTCTAGTCCAAGATTGTGCGTATTCTTTCGTGCCCATATAATCGAATCCTTGGATAATTCAATTCCTTTAACTAAGTGTCCCTTCATTCCTAATGGAAGGGAAAATAATCCCACACCGCAATACAAATCAAGTACGTGGGCGTTGGGATTCGTGTCGTGCACCAATTGAACCACGTATTCTTGCGCTTTTTCTGCGGTTTTCGGGTTCGTTTGAAAGAAGCACGTCACATCATATTGAAAGTCAATCCCGCTCATTTTTTCCCCAAGTTGAGTGTGTCCCCATTCTTTGAAAATTTCTCCCTGCACTGCATCATTCAATTGAGGATTATGCACCCACACTATTCCATCGGCTAATTTTGAAGTTATCAATTCGTGGGCCAATTTTTCCATTTCATTTTCATACTCCATAGTAAACGTGTTGAATACTACTACTAATTTTCCGTGTGTTTTGGATTCGCGAAAAATAACGTAGCGCAAAAACCCTTCGTGTTGAAGTATAGAATAGGGAGCGAAATTGAGTTCCTTGATTCGTTTTTCAAGAAACGCATAGGCGTGTTGGGCGCGTGGAGAAACCAATTGGCAATGGGGAATTGAGATGGCCTCGTATTTGTTTGTTTTTCCACGGAACCCTAATTGTTGATTGGGTCCGTACCAAAAGTCCTCGCGGTTCCGATAAAACTCGAGTGCGGTGCTGGGTACGATTTCTATTTTTTCAATCCACTGTCCTAACATTCCTTCAATTCTTATTTGTTTTTCGCGTAATTGCGCTGCGTATTCCACGTGCATGGATGGGCAGCCGGCACACTCATTCAAATGTGGACAAATGGTTGTGAGTGTGTGGATAATGGTCTCGCTCATTCACCATTCTCCCCCTCGGTAGCCTTTTAAGCCGGATTTGGTTTTTTCCACATTGTATGATGTATGCCATTCCTGCGCTGCACGAGCTGATTGGAATCGAATCCACGCTCCCCATTCAGGTTGTCATTTTCGTTTTAGCCTCGCTTTTGCTTATCAAGAGCGCCTCGCTTGCGGTGAAGCATGTAATCAATTTAGCTAAGCTCCTTCACATTTCAGAATTTGTGACTTCTTTCCTGATTGCGGGTTTTGTTTCCATTCTCCCCGAGTTGTTTGTGGGAATCAATTCTGCCATTGGTGGGGTCCCGGAGGTGGGAATTGGTACTCTTATTGGAAATAATATTGTGGATTTGACATTGGTTATTGGAATAATCGCTATTTTGGGTAAAACCATTCCTTCTCAAAAGCAAGGAAGCCGCATCACTTCTCCTGGTTTTTTAGTAGCAGTCAGTTTGCCATTAGGATTGATGTTGGATGGGAGCCTCTCTCGTTTTGATGGTTTTTTGCTTGTACTTGCAAGCGTGATTTATTTTGCAGTGATGCTTCAGAATCAAACTTTTCGAGAAAAGAAGGGGCCTTTCTCCATGAAAAAGGCACTGCCTGATTTAGTGGCGTTTGGTGGATTGGTATTACTTGTTTTCATCGGCGCCCATTTTGTAGTAGGATCAGCAGTTGAGATTGCGAACATCATGAATTTTCCTGAAATTCTTGCGGGGCTGATTTTGATTTCCATTGGGGCCGCATTACCCGAACTCACGTTTTCCGTACAGGCACTCATGGCCAGGCACAAGAGTATTGCACTGGGGGATATTTTGGGGAATGTGGCATTGGATTCTACTTTTTCTATTGGTGTCATGGCCCTTATTCTTCCGTTTGATATTCAATTGGGAATTATTGGGATTGCCGCGGTCTTCATGGCGTTCTCTGCGCTCATGGTAACTACTTTCTTTGATAGTGAAGGAAAATTGACGCGCAGGGATGGGATTGCATTGATTGGACTGTATGTCGTTTTTGTAGTGGTCCAGCTCACCCTTAACACGGCCATTAATGGTGTGGTTCCCCACCCGTAAAAACAGGGCGTGGGGCCTATTTTTCCAACTCCTTTTTGCTATTCTTATAAATCATTCCTAGCTCAAAAAGGCCATACGTCCACTTTTATTGAGGTGGGAGGGAGAAAATTATGATGGAAGGAATCGACCTGTTATATGGAATTGGCATCGTGTCTATTGTCGCGGTGATTGTGGCTAAGATTTTGTTGGACCAAGTGCTCTCGAAAGGAGAAGGCACTAAGGAGATGCAGCATATTGCGAATGCCATTAAGTCCGGGGCCAATGCGTTTCTAAAACGTCAATATCAGAGCATTGCCCTCATCACGGTTATCATTGCCGTCATCATGTACGCAGGTTACACGTATTTGGGTCGTCCTGACGTGGCATTTGTTACAGTCGTTTCATTTATTTTAGGAGCATTTTCCTCCGCCCTTGCGGGATATGTAGGAATGTGGGTGGCGGTGCGTGCCAACTTACGCACGGCATCCGCAGCAAGTGAAAGCGTGAATGCTTCTTTCTTAGCTGCCTTTCGTGGAGGCGCCGTTTCAGGATTAATTATTCTCGCACTCTCATTGTTAGGAGTGTCTGTTTTATTTTTGGTTTTCAGCGGAGACAACCCCGTTGATACGCCTTTGAAGATTGTGGGGTTTGGATTTGGTGCATCATTGGTTGCACTCTTCGCTCAATTGGGTGGAGGAATTTACACCAAGGCCGCCGATGTGGGCGCGGATTTGGTTGGAAAAGTAGAAGCGGGTATTCCTGAGGACGATCCGCGCAACCCCGCCGTGATTGCGGATTTGGTTGGAGACAATGTAGGTGATTGTGCCGGTCGTGGAGCGGACTTATTTGAATCCACTGCGGCGGAGAACATTGGGGCCATGATTTTGAGTGTGGCACTCTATCCTGTGTTTGGAATTGCAGGAGTGTTATTTCCTCTTGTCGCGATGGCATTTGGTCTCGTTGCGAGTATTGTTGGAATTTACACCGTGAAAATTAAGCATGGAGAAAGCCCCATGAATGCCATGAAGCGTGGCTACTGGGTGACGAGTATTCTGGCAGCTTTGCTGTTCTATGCCGCCGTGTATTATTTCTTGGGAAATAACATGTATTTGTTTGCCGCGGGAGTGGTGGGATTACTCACTGGGTTAGCGATGGTGTACATTACCATGTACTACACGGATCGCGATTCTAAACCTGTAAAGGAAATTGCATTAGCCAGTGAAACAGGACCCGGTACTAATGTGATTGCCGGATTGGCTGTGGGAATGGAAACCACTGCATTGCCCACCATTGTGTTGGGCTTAGCGTTGTTGGTTTCATTTGGATTAGGTTCTGCCACAGGTCTTCCTTCGGGTGGACTTTTTGGTACGGCACTTGCCACGATTGGTATGTTGCTCACTGCAGGATATGTTTTAGCCATGGATAACTTCGGACCTATTTCCGATAATGCGGGTGGAATCGTTGAAATGTCCAAGTCTCATGAGAGTGTGAGAAAGATTACCGATCAATTGGACGCCGCAGGAAATACTACCAAGGCATTAACGAAAGGATATGCGATTGGTTCCGCTGGACTCGCTGCGTTCCTTTTGTTTTCGGCCTACATGGTGGAGGCACATTTGACGAGTATTGATTTGGCCAAGCTCCCAGTATTCATTGGGGGATTGCTAGGTGCCATGCTCGTGTTTTTGTTCTCCGCATTCGCCATGCGCGCCGTTGGAAAGGCTGCGGGTGCGATTGTGCAGGAAGTACGAAGACAGTTTAGAGACATTAAGGGGATCATGACGGGAAAAGCCCTCCCGGATTACGCCCAAGCGGTTGACATTGCGACGCAGTCTGCTTTGAAGGAAATGATTAATCCTTCCTTGCTCGTGCTGTTCATGACCATTGGGGTAGGCCTCTTATTGGGTGCCGAGGCCGTTGGGGCATTCATCATGGTGACTACCATTGGTGGAATCATGCTGGCATTAACGTTGAATAACGCCGGTGGGGCCTGGGATAATGCCAAGAAGTACATTGAGTCTGGTCCCCATGGTGGAAAGGGAAGCGTGGCGCACAAGGCGGCAGTAGTAGGAGACACGGTGGGAGATCCTGCCAAGGACACCGCGGGTCCCTCCTTGCACGTAGTCATCAAGCTGGTAGGAACACTCAGCTTAGTGCTCGCCCCCCTGTTTTTGATTTGAATAAAAAGCGAGGGGGATTTTTTCCCCCTTTCTTTCTTCTTTTTCATCGCCTTTTTTTAAGGAGAAAGGATGCTAATTAAAGCATGGAAACAGACGTTATTCCCAAAGAAGAGTTGATTAAAACACTCCGCTTATTGTCGCGAAATAAAGAAGTAACAAGTGACCCTGCGTGGGAAGAGATTAAGGCAGGTTTAGAAAGCGCAATTAAGGGTCCGTTGTCTGTATGGAAAATGGGCTCTAAAATCAAATAATTTTCAATTCAATCAGTCGCTGACGGATATACGCTTTATACTGGGGCAAATTTTCCTTAATGTAAGCAATGGTTTCAGGTTGTTCTTTTTTACTGCCAATAGTAATCACGAGTAGGGCATCCCATTCTAAATAAATGAGATAATAGAGTCGGCTTCCATTGAACTTTTTCTCTCGAAAGAAAGGAAAACTCAAGGGTTTGCCCACCACATTCCCGCTTTCGGCTAAATGATCTAATATTCGTGCCACGCGTTCTTTATTGACTCCACTTAATTTTTCCGCAAGTTCATCAAAGAGGGATGTTTTGATTACAATGAATTTTTCCATGCATGGAGAGCAAAAGAAACATTCAAAAAGCTAGGGAGAATTTTTCAAAACAATGAAGTATTATATAGTCGAATCCCGTCTAGTTTTTTTTAATGAAGCTAAATAATGTCCTTACTACGAGACAGTTTTCAAATCCCCTTATTCTCCAGCGTTTATTTGATCTTTCTCTTGAGATGGAGAAGAATGTAAAGAGTGAAAAGTTGTTCCCTATTTTGCAAGGCAAAGTATTAGCCGCTCTTTTTTATGAACCCTCCACGCGTACGCGTTTCTCGTTTGAGTCCGCCATGCTTCGATTGGGAGGAAGAGTAATCTCCACGGAAGCAGCAGGACATTTTTCTTCCGTAACAAAAGGAGAGACACTCGAGGATACGATCCGTATCATTTCGGGTTACTCCGACGTGATTGTGCTTCGCCATCCGGATGTGGGAGCGGCGCAACGCGCAGCGGAAATTTCTCCGGTTCCTATCATTAATGCAGGCGATGGTATTGGCGAGCATCCTACTCAAGCGTTGTTGGATGTGTACACGATTTGGAGAGAAAAGGGTCGCTTGAATAATCTCAATGTGGTGATTATGGGTGATTTGTTGTACGGCCGGACCGTCCATTCGTTGTTGTATTTGCTTTCAAGTTTTGAGGGGAACGAAATCACATTGGTTTCTCCTCCTTCGTTGCGTGTTCCTGAATCGTATTACGAATTGATGCGCCAGCATAACGTTTCATTTAGGGAAATGGAAAATCTTCCCCATGATTTGTCGAAGGTGGATGTGTTATACGTTACGCGTGTCCAGAAGGAGCGTTTTTCTTCCATGGATGAATATGAGCACGTGCGGAATTGCTGTACGGTGGATGCGAATACCCTAAAGGTGTTATCAGAAAATAGCATAATCATGCATCCCCTTCCTCGTGTTAACGAAATTAGCAAAGAAGTGGATAATGATCCACGCGCGGCGTATTTTCGTCAGGCCGCCAATGGCCTTTATGTACGAATGGCCTTGCTTGAGTTGATTTTTGAGAAAAAAACATTGGAACAGGAGAACCTGAAAACCAAAGAGGTCGAATCCTCGCGAGTTTAAACCCTAGTTATTTATTCGCTTCTATAGTTGAGAGTACGATGAAATACCATCCCTCCCCCGAATGGACGCAGAAGACACAGGAAGTGATTCGCAAGCTCGAATTTTCCCACATTCCACAGGATCGCGTGGTGTGTTTCAAGAGTACGGGTTCGAAGTCCCGTAGAACCATTGCGCGGATTCACACCATGCCTAAAATTATCCAACTGGGAATCAACCAGGCTCCCTTTTACGCGATTGAATTGATCGCCGAGAAGTTTGATCGGCAAAACGAAGAGGAGCAAGTCAAGACCATCATTCACGAACTCTTACACATTCCCCATTCCTTCAACGGGGGCTTCCGCCAGCATCATCCCTATGTTACGCGTGCCAAGGTGGACCAGCATTATCGTAAAATAAGAGAACCGACTCATTTTCATTTTCCATTGATCGGCGGTTTGGCTTCAAAACCTATTTAATCGCCCTAACGTGTTTATATTCGGTGGACGGACATGAATCATATACACATGAAATTCAGAATTCTCATCGAACAAGACGAAGAAGGGATGTTTGTTGCTACCTGCCCCACACTTCCCGGTTGTGTCAGCCAAGGCGCGACGCGGAAAGAAGCATTGCTCAACATCCAAGATGCCATTAAAGGATACTTAGAGTCGCTCAAAAAACACAACGAGCCCATTCCACCCTCCATTGATGAAGAGGTTGTGGAAGTTCATGCCTAAATTAAAACCCATTTCTGGCAAGCAACTGGTCAAACTTTTTTCTAAACTAGACTACGCATTTGATCATCAGACCAGCAGCCACATTATCCTTCGCGAAACGCAACCACCTCATCGCCGGCTCACTATTCCCGATCATGACCCTATCTCCATTGGTACGCTTCGTGCCATCATCCGCGAGGCCGGTTTAACGCGTCAAGAGTATGAGAAACTAGCCCAAAAGTAAGGTTCTAGTGAGTTCATTAAAAATACTTTTTGACCTTCTTTGGACAATGAAGAAGGGCTTCTAATGGGTGAACGGGAACAAAAATGGGCCCAAAAGTGGCACCAGGCACATGCGTTTGAGCCTTCGCGCTTGACGAATGAGAAAAAGTTTTTCGTGACTGTGCCCTATGCGTATCCTACTGGACCATTGCATATTGGTCACGGACGTACGTACACAAATGGAGATGTGATTGCGCGCTTTCATCGGTTGAAAGGACAGAATGTTTTTTGGCCCATGGGCTTTCATGTGACAGGAACGCCGGTGCTTGCGATTAGTGATTCGATTAAGCGCAAAGACCCCGACATGCTCAAGTTATACACCGAGTATGTGGGGATTTACGAAAAGGATGCTTCTAAAGTTCATAAAATAATTGAATCCTTCAGCGATCCAATCAATGTGGCGAATTATTTTGCCACACATGTGAGAGAGGACTTGGATAAGCTAGGTTGTTCGATTGATTGGCGTCCTACTTTTACAACAATGGATATTGAGTATCAGCAATTTATCCATTGGCAATTCCGCAAGCTTTACCAAAAGGGAGCATTGGTGAAAGGAAAATATCCCATTCTCTATTCCCCTGTGGACAAAAACGCAGTCGGTGAAGATGACATTAAGGAGGGTGACACGGATAAAGTACAAATCCAAGAATTTATCCTCATCAAGTTTCCATTTGAGAAACCTCATTGTTTCATCGTAGCTTCGACTTTACGACCCGAAACATTGTACGGGTGCACAAACCTTTGGATGAATCCTACAGTTGAATATGCTCGCGTGCGCGTGAATAATGAAGAATGGATCATTGCCAAAAATGCCATCGAGAAACTTCAACTACAGGGAAAGAAAATGGAAGTAATTGAAACTATTCCAGGTCAGTCGCTCATGGAGAAAGTCGTTTCGACTCCATTAGATGACAAAATAAAGATTCCCATTCTTCCTGCGGGGTTTGTTTCGGCAGAGAAAGGTACGGGAATCGTGTATTCTGTTCCCGGACACGCTCCTTGGGATTACATGGCGCTGCACGAGCTTAAGCAACAAAATAATATCCTCGCGCAAAAGCTAAATCCCATTTTCATCATCGACACGCCTCAAAATGAGGGAATCGAACAGATACTTAACACGCACAAAGCCACCAGCATGAAGCATCGCGAAGGACTGCAGGCAGCGACTGAGGAAATATACAAGCGCGAATTCTACGAGGGAAAAATGAACGAAAAGAATGGGTTTGTTTCAGGATTGAGCGTGCAGGCGGCCAAAGAAAAAATGGTTCAATCGCTTTCAACCAAAGGATTAGCTGACACGCTCCACGAGCCCTCGCGCAAAGCCCTTACGCGTGCGGGAAATCCCGTCATGGTGGCGATTTTGGAAGACCAATGGTTCTTGGATTATTCTTCTAAAGAATGGAAAGAAAAAACATACAAGTTAGTGGAGAAAATGCCCATTTATCCGGAGCATTTCAAAAAATCCATTCATGAAGCCATTGATTGGCTAGAAAAAAGACCCTGTATTCGCAAACGCGGACTTGGAACGCCTTTCATTTTCGCCGAAGATAGCGGTTGGATGATTGAACCGCTTTCGGATAGTACCATTTACATGGTTTTCTATATTGCCATCGCGCACATTCGCAGCTCCAAACTTACTAAAGAACAATTAGACGAAGCATTCTATGATGCGGCACTTCTTGGAAAGAAACTTCCATCCAACGATACACGCGCAGATGTTGCAGCGAAGATATTTGAAGACGTAAAATACTGGTACCCCAATGATTTACGCCATACCGCACCCGCTCACATCTCCAATCACATTTCATTCTTCCTATTTACACACACATTAATTTTTCCTGAAGAATTTTGGCCGCGCGCACTTACGTTTAACGAGATGCTCAATCGTAATGGGCAAAAAATGTCCAAGTCCAAAGGAAACGTCATTCCATTGCAGCATGCCATTGATGAGTTTGGTTCGGACTTAATTCGTTTATTCATTGTTTCATCCGGCGGGTTTGATCGTGTGGCGGATTGGAAAGATTCGCAAGTTCCTCAAGTTAAAAGTAAATTAAATGAATTAGAACGCGTGATACTGGATTCGATTAGCGCAACTCCGTCTAAGCTCACTCCCGAAGATGAATGGTTGGCGGAGCGATTGAAGGAAAAGTTAGGAGAAGCCTATGATGCTTACGATCGCTTCGAATTTATGGTGGCCGCACAGAAAGCGTTCTTCGAAACGCTCAATGAGATTAAGCGCTTCAAGAAAACAACTGGAAAATCAGAAACCCTCGCAGTACATGCTGTGCTGCGCGAATGGATTGCTCTCATTTCACCCATCACTCCCTTCATTGCGGAAGAGATTGGGGAGAAAATGAAGTCTAAACGACTTATTAGCACAGATTTTATTCAAAAACCAACTGGAAACCCCAATAAAGAGATTAATTCTAAAATAACCTTCATTGAGAGCGTTTTACAGGATTTGGAGCATGTTAGAAGAATTGTTAAAGGAAAACAGATCAAAAGAGGTTTCATTTACTCAGCAGAGCCAAATGAAACCTCCTGGTTGCAAGGAGCGAGTTCTGCTTTGGAGAAACACACGCAGCTAGAAATTCACATCAACGATGCACACGATCCGCTTGGAAAAATGCAGAAGGCCCAGAAAGGCAGACCTGCGTTGTATTTGGAATAATTTTGCCTATATTTTTAAGGGCAAACAGCACCATTGTATAGATGAAAAGCCATACAATTACTAAAAGCGACACCAAAGTCAGTGCCAAATCAGATGAGACAGTATGGGTAGATTGGAACTCGATTAAGAAAGGGCTGGAAAGTATCAGGCATGGAAAATTATCCCTTTGGAAACCTCCATTCAAATAAGACCCATTTCCTTCAATTGTTCATAAACAAATTGCCGATAGGAGGATAATTCTGTTTTTATTTTTACAATGGTTGTGGACTGATCTTTTTTATCACTCAGTGCCACCAGTAGCACGACATTCCATTCAGCATAGAAAAGGAAATAGAGTCGGTTGCCATTAAACTTTTTTTCACGGAGAAAAGGGAGTCCTAACGGTTTGCCTACAAGTGATCCTTTTTCGGATAATTGAAACACAATTCTGCGGATCCGCTCTTGGTGCACCTCATCCAGCGCATTGAACTGTTCAATGAAAAATGGAAAACGAATAATGTGATAAAGTGACATTTCAAAAGCGGTTAACAATCCGTTTAAATAACTAGGGAAAATTTCTAATTTTTACATTTCTTGCAACGACTCAATTCCAAGCAAATACAATCCTTCTTCTAACACGTGTCGTATTCCATTCGCAAGTGCGAGGCGCGCCTTTTCCAATTCAGGGTTTTCCTGAATGATTTTTGTTTCGTGATAATACGTGTTAAATGTGTTGGCCAAATTGAGTAAATAGTGTCCAAGAATGTGCGGAGAATAATGTCCGAGTGAACTGGTAATCATTTCATTCTTCTGCGACAAAATATCCAGCAATTCTTTTTCTCTTGGGAGCGTGAGTAGTCCGGCTTTCTTCACATCTGCGGTGTGCAGGCTCTTGCGCAGAATGGAAAGGATACGTGCCGTGGTGTACAGCAAGTACGGCCCTGTTTGTCCTTCGAATGAAAGGCTTTCTTTGGGGTCAAACACCAATTCTTTCTTGGCATCTTGTCTGACCATTAAAAATATGAGTGCGGATAATGCAATGACATTTGAACGGCGGGCGATTTCCGCATCATCTAGTTCAGGGTTGCGTTTGTCGTATTCATCTCGTGCTAATTGTTCGAGTTCCACTAACAAATCATCCGCATTTACCACAGTTCCCTGTCTCGAAGACATCTTTCCCGTTGGGAGTGTAAGCAGTCCATATCCTAAGTGATAACACTTCTTGGCCTGCTCAACACCCATCAATTCAAGCGTGGCGAACAGTTGTCTAAAGTGCATTTCTTGTTCGCTGGCCACCACATACACAATGCGATCAAGGTGCGGGTAGTCTTCGAATCGTTTAATCGCCAAATAAATGTCCTGTGTGAAATACAATGAAGTTCCGTCTCCGCGAATCACGGGTTTATCAGGTAAATCAAATTTTTTGAGTGGGACAATAATGGCTCCATTTTCTGCCTTTTCCAAAATTCCTTTCTCGAATGCCTTCATCACCACTTCTTTTCCTTTGTTATAGAACTCACTCTCGTAATAGTTATGGTTAAATTCTGCTCCAAGTTTGGCATACGTTTCAAACATTCCTTTCTCTGCCCAGTCATTCATTTTTCTCCACAGCTTGCGTGTTTCAGTGTCTCCGTTTTCCCATTTTTGCAATAAGTGTTGGGCATCTTCTTCCAACTTGGGGTCCTTTTCTGCTTCTTTTGTAAATAGTGTGTAATATTTTCCCACGAAATGATCGGGTTTCATTTTTTCGCTTTCGGGTGTTTTTCCGTTTCCCCATTTTTGGTAGGCCAGCATGCTCTTGCAAATATGAACGCCCCTGTCGTTGATGACTTGTACTTTGATAATTTGTTTTCCCTCATGCACAAACAATCGAATCATGCTCTTTGCTAATGCAATGTTTCGAATGTGTCCTACGTGTAGGGGCTTGTTGGTGTTAGGAGAAGCGTATTCGAGCATGACAAGGGGTGCGTCCTTCGATGGAAGCACGGGTGCTTTTGCTGCATTTTCAAGTATTTGCTTAGCGAATGTTTCGGCGCTGAAAAACACATTGATGTAGGGTCCTGCGGCTTCGTAGCGTGAGAGTTGTTCCGTGGGTGAAAGATGCGTGACTAGTTCCTGTGCAAATGCCGCGGGGTTTTTTCCTTTGGGCATGAATCGAAACACGGGCAATGATAAGTCTCCCTTGTCTACGGTAGGAGGTTTTGTCATAAGTGAAATGAGCAGGCTCTCTTCACTCGCGGGGAATCCCATGTGTTGGAGTGCGTGATTAACGCTTTGTGCGAGTTTTTCCTGATAGGAATGCAGTAGCATAAATACCCGTTTTGCGCCAAGGAAGTTTTAAACGCATGTTTAACACGTGCTGTTGGCGAATGAAAAGGAGTCCTGAGACTACAATAATGAGTCCCCCTAGCATGACGTTCCCGGTCAGGGGCTCGTGATATGCGTACACGCTCAACACGACGCCTAAGAGTGTTCCTAATACTAAATCGAGGGTGGACACAATATGTACGCGCAGTCCTTCCAATGCATAATTGAAGAAGAAATATCCGAGTCCCGTGGATAGTATTCCCGCCAGTGCGAGCAACAATAAGTCCTGTGCGGAAATAATGGAATCAAAATGAGGAATTGAAAATGGAAACAAAAACAGTGTGGCGAATCCCAAGAACCATGCCGCGTCTCCCAATTCATGATGGCGGTCCACTTTTCTCATGTACACGGCCATAATGGCATACGTGATTCCGGCTCCCAATGCGGCAATGTTTCCATCGATACTGTGTCCATCAAACGGATTCACTAAAGCAACCCCAACTAATCCTGCTGCGAGTAATGGCCACGCTTTTAATTCCATTTTTTCTTTCAGCCATATCCCTGCGAGGATGGGCCCGAGAAAAACATGGGTGTAGTTTAGCAATATGACATCCGCTAAAGGAGAGAGTGTAATGGCATAATTATACAGGCTCATGGTAGAGGCCAATAGTGCCCCCACTAATGCATAATCTTTCACATCGTGCCAGTGGAATTTTTCCATGCGCACGTTTAGTTTTTTCACTAAAATCAATACGAATACAAATCCGAAAAATGCTCTTCCAAATGTAATCAATGGCAAAGGCAAATGTGGGGCGAGCATTTTCACAAATGGACCAATTGTCACGAATGCAAGCACGGAGCAAAACGCGGCCAGAACGTGCTTATTCATAGGTGTTCAAGCCTGCTGGGCAATAAAAAGAACGCCCCGGATGGGATTTGAACCCACGACCCCCTGCTTAGAAGGCAGGTGCTCTATCCAGGCTGAGCTACCGAGGCAGTTTCGTTACTCATTTCACCCGGCAAGGGCATTTAATGTCTTCTCATAGAGGGGTCCTTTCCATTCGTTTTTTCGGGCTCCACAAAATAGAGCTTGTGAAAGGGCTTTTTAGCCACGATTCGCTGCTCGTCTAAATCCACTAACCACACGTACAATCCTTTTTGTCCGAATGAGTTGGGTAAATATTTGGGTCGGACTTTCCATCCGTGATTTTTAGGGGTGCGTTGATAGGGGAGCAGTGTGTCGTGGGGGATGACAAAAACGAATTCATCTACTTGTTCCCGGTACATGAATTTTTTCATCATTTTTCCTTTACTCGGTCGTGTCAACACTTCAAATCCGATTTTTTTTTTGGGTGTTTCGACTAGAAAATCAAACCTTCCTTCTTTGGGGGAGGAGTTTTTCCCGTTTTTGAGTAATACGGTTTGTTCACTGGTCATACGCTGAATGGGCCACTCTTCATTTACGCGCATGCGTTGGAGTTCCGTCCAAGCGAGCAAGTGCATGAGTGCAGTGGTTCGGTTTCCATTCACGTACACGTTTAACGGCCTCGTTTTTGATTCGATTCCCTTGTGCGTTTCTCAAATAGGATGCTTTGTATTTTGGGTGAGTGGGATAAGTTCTTGGAGAGAAACGCACTCACTTTAGGTTTATGTGTTGAGCGTGTTTGGCATTTTATTTTATTTTTTCCAGCGGAAGAAAAATCAATCACCATGTCTTTTCCTTCCATTTGAATGTAAGGAAGGAAGTGGTCGATGAATACGTTGTAGGCATTGAGCATATGGTCTAATTCTTTTGAGGGGACATCCAGTTCTAATGTGGGGGGTTGAGTTATATTCATTCGTGCTTTGAATGTGAATCGTTGATCCTCGAATAGTTTTCGTAGGAGAAAATCCAATTCCACTTGACGCATCCCCACGAGTGAGGCCCATTTTTCCCTAGTTGTGCGTGGTTGTACGCGAATGTGGACGTTTTTTTCTCCGAGTTGTTTGAATAGTGCGGGTGCATGTTCCCATACGAAATCGTAAATCTCGGGTCGCCCATCGCGCGTCTGATGAAAGGTGATTTCCATTTGGCAATTAAGGTTTTTCCCAACCATGTAGGAGTCTCTCATTCCTGCCCTTTTAAACCGTTACAAGTTTTGGCGTATTTTTTGGGCAATGAGTGACAAATCATCCAAGTGCGTTTCTTTCCCAATCCAGTTCATGCTATCTTTGGGTTGGCGCGGGACAATGTGGATGTGTGTGTGGAAAATCATTTGTCCTGCGTCCTTTCCAATGTTGATTGAAACATTAAATCCCTGTGCGTTGACTGCTTTCAATATGGCGGGGGCGAGTTTCACCACTAATTCCAAAACACCCTTTCGGTCTTCCATGGAGGCGCTTCGAATGTCCTGCGAGTGGGTTTTAGTCACGATGAGCGTGTGTCCGGGTGCAGAGGGGCGAATATCCACGAACGCAATATACTGTTCATCTTCATACACTTTATGGCAGGGAATTTTCCCCGCAACAATTTGGCAGAATACGCAGTTGGCGTCGCTCATCATAGAGGAATGCCTCCTCGGCTTATTAATAAATGGGGTTTTGAAATGGGGGATAGGGCTTCAAAAATACGAAATTTCCCATATTATTATTAAGGAATCTCGGGCCATATTATTTATGGCTAAAACTTCAAAGAGTGCTCATGCTAAAACAAGGACTGCTCAGAGTGGTGAAGAAGGATATTGGCTTTTGTCTTCGCGTAAAGTTAACAAATTGATACTGGAAAATGAGCCGTCTCTCAATCTTGAAAATTTTCCCTAGTTATTTAATCCTGACTCTTTATTGCTTTGAAATGTTGCAGGGAACCATTGTATTGGCGCGTTTTTGGTTTACCGATGGAAAGGATTACAAAATTAGGCCCGCGTTGATTGTATCTAATGAAAAATTTAATCGGTTTCATTTGTATTGTTTGATGGTTCCTTTCACCACCAAATCATCTATTCCAGATTATGAAATGAAAGTGCAAAAGGAAGATTTGCTGCCTGTGGACAGTGGAAGTATTATTCGCACGGACAGTATCACTCCCATCATGAAGGAGGACATACTAAAGCACATCGGCACAGTGCCTCACACTCGGCTGCGGGAAATCATGGATCGCATCAAAGACTGTTTCAGTTGAGAATTATATTGAAAATAATCTCACAAAAAATGAAGTACGCAGGGAACGTGGGAAGGTAAAGCCAGTTCACTACAATTAAGACATAGACAATGAAGTAAACAAATTGTCCTTCTAAAAGAACGGTTAGTAGTTCAGCTTGCCTTTGACCCGTGAATGCTTCTAACTGAACGTCCTGAGGGGTCCTGGAAGCGCTGGAATTCCTGACTCCACTTGAGTGCGGTAGGCGTTGAACAGGCTATGGAAGGCCCTACTGGCACAGTAGATGCTGCGGAGGGGTGTGGAAAGAGTTGTTCGAAAATGGATCGATAGAAGTAGGCTTCTTTGGTGGACGGGGTGCCGATGGGAAATATTTCCTTAGCGCCTCTCATCATTTTATCAGTAATGGTTTCTTCGGCATGTTTTTTCAGAAAATCGATCCATCCATATCCTACCCCGTCCGAAAACTGCTCCTTTTGTCTCCATAGAATTTCATCCGGAAGATATCCTAAAAATGACTCACGGAGAATCAATTTTTCTATTGTTTTCCCGGAACACATTTTTAGTGTAGGGTCCATGCTCATCGCTACATCTAAAAACTCTCGATCCAGAAATGGGACTCGCGCTTCGACCCCCCACGCAGCCATCGACTTGTTCGCACGTAGACAATCATACTTGCTCAGCATGAAAAGTTTTCGAACGGTCTCTTCGTGAAACTCTTTAGGGTCTGGAGCCATGTGAAAATAAAGATACCCACCAAAAATCTCATCTGCACCTTCCCCTGAAAGAATCATTTTGATTCCACTGGTCCGTATTTTTCGTGCTAACAAGTACATGGGAGTAGCTGCTCGAATCGTCGTAACATCGAACGTTTCAATTTGGTAAATAACGCTTCGGAGAGCATCTAATCCTTCCTGGACTGTAAAAGTGACTTCATGATGCTCCGTTTGAAGGAACTCGGCCGTTTTACGCGCAAACTTAAGATCAGGAGAATCTTTCAATCCAATCGAAAAAGAATGAAGCTTTTGTCCTTTATCACGACAAAATAAAGATGAAATAGAAGCAATAAGAGAGGAGTCCAGTCCTCCGGAAAGCAACACCCCAAATGGGACATCCGACATCAATTGTCGTTTTACCGCATCTACCAATGCAATTCGAAGTTCGCCCGGAATTGGCGTTTTTTGTGGAAGTGTATCAGACCATTCAGGGGTGTACCACTTTACAAATTTCTTCTCCGCACCACGATAGTAACTTCCGGCAGGGAATTCAATAATTCGTTTGCATGTTTTCATTAATGCTTTCATCTCGCTCGCGACATAGACTCTCTCATCTTTGTCCCATCCAATGTACAATGGACAAATTCCAATGTGATCACGTGCGATCAGAAAATCATCATGAGCTGGATCATGAATAATAAAAGCAAATATTCCGTTTACTTTTTTTAGAAAATCGGGACCAAACTCATCGTATAGGTAAAGTAGAACTTCACAGTCCGATTTTGTTTTCCAGGAATGACCCTTTTTCAGCTGCATGCGAAGATCGGCATAGTTGTAAATCTCTCCGTTGGCAACAAGAACGCGCTGTGTCAAGGAATCTATCAGGGGTTGCGATCCTCCTTCTACATCTACAATGGATAAACGTTCATGGACGAGTATTGCTTTGTCATCTGCATATATTCCACTCCAATCCGGTCCTCGATGACGAATGGTTGAAGCCATTTTGAGGGCCATTTCTCTTAATTGAGGCGTTTGCTTACCAATTTCCATAATTCCAACAATTCCACACATAGGAATACTATTGGATCCTCCACTGCATAAAATACATTTCCAAATAAAATGGATTTATATACAAAAAATACCATTATAAAGTCTAATTATGGAATATTATTCCATATGACACCTCTAATTGATAGTAAAGATTTGGAGATATTAGAGCTTCTAAAGTCAAATAGCAAGCTGACAGTCCAACAGCTATCTAGAAAAACCAGCATTCCTCCCACGACTATTCACAATCGAATCAAGCAAATGGAAGAATCAAAGATTATTCAAGGATATTCCATCACAATTGACAAAACCAGAATTGGATTACCTATCTCTGTTTTCATTCTTGTCACGATTCACTATGATCACACCAAGGCGAAAAAGTTTTCCCAGAAGGAAGTAGCACGCCAGATAAAAGCAATCAAAGGGGTCGAACACGTTGCAATTGTAACTGGAAAAACAGATATTCTTGTGAGAGCCGATCTGGAAGGTATTCAAGCATTAGATAGTTTTCTCCTTGAACGCTTACGAAATATTGAAGGAATCAACCAAACAGAAACTCTTTTGATTCTCAGCGAGTTTTGAGAATAGCCCACAAATAGGGAGGTCAAATTCCACATTGAAGACACTTACGTCCAGTTCAGCCATTTTCCTCACTTTCTTTGATAGGTTGTTTGTGTTACGTGCAGACTCATAAGCCTGCATACCTGGACTGAATGTATGAACGCAGGGAACGAGATTTGAACTCGTGCCTCCGTGAGGAGACCGGCTTTCCAGACCGGCGCGTTAGACCACTCCGCCATCCCTGCTTGCGTTGATTTCAAAGCAGTTTTTTGATCGACCTTTTGATAAAAGGTCGGACTGCTTCGCCATCCCTGCTTTCTATAATGAATGGGGCGCCGAGATGATTATAAACCCTTGATGGAGGGAGGGCATTTTTATACTCAAAGTGGGTCCGTGCGTGCATTATGTCTGAGGTCATGGATTCGGTCAAGATTATCATGCTACTTACCAGCACGCTCATTTTGTTGGCCGTGTTTGCATTTACGGTAATAGAGGGAGTTATTTCCCAGATGAATAGGCAGTTGATCGATGCCTTAGTATACTACTTGATTGCCACGGCCTCCTTGGTTGGGATCCTTTGGGCCTATTCTCGTTCCAAGCATTTGATTCGAACCCTCCCTGCGGACGAATAGTCATTAAAAGTGCGATTTTTATCAATACTCCTTATGCGTACGCGTGCCCAGGCGAGTGTAGAGATGTTAGTGGTGCTGATTGCGGCGCTTTTGATTTTAGGCGTATTAGTTGATTTTGCGAATACTCAACTTACGCAGCTGCGTCACCAAAAGGCAATACAGGATGCCGAGGTGGCCATTCAGCAGATTATTTCCGCTGCAAACGAAACCTATTCGCAGGGACCGGGTGCAACAAAGAATATTCAGATTCATTGGCCCGCGGGCGTGGATGCATCGAATTCGCGTATCAGTGGGAACTCATTGATTGTGCGTGTGTTTAGTACGGATGTCGTGGGGATTGCAAAACCCATGCTCTCAGGTTCTATTCCAACGAATGAGGGGGACCAGTTTTTGCGCGTCAAGGCATTCGATGGGTTTGTGGCAATCGGTGATAGTTTGTTGAGTGTTTCTCCCACGTTTGTTTTTTCTTCCATGAACCGAGATGAGAATGATTCTGCTACCCTCACCATTACGAATGCGTCCTCTTCCACGGCGTCGCTTGCGCTCACGAGTGATTGGAATTATTCGGATGTGAATCTTTCTCTTTCTTCGGATGGAAACATTTCGAGTGGGGGCGTTTATGTGGTGGATGTTAATTTTCAATCCTCATCCAATGCCATTGGGGCCTACACAGGGAGCCTAACGATTTCGGGCACGTTTTCATCCAAAATAGAAAGCCTGATTGTCCCTCTTACTGCGGAGATATTTGCAGGCAACACGGGTTCATTGGTCACGTATCCTTCTTCCTTTTCGGCGAGTACGCAGGGCGCCGATACGAATGCGCAGACCATTCAGTTGTGCAACACCAGTACTACGTCCATCAAAAATATCACATTAGCTCCTTCATCGGGTGACGCGGGGGATTGGATTCAAGGGATTCCAAGTATTTCTTCGTTGGACGGATTGTCTTGTGCGAGCGTGGATGTCACGGTGGTCGTTCCGGACGGTACTGCGTTATCCACGTTTACGGGAAGCATTTTCATTCAGGACTTCTCAGGGGCCCACGCGCTCACGCTTCCCGTTACGGTGTACGTGAAAGGGATGAATGGGGTGTTCAATTGGGACTGGTCGACGTCCACTAAACTCACGAATGCTATTTTGGGGTATACTATTTCCAACACGGGCACCAAGACCATTACGCTTTCATCTATTCGTCTCCGCCAATGGTGGGCCTGTGATACGAATCATTCGACGCTGGACCAAATCAGGATGAACGGAGTAACCGTGTTTGCGGAGTCCATTGATGATGGGAATGTGGCGGACATTACGGACCTCAATATTCCCGTGCTCACCAGTTACACCAACAACCACCTCATTTTCAGCCACACAATCAACGATGACAATGAGGTGTTTATTGTGGACGTTAATTTTACGGATGGCACCATGTATTCGAGTTCTGCGTATGGAAACGGCTGTGGAATCGACACGACTCCCCCGGGCGCGGTCACGGATCTCCAGGCTATTCCAGGTCCGGAACCTGGGACGATTCAAATTACTTTCACGTATCCGGGTGACGATGGGTATTCGGGGTCAGCCGTTACGCCGATTGTGAAATACCAGCTTGGAGGAAATGCATTAGATACCAATGCCGAATGGAATGCCGCCACGCAATACACGGGAGATATTCCCATTGAAGTGGCAGGGACCCCGGGTTCCGTGGTGATGTCGGGGTTGCAAGTGGGTACAAATCATCATTTGAATATTCGTTTCCAGGACGAGAATGGAAACATGAGTCCATTATCCAACGCCGTCAATAATCGTCCCTGGAATGAGTTTAATTTTAGTGGGAATGATTTTAATTTTATTAATTTCGTAAGCTCGTACCCCGGGGTCCCCCCTATTGGGGTGCAGGACGTGAATAAGTTTTTTCTCCACAACCTTCGCTTTGGCAGCGCCACGTCGGGGTCCATTGCGTTTCGCATCCAGCGCGATACCAATACTTCCAATCAGTGGGCCATGAGATTGGATTTCAATTCCACGGATGTAAATTACGTGCGCATTTGGTATTCTGCTCCCACCAATTATCTACAGCAGACGCCCAACTATGAGGGGGCTTCCAGTCTTGCGTATGCAGGTGGATTAAACCTCATTGATGATACCAATTTTCCAAGTAGTTGGAAGTACGATAGTGCGGGAATCAATATGCCGGTGCCCAATCATTTCTACTTGGATTACCTCGTGGGCCTCATTGATTTCAATCTGTCAATGGACATGGGCGGGAGTGGAGTGGGGTACGAGGGCTGAAGCTCTTTAAACCCGGCCGGGGTGTGTGGCGTATGTTTCGCCGTGCCCAGACGAGTGTGGAATTGCTGGTGGTATTGGCCATGTCGTTGGTCATTCTTGCGGTGCTGGTTGATTTTACCACAACCAAAGTAGGGGAATTAGAACGGGAACACTCGGTGCGTGTGGCGCGCCAGTCCATGGAGGATTTGCGGTTATCGGTCAATCAAACTTTTTCGCAAGGATATGGTTCCTCGCGCATCCTTACGTTCATTCTTCCAAATGGATTGGATTCTTCCTTCACGCGCGTGAGTGGTAAGTCTATTTTGATTCGCGTCCATGGTACGGATATTGCGGTTGAAACGAATCCCATTGTGACGGGTTCATTGCCTGAGCAACCTGGGACGTATCGCATCAAGTTGTCTGCGTTTGATACGAATGTTTTTGTCGGGACCGCCACGTTGAGTTCGAGTGCTCCTTCTATTTATTTGCCCATGACGCAGGACTCGAATGCACGGACGAGCATCACGCTAACAAATCTTTCTTCCCAAAATGCCACTCTTTCCTTGAGCAATGTATGGGACCATAATTTGGTTACTACCTCTGCCATCCCTTCTTCCGCCACGCTCTACGCAGGGGGCACCGTTACGATTGATTTCAATGCCTCGGCGCAGGGAAGTACAATTGGAAACTACACGGGTTCGCTTACCATTCTAGCCACGTTCCCTTCCAGCACGGAAACACTCACGCTTCCCACGAACGTGGAGGTGTTTTCTCCAAGTGGAACATTGTTGAGCGTGTTTCCTTCCTCATTAAACCTCGCGGGCATTCCGGGTGACACGAATTCGGTTGAATTTCAAGTGTGCAATTCAGGTTCCACTCCCCTCAAAACAATTTCATTTGCTCCTTCATCCGATGATGCAGGGGATTGGATGCAATCCATTTCTTCCATTTCCAGTCTCGCCGGGGGGACGTGTCAGGATGTCACTGCGAGTGTAACGGTTCCCGGATCCTCTTCTCTTGGTTCCTATTCGGGTACCCTTTTTATTACGGATTTCACGGGGGCGAATTCTTCGATCCTTCCTTTCTCCGTGCAAGTGTTAGGAATGAGTGCCTCGTTTGGTTGGGATTGGAACACGGCCAGTGTTTCTTCCTCGAGTGTTTCAAATTATGGTATGCGCAACACGCGAAGTAATCCCATTCGTATTACGGAAATGGAAATCCGTGAATGGTGGTCATGTGATAGCAATCATTCCATGCTCTCTACGATTGTGCTTAATGGGAGCTCTATTTTTTCAGGTGCGCTTCCCGATGGAAACGTTGCGAATGTCACGGACACGAATATTCCAGGGAACACGTCCTACTCGAATAACTCCCTCACGTTTGACGGGACGATTAATGATCAGAATGAGTTGTTTCGTGCAGTAGTTTATTTCGAGGATGGCACGGAATACACGAGTTCGGTGTATGGTTCCGGCTGCGCGTTTGATTTGGTTCCTCCTGGGCAAGTAACAGATTTGCTTGCGGTTGCGGGTCCGGAGCCCGGGGACATTACGCTTACCTTCACGTATCCGGGGGACGATAATTTTTCAGGCACGGCATCCAATGGCATACTAAAGTATTCGGACAAATATCTCATGTCGGGGGATGCTAATTTCAATTTGGGAATCCCCTACACGTTGCCTTCTCCCATTCCCGCAGGCGGAACTACTGCTACCATCACGCTTACCGACTTGAATGTGGGGTATAATTATTCGTTTGGGTTGAAATTTTGGGACGAAGAGGATAACAACAGTGCACTATCCAATGCCCCCACGCGTCAACCCTGGAATCGGTTTCAGTTTCGTGGGGATGATTTCAATTTTGCCTTTTTTGGGGGATCTGCTTCCTCGACTTTAACGGATTTGAATTATTTTTTCATTTCCAATATTACCACGCTCGCGGGTCGTGATAAGAACATTGCTTTCCGCGTATTGGACTTGACGAGCGGAACGAATGATTGGTATATTATTTTGGACTTTAACACGACGCATTGGATTCGTTCGCGTATATGGTATCCTCTTAACGCAGGGGTTGCTCCCAGTGGCACTCCCACGCTTACGCGTACTCAAGATTCGGCGTTTGCTTCGGGGATTGATATATTATCCATTCTCGCCCATTCCCTCATGTATGCCAATGATTCCCCTGCGACACTCGTTACAATGCCCCGTCAGAATCAGTTTAATGTGGATTGGAACGTGGGGATTTCGGATTTCAATTTGACGTTTGATATTAAGCAAGGGACGGATTGGGTGTGGATTCCAAAGTAGTTTTTTCGGGAGGCCAGTCCACCATTGAGTTGCTCTTGGTGCTTTCCATACTCCTCATTATTTTGGGCCTCTCCATTAGTATTTTTTCGAACCATCGCATTGTGTCGGCGGAGAAGCACGTGGAGTTTTTGGCGTATCGGAATGCCAAACTGGTGGGGGATGCGTTTGTTCAGGCGAGTGCGGGTCCCATTGGTGGAACATTCACTCTTTTCCTTGCGACTTCTCCCCAGCGTCAAACCTTGTATGTGCGCAATGGCTTTGTGGATGTGGAATCGGGACAAAGTCGTGTGTTGATTCCTCTTCCTAATCGCACGTGGGACGCGGGTCCCTTTTATGATGGGAATATAGTAACCGTTGTACGGGACTCGAATACCGTGCACGCATACGCGGGAGGATAATTGCATGTTTTCTTCTTCACGCGGCCAATTGTATTCCACGGATGCCCTTCTTTCCTTAATCGTGTTTGCATTTGCCCTCACGCTTTCCTCAGGAATACTTTCTCAAATTATCAGTCAATCAGATGTGGCCATTTCTGCACAATATCGTGAGCAAGCAGGAGATGCGGCATTGCACACGCTCCTTGTAACAGGAGGGGAGCCTTTTTACTGGAATTTTATTTCGGATAAAAACAATGTACAAAGCGTCGGATTGATGGACACCAGTTGGGGCATTTCCACTCCCAAGTGGAATGCGTTCAAGGATTGGAATGCGAATGATTATTATTTGCTTAAATCGCGCATGGGTATTCCGGATCAGAATTTTTATTTGACCATTAGTGATACGAACAAGACGGTGTTGGATGCGGTAGGTATTTCGCCGCAGGATAAGAATGAAGTCACGGTAATCATTCGTCCTTCTATTTTCAATGGGAATCCCGTGATGGTGCAGATCCAGGTGTACAGGTGAAAGATATGGGTAAAGGTTTTGTGATTGCCATTGATGCCCTTCTTTCACTTGTAGTATTATTCGTCATTCTCTCCCTTGCGTTTGAAACGGTTCAATTGAATGGAGGAGAGTGGGAGATTCGTCGAAGTCTTTCCGTGACGGCCCATTTTGCCGCGTCAACATTGGAGCAATCTTCTCTTTTGTCGCGTGCCGTTCTCACGGATAATACGACGGGGATTCGTACCTTCTTGAATGGTTTTCCCACTTCATTATGCGGAAGCGTGAGTGCGTTTCCTTCTCCTGATTCAAATGAGGCCGTGTTTAGCGTGAGTAAGAGCGGATGTTCCACATCAATCGGAGAACAAGAAACGGTTACGCGCGGGTTCATGGTCCAGTCTCCTCCGGATGTCAATTTGTATGTGGCTAAAGTCACGCTGTGGGTGAATGAATGAAATCGCGTGGGTTTGTGTTGAGTTTTGCTATTCTTACGGTGGCATTGTTCATTCTCGTGTATGCACAGATTCAATCCGAGCAATTGTTCTCGTTACGTTACCATGATTCTCAAACCTGGGAAAATACTCTCCCGTTGCGCGCCGCACAGGATGCGTCAATGGATTTGAATGCATTGTATAATCAGCGTATTTCAGTGGACCAGAATTCCACGAATGTTTATCTCACGGTTGGGGGGATTATTCCGGTTCCATTGTCGTTCTCGTCCAACATTATGCGTTATCAAAATTCGCTTGCGTCGCTTGGAAGGGATTTGAATCTTTCAATCTTCGCAGACTTTAATGCGGTGATTTCCGACGGCAATCTTCTTGGACAAACAAACACGGGCTTTTCGTGGAAACAGGGGATGGACCGGAACATGTTTTACGGGTATTCACAAAATGCATTCGCCCGCCCCACAAGAATTGATATTAATTTAAGTGTGGATTCCAATTACAATGCTTCCAATTCCTGGTCACTTAATCCCACGACAGGGGATGTGTATATTATCCTCAATTATTCCGACACCAACTCGCAACACGATTCGAGCAGCTCGGGTTGGGCGGACTACATTGATTTGAACGTGTTCACGTGGCAGTATGAAGTCCCCCTGAGTGGGGGTGGATTTGGAAACCGGGCCATCACATTATCCATTGGCCAGATTGACCAGAATCAAGGGGCGTTTCTCCTGGACAACAATGGGGGCCATGCCCTCACGCTCACCTATTCTATTCGCTTCAGCCTCGATGCCAATACTTCTCTCACGCGCGCAGGGTATAGTGTTCCCTTGCGCGTGGTGGGGCCGGATGCGAATGTGGTGCAGGGCGTACAGTACCTTTACGAGTGAAAATACCTTTTTTGGCCCTTAACGGGCTTCGTCTTTTACCTTGGTATTAAGGGGTGCATATAAATTCCAAGATGCAAAGTTAGAGCATCAAAAGCACGAGGTTGATGTAACACATGAATTCCAAAGGAAACGTTCCCATGTTTGGGGCAGTAGCGATTATTGCAGTGGCGCTAATTTTGGCTCTAACCCAGACCTCTATTCTTACGGACAACTCATTGACTCCCATCAATACGGAAACGGGAGATTCTACTATTTTACGTTTTACCAGTGAGCAGGACATTGTGAATGCGTTTCAGAATAGTTCCTCACAGCAAGGATATGGTCGCGGCGAATCCGTGCCCCTGGTGGGCGTAGGGAATGTTAAGACCACCGCTGAAAGTACGGACCAAAGTGCAGGTGGTGATGGCGACGCAACTCCCTCCGCAAATCCTTCTTATTCTCAAACAAACGTTCAAGTCGAGGGTGTGGATGAAGCGGACATTGTGAAGACCGATGGTAAGTACATTTACACGTTTTATCGCAACCGATTAATGATCACGGAGGCTTTTCCCGCTGATCAAATGAACGTCGTTGCTCGTTTAGATTTGAAAAACATTTCCCCTCAAGAGATGTTCATTCATGGGAATCAATTAATTTTATTCGGAAGCAAATGGGAAGACTATTCAGTGATGCCCGCGGATGAAGAAACACCCATTCCCGTTGAGGCCGATAGTGGTATTGGTGACACTCCCGCAGCCACAGAACCGAATGTAGGAACAGGAACCTCAGGCAAGATGGCCGCACCCGCAGGAGGGGTGGCAGTGGATATGATGTATCCCTATTGGGGCAATTCAAAATCAATTGTTTACGTATACGACATCACCGACAAGGCCAATCCTCAATTGGAAAAAGAACTTGAATTTTCCGGTAGCTATGTGAGTTCACGCAAGGTAAATGAAGTAGTGTATTTTGTGATGACCAGTTATCCGGATTACCAAATATTAGCTAAAGATGGAGGATCCATTATCCCCATGTATTCAGAAGATAGTGTAGAAAGACCGATTGCCGAAGCTTCGCGTATCGGTTACATTGCGCCCATCTACGCACAGCAATTCATCACATTAGGTTCGTTAGATTTGGATGATTATTCGTTGGAAAAGGAAACCATTGTGGGTAGCGCCGAGCACGTGTATTCCTCTGCGGAAAACATGTACATCACGCATACTATTTGGAATTACCAAATCGAGCCTCTTCCTTTGGGAACGATAGTAGATGACGATACGATTCTTCCTCAGCCTCCATTAGATTATCAAAAGACCATGATTTACAAGTTCAATTTGAATGGGGGAAATGTTGAATACCAGTCTAGCGCCACCGTGCCTGGTCGCGTGTTGAATCAGTTCTCCATGGATGAGTACCAAGGAAACGTCCGCATTGCCACCACAGTTGACTCGCAGTGGGATTGGCAGGGACAGGAATCGACTCCTTCTACCAATCACGTGTTTGTATTAGATGAAGACATGGAACAGATTGGTTCCGTGAACGATTTAGCCAAAGGAGAATCCATTTATTCAGCTCGCTTCATTGGTGAGCGCGGCTATTTGGTGACGTTCAAGAAAGTCGATCCATTATTTGTGATTGATTTTTCCACGCCGAGTAATCCCCAAGTATTAGGTAAGTTGAAGATTCCCGGATACTCGGATTATTTGCATCCCTTAGACGCGACGCACTTAATTGGCGTTGGAAAAGATGCGGTTCCTTCGAAAGAGGGAGATTTTGCCTGGTATCAGGGAATGAAATTAGCCGTATTTGATGTGACGGATGTAGAAAACCCCATGCAAATGCACGAAGTAATCATTGGGGATCGTGGAACGGATTCCTATGCATTACAGAATCACAAGGCATTCCTTTACGACGCAGAGAAAGAATTACTCGTGCTTCCCATTTACGTGCACGAGGTCACGGATGAGGTGAAAAAACAATATGAAGACCAAGCGAAACAGTGGGGCCAAGACTGGGAAAGCTTCCCCGCGTATGGTGTCCCCACCTACCAAGGCGCATTCGTCTACCATCTCAACTTACAGGATGGCTTCGTAGAGAAAGGAAGAATTACGCACATTGACAAAGCGATTGATTTGAAGTCAGGCTATTATTACGACTGGGAATACCAAGTGCAGCGTGCCTTGTTCATTGACAACACGCTCTACACCATTTCTCAAGCAAAAATTAAGGCCAACGATTTGACAACCTTGGATGAAATTAGTGAAGTGGAGTTTCCTCAAGCCAATGGTAAATTCACATTCAGTTATTCTCAATACGGAGTGTTTTGCGCAGGGAACTGCGGAAGCACCAGTGTTTCCGTGACGGAAGAAAAAGCGACAGTCGATTACTATCCCGGTGGATACAGCTTCCAATACGCACATGAGGAGTTTGAGGACTCTTCGTATTACGCACAATTGATTTCTGCATTGGATTGGGAAGCATTCGACGATCAACCCGACACGGTGGGTTGTCCGGGATGTGCAGATGGTGCAGTGGAAAATATCACCATCACAAATGGGGATTTTACTGCGTACATTTCATTGAATTCAGGTGAACAAGTAGAGGAAATTCAGCCCTTCTTGAACAAAATGAGAAGCATGGTGGAAGACCTCACGGATAAAGCCAAGTCTCAATAATCGACTAACAAAGAACGTGGGGGCGAAAGATTCACTTCTGGAGTTCATACGCCGAGTAGAGTAGTGTTTTTCCTACATAGGTTTTTATACGTGAGTAAGTAATGTCTTACTGGTGGTTTATATGGCTGAGATTGCAGTGACACGAATGAGCTCCAGAGGACAGGTCGTGATTCCAAAGGAAGTGCGTGAAGGATTTGGGCAGGATGAGAATATCATCGTGATTCGATCCGGGAAACAGATTATTTTAGAGCGATCAACGGATTTTCAACAGAATATTGCGGATGATATTAAGGCTGCTGCGCGCGTGTCCAAAGCTTGGAAAAAATATGATTCCGGAAAATTTGTTACGAAGGACAAGGATGATTTTCTTAAGGACTTGGAAACATGGTGAAAGTCCAATACGATCCTTCGTTTGAGAAGACGTTTCGTAAGATTAGTGATGAAAATCTCAAGCTTCGTGTGAAGAAGCAAATCCAAAAAATCATTGAAAACCCAGAAATCGGAAAACCCATGCGCTATACGCGAAAAGGAACGCGCGAAACCTATATTCCGCCATTTCGGTTGTCCTATTCTTATTTGAAAAATGAGGATACTATTGTATTCCTAGATCTATACCATAAAGACGAACAATAAAGAGGCGATAAAAATGGAAAAAATAAACAAAATGTCCTGGACTCAACTTACCAAACCCTTTCGAAGGGCTAAAAAGAAAATTCGTGAAGATGAAGTCGTTGATTTAGTTCGCAGAGTGAGAAAAGAAATCAGCGACGAAGTTTCTATTCGTGATGCTGAAAGAGATTTACAAAAAGGTAAAACAAAGAGACTGATATAGAATCGACAATCGCGTAAAAAGAAACATTAGTCAAACTAACAGATTCGAACTCCAAGTTAGACGCGCTGTCACCGCGTCATATTCAGCGTTCAAGCGCGTTTTTACGCGGAGTGAGAGATTCGAACTCCCGTAGCCGTGAGGCTCTGGTTTTCAAGACCAGCGCATTTGACCGCTCTGCCAACTCCGCAAACCTGGAAGGTTCATCAAAAATCCTGCTCAAATTGGTTTTTAACCCCCGTTCTTGGGGGTGGAGCGGAATACACTAATAAAGCCTGTTTTCGTTTTTCGCGCATGCCTGAGATACCTCCCGTGGCCCTCACGGATGCGAGCATGGAAAACATTCCCCAACAGCCCTCTTCTAGACTGCAGCCTATTGTTGTCCCCACCAGTCCGATTGGCACTCAGTTGATGCTGGATGATATTATTCGCGTTCTCGCCACCAAGAAGGATGCTTCTTTGGATGAACTCTGCAAGCATTCGGGGTGGAAGCCCGCGGATTTAGAGCAGGTATTGAAGTTGCTTGAGAATCGAAACATTGTCAAACTATCCTATCCTGCGTCCCTGTTGCAAGGTCCGCGCGTGGCATTGCTTCGAAAATTAGAAGACGAGTTATTGCCCCCTCCTGTGGGAGAGGTATTGGAACAGTATTCTTTTTCGGAAGATAATGTTCAGGCCCAAATTCAAATTATTCAGCTCAACGAAGACAATCATCCCTTCTATTCGTTGTACGTCCAAACCTATGGTCCTTATACGCGTATTTTGTTAGAGGAGATGCGCGACAAAATTGCTTCGACTATTTCCATTGAGGCCATTGATTTGAGTGATATGGCGCAGGCGAAGGAATTGAAGCAGCAGTTTGCGGAGGCGACCAAGAAACAATTGGCCCTCATGCTCAAAGGTTTTCCACTTGAAACATTGGACTCGTTAACGGGGCAGATGTTGCACACCTTGTACGGATTAGGAGAGCTTGAATTACTAATGGCGGATAATAATTTGGAAGAAATTGCGATTAATTCGTCCAAAACACCTGTGACGGTGTATCATCGTAATTATGGTTGGCTGCGCACCAACCTTATCATGCCCTCCGAGGAGCAAATCCAAAACTTATCTGCACAGATTGCTCGAAAAAATGGGAGAGAAATTACGAATCTTCATCCTATCTTAGATGCTCATTTGCTTTCAGGGGATCGTGTGAATGCCACGCTTTTTCCTATCTCTTCTTTTGGAAACACTCTTACTATTCGTCGCTTCGCTCGTAAGCCTTGGTCCATTATTGATTTCATTGGAAAGGAACACACCATGAGTGTAGAAATGGCGGCGTGGATGTGGTTGGCGATGCAATACGAACTCTCCGTTTTGGTTGCGGGATCCACTGCGTCCGGAAAAACAAGTGTGTTGAATGCATTGTGCGTATTCATACCCGCACACCAGCGCGTGATTACGATTGAGGATGTACGTGAACTAAGTTTGCCCGAATACATGAATTGGAACTGGGTTCCCCTTACTACGCGTAATCCTAATCCCGAAGGTGCGGGTGGGGTTTCCATGCTCAAGCTCCTGTTGTCCTCGTTGCGTATGCGTCCGGATCGATTGATTGTGGGAGAAATGCGTTCTCGTATGGAAGCCGAAACTTTATTCGAAGCCGTGCACACGGGACATAGTGTGTATGCCACTATTCACGCGGATTCTGCACGACAGGTATTGCGTCGATTGATTGAGCCTCCTATAGCCATTCCTGCGTTGGAAGTGGAGTCCATTGATTTGATTATTGTCCAGTATCGTGACCGCAAAGGGAATGCACGCCGCACGTATGAGATTGCGGAAATCGAGACAGGAACGAGTAGCGAGCAGATCACCATCACGGATGTTTTCCGTTGGAATCCAAGAGGGGATTCGTTTGAAAAATTAAGCGAGCCTACGCGCTTGATTCAAAAGCTCAATTTGCACACGGGAATGACGGAGCATGAGATTCACGAGGAAGTGATGAGTCGTATTTCTATTTTGGAATGGATGCTCAAATACAATTATGCATCCATGGCCCAGGTGGGGAAGATTATGCACCAGTTTTACGCCAACCCCGTACGCGTAAAAGAAGCCGCCCTTCGGGATGAGGACCCTCATTCCGTTTTTGGGTGAGGAGATTGATGGGCTATGCGCGTACGTTTCATGCTGCTCACCATCGAACAGGCGAATCGCCTTCCTTCTCGTGTGGTAGGAATTTCACGCATGGTGAGTCGTATTTTTCCTTCCCTTGAACAAACCCTCCATGTGGCCGGGTTGAATGTATCATTGGACAATTACATGGCGGCCGCGCTCATTTCATCTATAGGGTATGGATTATTCTTTGCGTTATTCATTGGGGGATTGGCCTGGTTTTCAACGGGAATGATTATTGAAGGTGTTCGCTTGGCCGTGGTATCCGGTTTGTGTGCTTGGTTGGGTTCTTTCGTAATTCACCTTATTTATCCGCGTATTCTCGCGCAACAGAAAGCCGCAGGGGTAGATGAGGGATTGATGTATGCCTTGAGGAGTTTGCAAATTCAAGTTAATTCAGGCGTGAGTTTGTATGATGCGCTGACGAATGTGGCAAAATCGGGATACGGGAGCGTTTCGATGGAGTTTGAAAAGGTGGTGCAGGAAATTAATGCAGGAGTAAATGAAGCGACTGCGCTTGAACGATTGGCGTTGCGCACCGATTCACAGTTTTTACGTAAAACCATTTGGCAGTTAGTTACCAGTATTCGCACGGGTTCTCCACTCACTTCCACACTTCAATCTATCATGGCCACGCTTACTGAATACCAGTCGCGTGCCATCAAAACGTATTCCGCCGAACTCAACATGTGGATTCTCATGTATTTGCTGATCGCTGCTGCACTTCCTACAATCGGAATTACGTTCATGGTGATTCTTTCTTCCATTGGGGGAAGCTCCATTACGCCTGATACTATTTTTTACACATTAGGAGGAGCATTCATTGTCCAACTGATTCTCATTGGATTGATTCGCTCGCGCACGCCTAGGGGGTATTCCACATGAGTACATTCTATAATCGTGTGGCGCGTGCATTGCCTGTTTCGTTTCAAGATAGAGCGGATAGGCAAGTGAAGGAAGCGGGTTTGCGCGAGGATTCCACGACGTGGTTGGCGAAAACAACCATCGTCACGTTTCTCTTTGCTGTGATTGGGGGACTGGAGGGTTATTTTCTCCATTCCTTCATCAATGCCTGGTTGGGAAATCTTCTTCCCGGAATCATGTTGCCGCTTGAAATCACTATTTTCCTTGGATTAATTATTGGTTTTCTCGCTGGAATAATTGTGCGCATGTTGGTGTTGTATTATTCGATTGAGAATCGTCGCAGAAAGGTAGAGGAGATTCTTCCTGATTTTTTATTGTTAGTTGCGGGAAATATTCGAGCGGGAATGACGAGTTTTTCGGCATTCAAAAGTTCGTCACGCCCAGAGTTCGGTCCTCTTGCAGAGGAAGTTCGTACCGTGACCACCCGTGCATTAGGAACGGAATCATTTGGAAACGCACTCTCTACGATTTCCCAACGAATTAAATCGCGTTCACTCAGTGAAACGGTTCGTTTCTTTTTACAGGCCGTGCGGAGTGGTGGAAAAGTCGCACAGATTTTAGAAAACACTTCATCTGATTTGCGTCGTACGCAGGATTTGAAAAAAGAATTGGAGAGCAGTACGCGCACGTACGTCATTTTCGTGGCATTCGTAATGGTGATAGCCACTCCTTTGTTGATGGCCGTATCGGTGGAGTTTGTTACACTCATTACGCGCATTCAAAGCCAAAACACTTTCCTCACCACGGATGCCGCTTCGAGTAGTGTGGGCTTCTTGACGGGGACGCTTACAATTACTCCAGCGTTCCTTGAGAGTGCGGCCTACATTTTGTTGTTTGGGAATGCCATTCTTGCAGGGTTATTTATTGGAGTGATTGGTCAGGGAAAGCCATTGCTGGGTCTTCGTTATACCATTCCTATGTTTGTTATTTCGGTCATTGGATTTGGGATTGCCCGAATCGTATTAGGGGGAATCCTCGGGAGCCCGAGCGCGTAGCCTTATATACGCATTTTGCTTTCGTTAACCAATAGAAAAGGGAAAAATTATGACGCATAACACGTTTGAAAATCGCGGACAGGGAACCACAGAATATCTCATTATTTTGGCCATCGTGATTGTGATTGCACTGGTTGTAGTTGGAGTATTGGGTGGATTTCCCAGCATTGGCCAGGGAATTTCCCAAGGACAAAGTAAAGCATACTGGGGAAGCGTCCAGCCTCTTGCAGTTATTGAGTGGAGTTCCAGTACATCCACGGGTTCCATTGTGTTTCAAAACAACACGGCGAACACTATTACAGTTACGGATGTCAATTGGAATGGCTCCGGGACCAACATTACAGATGTCAATGTTTCTGCGGGAGGAAAGGCAACCGTTACGAATACGGACTTTACATGCGGAACAAGTGCAGGGCAAGCCTTCACACGCACACTTGGGTACACCTATAACACGAGCAATCTCTCCGGGCTTCGCTTCTTCGGCGTTCAGTCCATTGTGGGCCAGTGCCAGTAACGGCTCGTTCATTTATTTTCTTCCCAAACCCCCAACGCTTATATAGAAGTTGACGCGTTTGAACTGGTACGTATTGGGAGTTAGGGAGGGGAGCCACACTGCAACTTGTTGCAGGTCCCTGGTTCTCCCCCTTTTCTTTTATCTTTTTTTTATCCTTCTTCTGCCACCACCACGTGAACGTTGAATTTTTCTTCCAGTCTCTCAAACGCATCCTCGGCTTTGGATAATAACTTTTTTTGTTTCCATGCAGACATGTCTCCAAGTAAATGATAGAAGGGGGATACAATCACAAACCGGCTTTGCTGTACGCGTAAACGAAACTCCACTGAACGCAATAGTGTAAGGAAGTCTTCCATATGGTGCAAGCGCAAGGATTCTAATGAATTGAACACCGGGCTCAATTCAGGACGTGAACGTAAATACTTTGTAAGCGTGGATTGGCAATCGAGGAACAAAATAGGCGTTGTTTGTGTGGCCGTCTCATTGCGAATAAACCGAATCAAATTTGATTCGTATTCAATGGGTGTTTTAGTGGAGAGCCTGAGAACCATGTGGGATTAATACACAATGATTCAAAGAACGCGACGAGAGGGAGGGTGGAGCGCCAGAAAGAGAAACTAGTGAGCGTGTACTTTCTCTTTCCCATATTTCTTTTCCACGTAGGCTTGGACCATTTTCTTGAAGTCGGCTTTCATGGCCGGTCCTTGCAACGTTTTCACAAGCTTTCCGTCTTCAAACACGGGCGCCGCGGGGTTTTCTCCGCTTCCGGGTAACGAGATTCCAATGTTGGCGTCTTTGGCTTCACCGGGACCGTTTACAATGCAGCCCATCACCGCCACGTGCATGCCTTCGACTCCCTCATACCCTGCGGCTTTCCACTGGGGCATTTGGTGGTGTAAGTATTCAGTAACCTCTTTCGCAAGCTCCTGGAACGTCACACTCGTGGTGCGTCCGCATCCCGGGCAGGCCGTGACTTGGGGTAAGAAGAATCGCAGTCCTAAGGATTGGAGTATTTGCTGGCACAATCGCACTTCACGTGAACGGGGGGCGCCGGGTTCAGGGGTTAGGCTCACGCGGATGGTGTCTCCGATTCCCTGGTTCAAGAGTAAGCTGAGTGCGGAGGTGCTGGCGATGATTCCTTTGTCTCCCATTCCGGCTTCCGTTAATCCTAAGTGCAAGGGTTGATCTGTGAGCTTGGCTAGTTTTGAATAACAATACACCATTTCCTGTACGCCGCTCATTTTGGTTGAAATAATAATTTGGTCCTTTCGCATTCCCAGTTCGAGTGCGCGATTAGTCGAGAGGATGGCCGATTGTATCATGGCTTCTAGAAATACTTGGTTGGCGCCGATTTGTTCTTTCTCAGGCTTCTTCATGTCATCGTCGATTAGTTTTTTCAATAATTGTTGATCCAAGCTTCCGCCGTTCACTCCGATACGCACGGCCTTATTGTGGTCGATGGCCACTTTAATGAACGTATCAAAATTCTCATCGTGTCGTTCCCCAAATCCCACATTACCGGGATTGATTCGAAGTTTGTCTAAGCTTTCCGCGAGTTGTGGAAACTTCGTAAGTAAAAGGTGTCCGTTGTAATGGAAGTCTCCTATCAGTGCCGTGTCTTCATATCCTTCATCATGCAATCGTTTTCGTATTTCAGGCACGGTCGTGGCCATGGCGTCTTTTTCAACCGTAAATCGTACGAGCTCGCTTCCGGCGTCTGCAAGTTCTTTGATTTGTTTAACGGTTCCTTCCACGTCCGCCGTGTCCGTGTTCGTCATGCTTTGCACGCGCACGGGATTGGCTCCGCCTACGCCTATTTTTCCCACTCTAACTTCTACGCTTTTTCTCTTGGCAAACCCATTGAGTGTTTCGAGCTTCTGCATACGTTTCACTTTTGCGTTATTGGATTTAAGACTATGTTAAATTTTCTTTATTTTTCCATCATTTTCTTGGCGGCATTCACGGCGTCTTCCACCGTGAGTCCGCAGGCCTTCTTGATGTTTTCAGGCTTGTCAAATGGAATGTATCCGTCCGCGGCACCCATTCGTTTGACTTGGACGTTTTTGATTCCGTGTTTTTCCAAACATTCTAACACGGCCGAACCAAATCCCCCAATGAGGGTGTTTTCTTCCATGGTGATAATTTTACCCGTCAATTTTGCGTATTTCAAAATCATTTCCTCATCCAAGGGCTTAGCAAATCGCGCGTTGATTACGGCGGCGTGAATTCCTTGTTTTTCAAGCTCGGCGGCGGCCTTAATCGCATCCTGTACTTCCCATCCAATGGCAAGTAATGTAACGTCTTTTCCGTCCTTGATTAATTCGGCTTTACCAATGGGAATTTTCTTGAATTCGGTATCTAGTGTCATTCCCGAACCCTGTCCTTTAGGATAACGTACGGCAATGGGTCCCGCGTCATAGTCGATGGCCATCTTGACCATGTGCTGCAATTCGTTTTCATCCTTGGGTGCGGCCACCACCACATTGGGTATGACGCGCAAATAGGACATGTCTAATATTCCTCCCTGCGTCCATCCGTCTCCGGTGATGGCGGCTTTGGGTACGAGCATTCGCACGGGCAAATTCATACTTGCCACATCGTGCATGATTTGGTCGAATGCGCGCTGCAAAAAGGGCGAATAAATACACGCTACCGGTTTCATTCCTTCCGCGGCAAGTCCGGCGGAGAATGTAATCGCGTGTTCCTCTGCAATACCCACGTCGTAAAAGCGCGTGGGAAATTTTTCTCCAAACTTGACCATTCCCGTACCGGTGGCCATGGCGGCGGTGAGTCCGATAATGGTGGGGTCTTTTTCGGCTAATTTGATGAGGGTGGATACGGCAATGCTTTCAATCGCAGGATGCTGGGGCTTGGTTTTGTCCATTTTGGCTTTAGCAATTCCGGATGGAACATCAAATGCCGCGTGTTCGTGCCATGTGACTTTGTCGCTTTCCATGTATTCGACTCCGCGTCCCTTATCTGTGAGAACGTGTAAAATTTTGGGTCCCTTGATGTGTTTCATTTCATTCAAGTGATGGATGAGTTCCTCAAAGTTGTGTCCGTCGATGGGTCCGTAGTATTTGAATCCGAGTTTTTCAAAAATCGTTCCAATGCTTCGTCTTCCCGTGTCATCCGCGGCAACATCTGATAATCGTTTCAAGTACTCAAACATGGCTCCAACATTATGAGAGATTCCCATTTTGTTGTCGTTCAAAATAATGGTGATGTCCGTTTGATTATATCCCATGTTATTGAGCGCCTCGTACGCTATTCCCCCGCTCAACGCACCGTCTCCTACAATACAAACGGTTTGAAAGTCGGCCTTTTGGTGCTTAGCTGCTTCGGCGAATCCCATGGCGGCGCTGAGTCCCGTACTGGCGTGTCCGGCTGAAAATAAGTCGTATTCGCTTTCTCCTCGAATGATGAATCGTGAAAGTCCGCCGGGGTATTTACACAGCGTTGGAAACTGGTCGCGTCTTCCCGTAATTATTTTGTGAACATAGGTTTGATGGGACGTGTCGTAAATGACTTTGTCCTTGGGCGTGTTGAACACGTAGTGCGTGGCCATGGTGAGCTCGACTACCCCTAAATTGGCCCCAATGTGTCCGCCGTTCGCAGAGCAGGTTTTGATTAAGAGTTCGCGTATTTCTTGGGCAATCACTTGGAGCTCTTCGGTTCCGCACTGGCGTAAGTCCAAAGGGGAATTGATGTCCTTTAGGGTCATTTTCTCCATTTTACCATTTCCATTCAGCTTAGTAGTGGGAATTGTCTCAGAATACATGGCTAGGACCCCTCCAGGGAGAATATTTCTTCCAACTGGGGCATTAAAAACATTACGTTAAACGTCCAAGCAAATATTGGGCATTGACGTAAAAGAGGGGTTTTGGGCAGGATTCAGTCTTTCTTGTATAAAAGTATCACGGCCTGGCCATAGATGCCTTCTCCTTTCCCAAAAGGAGTAAGCTCCTCTCCGCTCGTGGCATGGAGGGCCACGCAGTCGATGTGAATTCCCAAAAGCTTGGCCACTTTTTCTTTAATTTTCGCCTCAATGGGGGCAATTTTAGGGGCTTTGCATTCAAGCGAAACCACTACGTTTTCGATCGCAAATCCCTTCTTTTGAATACGAGAAAGTATTTCTTTGATGAACACTGACGAATCGACGCCCTTCCATTTGGGATCGGTGTCCGGAAAAAACTGTCCAATGCTTTTTTCTCCAATCGCGGAGGACAAGGCATTGAATAGGGCATGAAGAATCACATCTCCATCTGAGTGAGAATCAAGGGGCATTTGTCCGGGTACTTCAATTCCGCCCAATACGAATTTTTTTCCAGTGTTTTTCTTTTGGAAACGATGCGAGTCGACTCCAAATCCAATGCGTTGCATACAATTTTACTCCTTCTTCGCACCGAAATAGGAAAGTGCAGCTTTTAACGAGGGGTGTTGTTGCGCGTATTTTTCCAGTGACACGCCCGCGTCAATGGCTTCCCATGCCTCGCGTAAACTTCGTGCGCCTCCTTCCGGTCCGTGGGGGTGGCCAAACACTCCGCGTCCGGGCACCATACTAAAATCAATGGTCTTGAATTTCTCATACATGCGCGGCAGCGACCCGGCCCAATCGCTTCCGCCTGGAATGGGTAGTGAGGTATTGAGTCCATGCATGTCATACAGGCATGATTTTACCGTGTCAATCACTTCACCCTCCGGCACCATCATTCGCTTTCCTAATCCCGGCACAATGATTCCATCACACCCCACTAATCGTTGCATGCGCACGATCAAATCGGATTTTACTCCAAAATTAGGCATGCGTGAAAAAGGGGCAATGAAATCAAAGTGTGAAAAGATGGGGACTTTTGTTTTTTTCGCCAACATGCGCACCGCACTCAGCCCTACGGGCATGGTGTTGAGCATCACGGCGTTTCCACCCAATGAAACCACCATGTCGTGTAATTCTTCAATGCGGTCCACTTCATCCGTGATGTTGGCAATAAACATTTTTTTCTCTCCCGTTTTCTCTTCGGCCTTGTGCATCTTGTCAATCACAAATTCCAAGCGCGTTTTGAGCGGAGAATACGCCACATCCGCGAGCATCTCATCGTCTTTACAAATGTCCAATCCCCCGCACCACGCTTCATACGCGAGTGTGGCAAAGTGCACGGGCTTCAATCCAATGTTGGGCTTCACCACTCCTGTGAAAAGAGGACGGTCTTTCACACCCAGCTTCTTGCGAATTCCCTCCAACCCAAAACGGGGCCCCTCAAATTTTCGAACATACGAATCGGGTAAACGCACATCAATGAGCTTGATGCTGTTCATGCTCGGGCAGTGAAACGCCCCCTCCCCCGCGGCTGCAGTAATGAGATTAGGAATTTTTGGGCCAAAATTAATGAGAGGATGCGCAATCACGATTTGAGCGGAGGTATAGGTTTTTCCCTCGACAAATTTATACAAAAGGGGCGTGGGGCTTTTGCCTAATACTTTACACGAAATGACTTTGGCCCCGTGCTTTTTTCTAAAATCCTCCTTCACCCCGATCCGATGCCACTGCGCGGTGCTTTGCTCGTGACACAAATTCACGGCTGCATCGAGGGGATCAATGGGGGTTTCAATGAGGTAGGTGAACATGGCATAGTCTGCCCCCATCTCCTGACCCAGGGCTAAAAATCCTGCTCGATCATTCGTATTCATGAAAAATCATTCTCCTAAGACTTCCACAATCACCTTTCGCAGGGGACGCGGACCATCCAGCTCAACAAAAAAAAGACGTTGCCAAGAGCCTAAGGAAAGTTTTCCCTCACGCAGGGGGAGGGTTTCGGAGGAAGAGAGCAGCCAGGAATGCAAGTGCGCATGAGCATTTTTTCGCCCATCCACGGGATTGCGGTCATGCCCATACCCCGCTTCCACAGGGGCTAATTTTTCTAAAAACGTGTTCACATCATTCATCAGGTTTTTCTCACTTTCATTCACGCGAATGGCCGAAGTGGTGTGTTGCGAGTAGACGAGAACCATCCCATTCTGCACGCGACTTTGATCCACCATGGACTGGACGCGCTCCGTAATATCCAGGAAGGCCACGGGCGTGGTGGTTTGAAGTTGAATTTCAAAAAAATGTATCTTCATTGCGAGATTGGACGAAATTTGAGTATATTAAGGGTTACGGGCACACCCCGCGCAAACAGAATTAAGAAGTGAAGGGAGCCAAGGAATGGTATGCGCCTCGCCGACATAAAATTTGAACAGGGAAAAACCATCTATGGCCCACGCGAAGACTCGTGGCTGCTGGCGAAAGCCATTCATGACCACGCTTCCCTCGTGCAAGGAAAAAAGTGCTTGGACATGGGAAGTGGGAGCGGGATTCAGACCGCCGCGCTCCTGCTAGAGAATCCTGCTCACGTGGAGAGCACGGATATTGACCCGCACGCCCTGGAAGCCACGCGGAAGATGGTCGCACAGTATTTTCCAGCTGCCCCGCATGCGTTGATTCAGGGAGATTTGTTTTCACACGTGAAGGGAACGTTTGATTTGATTGTATTCAACCCCCCGTACGTTCCCTCGGACGAAATCAAATGGAGGGACACGGATGGGGGAAAGCATGGAAGGGAAATCATTGACCTATTCCTGAAACGATTGCCCAAATTCTTGAAACCAAATGGAAAATGCTTACTCTTGGAATCCTCCCTTAATGTGAATGAAAAAACAGAAGCGGCGCTTCTGAAGATAGGATTGCGTGGAAAAATAGTGTCGGAACAAAAATTGTTTATGGAAACCCTTTTTGTTCGATTGATTGAACGAGACTAAACGCCCGTGTCCACACAACAACTAAAGACACAAACACCAAGACCCAGCAAGCCACAGTCAGCGTCGGATTCGCATGCTGGAACACACCCGCATGGGTTGGGGTCTTGAACACAATCACATGCTATGCAGGTGCTATTTAGTTGAGCCTGGTGCTTATCTGGACAAAGGATAAACGTAGTTCCTGCACACCCACTCCCATCGCAAATCTCGCCCGGGTCTTGTACGCCATTCCCACAAAGCCCAGCTCCTCCACCAATGAGTGGACCACATGGCTGGCCGGGTAAGCAGGATTCTCCTTCCGTACCCACTGGAGGTTTTGTGCCGCCGTTCCCTGAACAATCCGATTGACATGTGTCATCATTGCATAGCATATTTGGAGGATCGCACGTCCCGGTGAAGCCTCCACAATATGCGCAAGAGGAAACATCAAAGCCCCCGCAGGAATTCCCGCCATCCATATCACATTTCAATGTGCCGTTACAAAGGGGATTCCCCCCTGCATCCTGAAAATCCGTGCAATCCAACCAATCCCCAAAATTGGTTCCATCACAAACTTCACTTCCTTGTATTTTGTAATCTCCACAAGTTTGCGCACCCAATGCGGTCCAGCCACCCGTTTTAGCGCACACGGCCGTGGCTTCAATGTAATCGTTTGTTCCCTCGGTTAAATTTGCATTGAAACAATTCCAAGACTGCGCATCGGAAAGCGCCCCGGTCAAATTGTATCGTGCACCGGTTTCAATCGAATACGTCAACGTATTCGGGTCTGGCAGGGTTTTGCACGAACCCCCAATCGCATAATAATAATCCGTTGGGCCACTTGGGCAGGTAGCTTGGCAAAACTTATACCTATAATCCGGGTCCGAAGGGTTGCCAGCTGCATTGTCACACACGGTCGTCACGTAAATTACATCATCCTCAATTTCCCCTGGAGAGTGACCGGTTTGGCTCGCGATAACCGCGTAGGCCACTCCAACCAAAAGTAAAACAAAAAGCCCCACCGAAAGGCGATTCCACTGGTGCAAAAAATTCTTCGTCATGTTCCTGCCACCAAACAATTCACTTGGGCTCTTAATTTAAGTGGTCCCGAAGGATCCGCGAGATTGGGGTCCCAACACTCCCACCCAGAGAGACCGGAAGAGAGAGAAGTGGAATAGCCAATGACTTCGTACGCATACCCCGAATCCGAAATACAGCTCCCACCCACGACTTTTTCTCCCGCGTTACAGGTGGCAATACACTGGTTATTCGGCAAAGAAACAGGAAGCGCACAATTCGAGGTGCGCGTCACAATAACCAAGCGCACTTCTTCCGCGGAATGACCCAATACACTGGGAACAGAACCCCCATACGCAAGGACGCCCACTCCAGCTAAAAGCAAAATGAGAAACGCCACCAGCGGTGAAACAAAAAATTTCTTTTTCATGGATTCACCGCCCAACAATTGACTTCTGCATCCACACTGGCCGAAACCCAGTTACCGGAGCCTTGTGGTATTTCCACAGAAGACCCATCAACACACTCCAAATCCTCCGGCCCACCCACCGCGAAACCCGGG
>CAYHNT010000006.1:0-50285 GCA_964358055.1 uncultured archaeon | reverse complement strand
TGTTGAAACGTGGCGCCCAGTACGCTGTCGAAAATAGACCCCAATAGTCCTGCAAGTATGAGTAAAATTCCCCAGAACAGGTTCCCCGTGATAATGAAGCCCATGATTCCAAATACAAGCCCTCCCGCTAGCGCTGCCCAGAATCCAAGCAGTGAAACGGCTCCATCGGTTCCAGGAAAAACAGGCTTGAGTGTGGTAATCAGTAAAGGTTTTCCTTTCGACAACACTCCAATTTCACTTGAAAGGGTGTCCGCAAATGCGGCGGAAAGAGAGGCGAAAAACATCACATTAAACGGGGTGGGATTAATGGCAAGTGCGACAATCGCAGGTCCAATGTTTCCCACAATGTTACTTGTTGAGCGTGTCACATGGGGTTGGCGCTGGTTTCGATTCCGAATCATGCGCGTGACAAACTCTCCTACGAGAAAAAAGAGAATGATGGCGAAAAAAGAACCCAGTCCTCCGCGCCATGCCACAAACAACGCAGTAATTACCCCCGTCAGCACGGCAGTAGGCTTGAGCAGTTTCTTCTTGAGTATGAGTAGAAGTACGGCTACAAGGACGACCAATACAATGCCCCATTCTTCGTAGGACATGTTAAACGCTCAACCCGCTCAGCGGATGAGGCGTGTCATCTTGAGGATGTCCACGCGCTTCATGGGGGCTATTTTTCGGGAGCGCTCCACAATAGGGGCGGTGGGGTCGCTGGTGGCGAACAAATTGAGCAATGCTTCGTATTCATTTGCACCCGCAATGATGTTCACTTCTTCTCCCATAATCCTGCGAATGGCCGCCTGTTGTGGACGTGATATTTTGTTGGCGGTTAATGCAACCGTCTTGACGCGTGCGCGAATACCATCTTTACACGTGACGTTGTTGACGCACTCGACTTTGGATGAGCGTCTGCGCACAAGTCTTCGTAAAACCGAAGGCTGCACTTCCATCGAATCAAAACGTGTGTAGGCGTTCAATCCTTGCACACTATTCACTCTAAACAATAGCATCAATTGGTTTTTCTTAATGTTTCCTGTGAGTTCGCGTGCCGAAACGTTAACCGTGCGGTTCATCAATCCTTCGGCTTCTTCACCGGGGGTGTGGGCTAATATCACATTGTTGAATGTCGCAGGGGCGAGTACGGTAAACCATTTCTTGGTCTTCCATTTGTCCACTCCCTTTCTCTTACGTGCGCGGACCGGTGTGGTGGAGGATGCTTCCTTTTTCTTGTCGGGTTTTTCATCAATCATTTGCATAATAAGTATTCCTCCTACTTCACCAGCAACGCGGCGGTCTCGGAAGTGAATCTCCATCCGGCCGGGAGTTTGCCTGCTTTAACGTAATAGTGTGCCAATCTGCGAATTTTTGAAACCGTGATACGGTATCCGCGTTGGGCTGAATAATCTTTTTTGTTTTGACCCATGTGCTTTTGCAACGCAACACTTCGTTCAATCAAATTGAGCAAATCCGAGGGGATATCTTGTACAACGCCTTTTTGGATGAGAATTTGGTTGATACGTTTTTGAGTAGTGGCTTTGACGTTGGGGATACCGTATTGGTCGCGTAATGCTAAACCAATTTGGGCAGGTCCCATTCCTTGGTTGGATAACTGTGCAATCAGTTCCTCTACTTCTTTGGCAGAATAATCCACCCATTGTCCTTGTTTTTCAGTCTTAGATGCCATTTTTCATCACAACTCCGATGCGACCCACCGTATTCCAGCGGGCACCAGGAAAACGTCTTTATGGGAGCGTCCCTAGCTTGGTAGAACCAAGATAACAAAGTCTCACGGAAGAAGGTTTATATAGAATGCGGTGGGGCCGCTGAAAAAGGACCCTTGCCTAGGCATAGCGAATTCGACTTTCAACCTTATCCACATGAGTAAGTATGTCCTTTTTTCCACCATTTTCCAAATATCCCTTCTGCACTTCATCCCATCCCTTTTCAAGAGTCGAATGGGTGGCACTGAATGTTTTTTTCAGATTCACTAAATCAACGGCCGCATCTTCGATCTTGTGAGAGTTCGTTGAGAGTCCAAAATCAATCAACACCAGTTCATTTTTCGTTTCTTTTTTACGCACTAGCACGTTGCTCGTGGTCAAATCTCCATGAATAGTATGCTGCGCGTGTAAACGTGCAATCAGTTGACCAAATTCCCTGCATAATCGCATCTTTTCGCTTGTTTTAATTTTAGAATTCAGTAAAACGTGCTTCAATCGTGGTGCATCCACGTATTCCATGTAAATGGACGCACTATGCGAGTCCACTAAATACAAAACAGGGGAAATAATTCCCATTTTTTTCACCGAGTGCAACATTCGTGCTTCGCGAAGCGTGCGTTCCTTCCTTAGCTTTGCATCTAATGCAGGATTTCGATATCCTTTGGGAACGCGCGTCTTGACCAACACTTCCTTTCCAAACATTTCTTTCTTTTCGAGCGTGGCCTCGGCTCCGATTGAAATGAGAATGGCGCTTTTCTTTGCAGGCATTATACTGAAAATCCGCACGCGGTTTTAAGTTCATTTACTCTTTCGGCGTGTACCGTTGAAATAGCCGCAGTGGTTTGGGCGGCATTGAGTACGTAGTCCGCGCCCAATTCATTGGTAAGAGTGGGACTTTTCTGGACGGTTTGAAATTGGGAATGAGCAGACTGTGCACTTTCCCGTGCGTCTTCCATGAAAGTAGTGGCTTTGGCTGTTGGGCTACCGGGAGAACACTCTGCAAAGTCAGGGTTGACGTTCTCCAGCAAGGAAAACGCTTCATCGGTGTCAGAAACCATATCCACCAAGGAAAGACTCCCATCCAAATAGGCCTGCAGCACCTCTTTTCCTCCCCCACTCAACGCATTGACGCGTATGCGATATGTTATGAGTGCTTGACGATAGGCTTCTCGTCCATCCTCATCGGCGGGCACCAATAGTCCGCCCTTCACGAACTTCCCACGCATCACAGAGAGTTCCTCGGCGAGCGATTCGGCACCGGACCCAAAGATACATCCAAGCGAAAACAGTAGGAGAAACAAACAAACGAATATTCCCATGCGCATTCCCGTATGGGGCCTTTTGGTCTATTTAAAGTTCTAGCTTGAATTCGGTTCCGAATGAAATAGCTTGAATAGAATGGGCGAAAAGCAGGTCCTTTTGCACCGACTCAAATTCCTGAGGGAACGTAACGCTCTTCATTGGATTCTTGAGCGACCCTCCATTGTCTTTCTTGGCCTTCCATATTTGAGAATCATAATCGAGCAATGCTTCGGTTGAAAACGCGGGAGTGCCCACTTTCATTTTGATGGGAAACGCAAGCGCATGAACGTCTTTCTCGTACAGCTCATGATACACGTGCTGTGTGAAGAGAGGAATAATGGGTGAAAACAATTGCAACAGCGTTTCAACACAATAATGCAGCGTCCACTTGGCCGCATTCATTTCTTCTTCAGAAAACTTTCCAGATTCATTGTAGGCACGGTTCTTTACTAACTCAATGTAGTGTGAGGCAAACATTTCCCACAAAAAGTGACGCATATTCGTGGCGGGCGTGAAATAATCGTAGCTTTCGAATCCATTTTGTGTGTTTTCAATCACATTGTTGAGTTCGTGCACAATCCATTCGTCCATGGGCTGCAATGGAGGCTTCGTACGAGGTCGTTCAAATCCTGAAACAAACTTGGCTACGTTCCAAAACTTGGTAAGGGTTTTCCCTGCCCCTTCAATTCGTTGATAACTGCATGAAATGTCCGTACGTGAAAGATTTCCTTCCGTGGCCACCCACAAACGAAAGGGTTCGGCACCATATTTCTCAATAACCTCTTGCGGGTCAATCACGTTACCCAAACTCTTGGACATCTTGATTCCTTTTTCATCCAAAACGTGATAATTAATCCACGCATTCTCAAACAAACGCTGATCGTGCAACAAATAGTGTTTCAACAGTGAATAATACAACCATGTTCGAATGATTTCTTTTCCCTGCGGACGCAATGTACAAGGTAAACTCTTTTTAAAAAAGTCCTCGTTTCTTCCCTTCCCTAAAATATACGCTCCTGAATTGGAGGAATCGAACCACGTGTCGAACACGCGCGTTTCTCCAACGAAAGAAGAATGACCGCATTTCTCACATTCGCGCAACGGACATTTTTGCTTCCAGGGTTGAACATAGTTTCCTTTGAACGGCACGTGAGGGTGTTTGCACTTCTCGCAATACCATAAGGGAATTTCCGTCCCATAATAGCGTCTCCGTGAAATGGGCCAGTCAATTTTAATGTTAGTAATCCAATCTAACAATATTTGTCGTGACGACGGATCGTAAAACGTAAGTTCTTCCGCAATATCCATCATTTGCTTTTTCACGTGCGTCTGTTTCACGTATAATTCAGGCATGGTGATAAATTCAATGATATCTTTGCTTCGTTCACAAATAGGAACGGCGTGCATTATTTTTTCCTGCTTTGAAAGCAATCCTTTCGCTTTCATTTCTTCCACAATTTTTTCTCTAGCTTCCTTTGTCTTCAATCCTTGCAAAAAACCCGCAACTTCCGTCATTTTTCCTGTTTCATCAATACAAGATTGGGGAGTGATTTCCATTTCAATCAGAAAACGTATCGCATCCGTATCTCCTGCGGAGCGGGACATGTACACTAAGCCTGAACCAAACGAAGGGTTGGCCATGGGATGTGAAATAATAGGTATTTCGAAATCGTAGATTGGAACGCGTGCCTTTTTTCCTTCCAAATGTGTGTAACGTTTGTCTGTCGGGTTGAAAATGATGATAGCGGCCGTGCACAATAGTTCAGGACGCGTGGTGGCAATGGTTAATTTTTCCTTTGAAGCAGTTTCCTCGAAAATCACGTGATTGAGGAATGTTTCTTTTTCCACGCGCTCAATTTCGCTATCCGCAAGCGTGGTGCGGCATCCCGGGCAATAATTATTGAGTCGTGAATCCTCATATACTAGCCCCTTGTTCCACAAATCAATGAACGTATCCTGTGTAAGCGTGCGATATTCCACACTGTCCGTTTCGTACATGTCTCCTATTTCTTTTCCCACTTTCCACGAATTGTAACTGTGCCCCAATCGAAAAAATGTTTCAACGGATGTACTGCTGCTTTCATTTAGCACGCTCTTGCACATCTCCAAGAACTTCTCTCGCTCCACTTGATGTAAACGTACTTTAAATTTCTTCTCTGCGGCCGTTTCAATGGGTAATCCGTTTCGATCCATTCCTAATGGAAACAATACACGATGGCCAGTTTGCCTTTTGTAGCGGGCAAAAAAGTCCATGATGGAATAAGTAGAGGCGTGGCCCATGTGCACGGGTGAATTCACGTAAGGAGGAGGCGTGTCGATAGAGAAAACGGGCTTTTTTCCGGTAAGGTCAAACTTGTATACATTCTCGGAGCGCCATTTCTCCAAAATGGGCTTCTCCCATTCTTTTGACCAATGCTTCTCGGTGAGGGCAGGCATGATAGGATTGCCGTGGCAAAGGGTTTAAAGCGCTTGGAATGCCTCCTAAAATAGAAATACACTTTACGCATTAAAGCGTTTACTTTTTTACTTTGCCTTTAGCGTGACGCGATTTGATATCTTGGCGCAACTTTCCCAAACCGGGTCGAAGTTTCTCTTTTTGGGGCGCGTGACCTTTCTTGTCAGCTTTGAACGAATCGACTAATTGTTGATACTCTCTGGGAGATAACACGTTTCGCGCCACACGCAAATATTCGCTCTGCGTGGCTTTTCGGCTAATCAAACGTGACACGGGAACACCTGCCACCGAAGTTGGAACACTCGACCCAATTCTTGCTCGTTCATGCAATTGTTCCAAAAGGGGTTGTCGTACTTCAGGATAAGTCCAAGCATTCCATGTTCCATATGTTTTGCTGTGGAGATTTCGATCTCCCATTTTTCGGGAATTAGTTTGCGTTTCTCTCAGTTTACGTACTAAACGGAGATTCCGTCCTGTCTGAATCCGTACATCCTCGTGTTTTTGACCACTGCGAATAAATTGTTTAGTAATAATCTCGCGGTAATTTCGCCCCTTCGATTTTGGTTTAGAAATACTTCGCTTTGGTTCAGGCATACTTCTCTGAGAGTACTTGCGGTATATAATTCTAATCTTCAACAGAGAAATGAGGGAACGTCAAATCTCAAAAAATCCTTTCTTTTTTCCTTTCTTGGTGGGCTTTTTCTCCGTTTTGAGATTTTTCCATTGTTCTAGCAATTCCTTTTCTTCCCCACTAAGCTTGGAAGGGACGTCTATTTCCACGCGCACGAATTGGTCACCATAAGCTGTTTCATTTAGGAACTTGATTCCTTTGTCGCGCAAGCGAAACACAGTTCCGGGTTTAGTCCCGGCTGGAATTTTCAACATCGCGGTCTTTCCACCCAAAATAGGAACCTCTATTTCTCCGCCTAACGCGGCATCCGCAAATGAAATGGGCTGCTCCACATACACATCGGTTCCATCGCGCTTGAAAATGGGACTCGCTTTCACGTGCAACACGACATACACGTCGCCGTGCTTTCCACCGCGTGCATTTCCCTGTTTAGGTACGCGTAAATGGTTTCCTGTTTCCACTCCTGCGGGAATTTTGATCTCGATTCGTTTGTTTCGTTGAACGTTTCCTTTACCATGACATGTTTTACACGGGTCCGTAATCATTTGTCCTTTGCCCCCACAGCGTGAGCACATGGTGGTGGTTTGAAACAATCCAAAAGGTGTTCTGCGCGTCTGCGTTTCCATTCCGCGCCCCTTACACGTAGTACAGGTTTGTTTTTTCCCGCTTTGAGAGCCTGTTCCATTACACGTTTCACATTCTTCTAAGCGAGTAACCTCAATTTCTTTCGTCGCGCCAAACGCACCTTCTTCAAATGTCAGTTCCACGTCCGCGCGCACATGTAAAGGTTGTGCTTCTTCGCGTGGGGAAGAAAATCCTTGCCCGAATGCGCTTCGGAGCATATCATCCATTCCATCGAATCCACCAAAGCCTTGGAATCCATCACGAAATAAGTCTGAAAAGTCAAACCCGGCACCGCCTTGTCCCGCGCCTTGGAATCCTTGATTAACAGCGTCGCTTCCAAACTGGTCATAGGTTTGTTTCTTTTGAGAATTAGATAAAACAGAATACGCTTCGTTGAGTTCTTTGAATTTATCCGTGGCGTCCGGACTCTTATTCACGTCCGGGTGCCATTGTTTGGCGAGTTTTTTGTACGCACTCTTGATGTCCGCTTCCGTGGCGTTGCGCGGCAGGCCTAGAATTTCATAATAATCTTTGTTCGCCATAGGGAGTTCACGTATTAACAAAATTCAACGAAAGTTCATAATAAAAACGCCCCCTCATGCGTCAGGAGGCCATGAACTTTCGCTGTTCGTCTAGGGTTTTATTTTTTTCTTTTTTCATCGTCTTCGTTGACTTTGAAGTCAGCGTCCACGGCATCGGGATGCTCGGTTGATTCGTTCGTTTCATTGTTACCTCCATTTCCTTGTTGGGAATTGGGCGGTGCCCCTCCCTTCTGATAAATTTCTTGTCCTATTTTCATCAAGTCCTTGTTGAATTGTTCTAATTTAGTTTTGAGCTGCGCAACCGGTTTAGGTTCCTGTCCCAACATCTCTTTCAATTCCTTCAATCCTGCTTCCACACTTGATTTACTGGCGGCAGAGATTTTTTCTTTCATGTCTTCCAACATTTTTTCGGTCTGATACACGGTTGCATCGGCTTGGTTGATGATTTCCACTTCTTCCTTGCGCTTTTTGTCCGTTTCAGAAAATTCCTCCGCGGCCTTTCGCATGGTCTCGATTTCTTTCTCGTCTAATTTTTGTGCGGCAATAATTTGAATGCGCTGTTCTTTTCCTGTTCCCATATCCTTGGCTGAAACGTGGAGAATTCCATTGGCATCCAAGTCAAACGTCACTTCAATTTGAGGAACGCCCCTTGGTGCGGGTGGAATTCCTTGTAACACGAATGTTCCTAGTAATTTGTTGTCATTCGCCATTGCGCGTTCACCTTGGAACACTTTAATTTCAACCCCGGGCTGATTGTCTGCGGCCGTGGAGAATATTTGACTCTTCTTGTGTGGAATAGTAGTGTTTCGTTCCACCAATTTGGTCATCACTCCTCCAAGTGTCTCAATTCCTAATGACAAAGGCGTAACGTCCAACAATAGAACGTCCTTCACTTCGCCGCTTAGCACCCCGGCTTGCACGGCGGCACCCATGGCCACACATTCCATGGGATCCACTCCATGTTCTACTTTAGTTCCAAGTATTTTTTCCACAAACTGATGCACAATAGGCATGCGTGTGGGTCCTCCCACTAAAATGACGCGTGACACATCGGCGGGCAAAAGTTTGGCGTCTGCCAATGCCTGGTTCACGGGTTTTTCACATCGCTGAATGATGGGTCGTACCAATTCTTCTAATTTAGCGCGATTAAACTTCATCACTAAATGTTTAGGACCCGATGCGTCCGCGGTGATGTACGGTAAATTGATTTCCGTTTCCAACGTCGTTGAGAGTTCAATCTTGGCTTTCTCTGCAGCCTCGCGTACACGTTGCATGGCCACTTTATCTTTGCTTAATTCTCCGCGCTCCGTGCGTTGAAACTCTGAAACGATCCAGTCCACAATAATCTGGTCCATGTCCGTACCACCTAATTGCGTATCCCCGGATGTGGATTTTACTTCAAACACTCCGTCGCCAAATTCCATTACGGTAACGTCGAGCGTTCCTCCACCTAAGTCGAATACGAGAATTTTTTGTTCTGCGCCTTTTCGGTCCAAACCATAGGCTAAGCTTGCAGCAGTAGGTTCGTTTACAATTCGCACCACTTCTAACCCGGCAATTTGTCCTGCATCCTTAGTAGCTTGTCGTTGGTTATCATCAAAGTACGCAGGCACGGTAATCACGGCCTTCTCTACCTTTTCTCCAAGGAACGATTCGGCATCCTTTTTGATTTTCTGTAAAATGAATGCGGAAATCTGTTGCGGCGTGTATTCTTTTCCAAACACTTTGTATTTGTGATTGGTTCCCATTTTTCGCTTCGCAGCCGTAATGGTTCCGTCAGGATTTGACACTGCTTGTCTTCGTGCGGGTTCCCCAACGAGTACTTGTCCGTCTTTGGTAAATGCTACAACCGAAGGGAATGCTTTTCCATAGAGCGTGTTTCCTTCCGCTGAAGGCACGATGCGCGGTTTTCCACCTTCTAGTACGGCGGCAGCCGAGTTGGACGTTCCTAAGTCGATTCCGATTATTTTACTCATTTTAGTTTCCCCCTTGATTGTTTTGATTATCGTCAACTAGTTTGTTTACTTTTACTTTCGCGTGACGTAACACGTCTTCGTGAAACATGTATCCTTTTTGTATTTCTTCTAACACGCTGTCTTCTTCCTGCGTGGGATCGTTTCCTTGTAACAAGCATTCGCTGGTGAATGGATCGAATTGTTTTCCGTGTGTTTCGATTTGTTTCACTCCATTTTGTTTGAGTACGTGTAACATGTGCGTGCGTAAACTCTCGAGTGCTTTTTTGGATTCGTTTTTTTCTTTGGCAATGGCCGAATCAAGCGTGTCGAGAATGGGAAGCATTTCTTTGAATGCTGCTGCTTTCCCTCGCATGTAGTTTTGATTCATCTCTTGCTGGGCGCGTTTATGGTAATTTTCAAAGTCTGCCTGTACCCGTTGAAGGGTGTAGGTGAGCTCTTCCTCTTTGGAGGGTGCCTTTGCGGAGGCAGGTTGGGCGTCTAATGGGGCTTTTTCGACCATATTCAATCACCATTGTCTAAAAATTTTAGACATATACATCTTTTCTTAATCATAGGTCTTTTAAGGTTTTCTGCCCCCAACTGCCCTATGGATGGTGTCCGCCGGACCTCGTTTCGGATCGTGATTCGACGCATCGAGCCGCCATTTGTGCGGAACACCGAGAGTGAGCTGGAGTGGATCTGCCAATCACTCGGATTAAGCCCCGTGAATCGGGACAAAATCACCATCGATATTTTCAAGCTCATTGTGAAGCACACCGAAGATGGGGAAGGAATTTCCTCCTCGGAGATTGCAGAAAAAATTAAACTGTCTCGGGGTGCCGTCATTAATCAGCTCAATAACCTACAATTAGCAGGATTAGTGGTCAAACAAGGAAGGAAATATTTCGCCCGCTCACGTAGCATGGTGCGCACCATTCAGGAAGTGGAAGAGGACATCAAGCGTATTTTTGCACGAATGGAAGAAACCGCATTGGAAATAGATCGCGCGTTTGGAATTACCGACGCACGCGATCCTTTCGCAAAACCGAGATGAATCTATGAATGCATTATCGATTCTCTTTCCTGGCGTGTGGGTGCATGAGCTCTCGCACGCGCTAGCATGCGTAGTAAGCGGAGTCAAGGTTCATCGCATTCACGTAGAGACACGTGCAGGGATGGTGGTGCATGATAAGGCCAGCGCACGCAAAACGTGGGCCATTTCACTCGCACCTTTTGTAATTGGCACCATTTTATCTTTTCTTTTTTTGGGTGCAGCCAAGAATGCATGGGAGCAAAGTACATTGGTGAGCGTAATGTTTGGATGGCTGGGCCTTTCAATAGGATTTCATTCCATCCCGAGTGTAGAGGATGCGCTGAACATCCCGGAAGCCATTGGCAGGCAACTATCAAGCGTGTGGAAGACCGAAAAATCGTTTCTTTTCAAAGTCGCAAAGGCCTTTTTGTATATAGTAACATGGCCCATCGCCCTCATTACGGCCGCATGTGTGTGGATTGTCAATCTTTCCCTCATTTTTCGCTGGCTCTGGGTGGCGGGACTGATGGTAATTGCCTGATTCCTAGAAGCCTTATATATTCACGCAGACTCTCTCACGCATGAGTGCCTTGTTGAGCGTATTTGTTTTATTTCTCGTGTTTTCCTCGGGCTGCTTAGACGCATTATTTGTAGACCCTAATAAAAACGACGCCACCATTGCGTGTACCGCATTCACCGACCAAGCCTCAAGGGATGAATGCTACCGTGACGTGGCAGCTGAAACCAAAAATGAAGCCACGTGTTTGAGCGTTGGAGACCCTGCTATTCGAGACGATTGTTACAATGGAGTGGCAGCAAGTAAGAGTGATGGATTGATTTGCTTACAAATTGTAGAGTATGAAAAACAATTCGCATGCGTGGATACGCTGCCCAATGCATTTATGGGGGCCAGCGTGTGCGATGCATTGGTGGATAAGCAAAAGAATGATTGTTATCGCAACACTGCACGCGTGCTCAACAATGAAGCCTTTTGCTATGTACTGGCAGATGATCAAAATGATTGTCTGGTTGAACTCGCTGAAGCCAGCAACAACCCCGCCGTATGTGAGTTGATTTCGTCAAACGACAAAAAGGAAAGCTGTTACATTGCCACGGCCGTATTAGCCAAGAGCAGTATTGCGTGTCAAAAAATTACCGAACTGAAACAAAAAGAGGATTGTCTTTTGAAAGTGGCAGTGGCTCAGACAAATGCAGGGCTGTGCGATTTGATCGGCACCCCTGCCATTCGTGCCTCCTGTTTGAATCAAGTGCAGAACGCTGCCACCGCTTCCACGGGATGTGAAGGAATAAGCGACCTCACGCAGCGCGATGATTGTTTACTGACGCTTTCTGTTACGAGTAAAATTGTCGACACCTGTTTGGGATTGATTAACGCCGCCAAGCGCGACGATTGTTTTAGTAAAGTAGCCCAGGCGATTGGCGATGAATACGTGTGCCAAAAAGTGGTCGACACGGAGAAGAAAAATGAGTGTTTCCAGGAAGTAATAAGTGCAAAGGGAAGTAAACAATCCTGCTACGTGTTGGTTGGCGCCCCTCGCGATGCGTGCTTGAGTGGTGTGGCACTTAACACGGGAAATTATTCCATTTGTGAAGAGCTGGTGTCTTCCACGGAAGCACTCAATTTTTCGGATGCATGCAACGTGGCCATTGCTAAGGACACCAATCAAACAACCCCATGTGGCTTTGTCGATGCCAACGTGACCAAGGACGAGTGTTATTTCACCGTGAGCAGTATTTCATTGAACATTTCTGGTTGTGCACAGATTTCAGACACCAATCAAAACGATTATTGTTATTTGAATGTGGCATTGGGAATGAAGGATGGATTGTTGTGTGAAAAGATAACCACGAAAACTACCCATGATGCGTGCGTCAATCAAGTGGCCGTTTTCACGGGCAATGCGGCAGTGTGCGAGTCAGTGACAAACGTGATTGAACAGGACGAATGCTACGCAGAATTGGCTGTTGCACTAAATGAAAAGGCACTCTGTGATAAAGTAGTGAACAAAAGTATCAAGGAACCCTGTGTGATTGCCATTGCAATCGCCACGAATGATTGGAAGTATTGCCAAAAGATCACCACCAATTTGATTACCCAGCACAGCTGTATTACCACCATTGCAGAGGCCACGGCCAACATTACAGGGTGTATGCAGATTCCCGATCAAACATCCAAAGGACTTTGTTACGCCAAAGCAGGATTCAAGATTCCAGACATTGAAATTTGCGCTGATATTCCGTTGAAACAGATTGATGATGTGAACGCGGCTTACTTGGCACGCGACACGTGTTGGAACTACATGGCGGACGTGACGAATGGTCCTGAGTTATGCGACAATATTGTTACTTCCCCCCTCAAGGAAGAATGCGAATGAGCCGAAAAAAAGTAAATATGGAAATGAAGTGGTGGAACACCTCCTTTCACTCGATTATTGCATTCAAGTGGGGCCAGTGGAAATCCGATCAAAGACGAATTGTATTGTGGATTGTGGAGATGATATTGGCCGTGGGAATAGGAGCCTCCATCGCAGTATACTTGGACCCCGAATGGAACGTGGTTCCTTTTCCTTGGAACATTGGGGCATTTCTCATTCTCTTAGGAATGGCCATATGGGTGCATGGTCGAACCAAGCCCTATCGGATTGCCCGAAAAGTGGATAAAATCAAGAATTAGGGAAAAAAAGTGTAAAAAATAAAATGGCCGTTCCCGGCCATAAAACTGTTGTATTTATGCTCGCGTTCGGCGAGTAGTTCGGCGTCGAGTTGTTCGGCGAGCGGTTGTTGTCTTTGCTCGTGTTGTTCGGCGTCTCTTAGTCGTGCGTCGGGCAGTTGTTGCCTTAGCGCGTTTCTTTCTTCGTGCTGCCATTTTTGTCATCCTCCATGATGAAATTATTAATTCATGAGAATGATTCGTGCTATATAAAGGTTTGCTACATCATTTTTGGTATGAAAACACGCACAACAAGCGCAAAAAAGAAAAAAGTGGTGCGCGTGCTGGCGCAAGGTTCGTTTGATTTGATTCATCCGGGTCATTTATTTTATTTAACACAAGCAAAAAAACAAGGCGATTATCTAATTGTAATCGTTGCACGTGACAGTACAATCAAACGAATCAAACACCGTAAGCCAATTTTCCCTGAAAAGATGCGCCTTGAAATGATTCGCTCATTGAAAATGGTAAATGAAGCCGTGCTGGGCGGAAAAGGAAACATTTTAGATAAAGTGGTTGAACTTAAGCCCGATGTGATTGTGTTAGGCTACGATCAAGACGTGTCACGTGAGGAATTACAAACGAAATTGAAAGCGAGAGGATTGAATTGCAAGATTGTGCGTGCGAGTGCCCATCAGCCCGGCTATTACAAGTCCACCAAACTCAAACAGAAAGTGGTTGAGTTTCACCAGAAAATATCCACGTGATCCGTGCGATAACGTTGATTGACTTGCGTGTCATTCAGTTTCTGCTTTCTTCCCGCACGATGCTCAATGAGTGTCTGCCATGCAATCATGGCCCCGTTGTCCATCGCATAGGGTTTGGGCACCGTGTAAAGAGTAGCCCCCCTTTCGTCACACAGTTTTTGTAAAATGCTTTCCAGTGCACGCGAAGCAGCCACTCCACCCGTAACCAAAACTTCTTTTTTCTCCGAATGCGCAAGCGCACGCTCCGTCACTTCCGCGACCATGCAGAATGCGGTGTGCATGAAGGAATAACATAGATCGTTTACCTCGTGTTTCCCTATCTTCCTCTGCGCCTCCGTAAGAAGCCCAGCAAAAACGAGGTCCATTCCTTTTACAGAGTAAGGAAGGGGAATGAATTCTTTTCCCTGGAAGTATTTCTCATCAATTACAGGACCCGCAGGGAAACCTAATCCAAGCGTGCGTCCAAACTGGTCCAGTGCATTCCCCACTCCCATGTCGAGTGTTTCCCCCATCACACGATACTTTCCATTTTCCTCCGCAATGATTTGGGTGTTGGCCCCCGACGTGTACACGACAACAGGATCCTTTGCAGGAGTTTTGGCTTTCCCTATTTCAATATGCGCCACACAATGATTGACACCCAACAAGGGAATAGAATACTGTTGCGAAAGATAGCGTGCAGTAATTGCACCCACACGTAAACAAGGCCCTAACCCAGGTCCTTGTGCAAATCCCACCACATCAATGTCTTTCATGGAAAGGTGGGCTTTTTCTAATGCAGCCGTGAGTACGGCGGAACCATTTTCTAAATGATATTCTGCAGCCAAGCGTGGATGAATTCCCGCATCTGGATTCGTATAGGCTTTTTTTTCATTCGCTAAAATAGTACACGACTCATCCACGATTCCCACTCCGAACGTATGTGCAGTGCTTTCAATTCCAAGTGCGTACATGAGACATTCCTACGTCAGTATGAAGACCGCGACCAGATTATATAGAATGTGTCCCGCGACCCCGGGATAGATTGATTTTGTTTCACTTCGCGCGCGCATCAGGATGATTCCTGCAATGAGAGCTCCTCCTAATTGGACAAGTGAACCATACCCTGCGTGTGCAATACCAAATAGTAGCGTGCTGAACCACGGGTTCACGATGGAAAAAATAATTCCTCTGAAAAATACTTCCTCAATCAGCGCACTGACACTCAGACTTAGTGCGCCCATGACTCCTTGCGACGCAATGCCTTGTGCCGCTTCATCCACGTTTTGTGTGTCATTAAATCCGAAAAAAGTGGAGGAGTGTTGGAGAATCAGGCTCATGACGAGCAATTGAATGAAAACAAATGCCCCCGTGCGAATAATGGAATTGAGTTTAACGTCCCCAAACACTTCACGAGTGGTTTTCTTGAAAAAATAAAAAACGATAATACTAATTACGAGTAAATAGATGTGGAGTTCAGGAATGAATAACGTTGTATTCATGCCTTGGCTTTCCACTCAACGAATCCGCAGTTACCGCATGATTCTCGAGTGGTGTGCTGGGCCAGGAACACTCCGGGTCCGCATTTAGGGCAGAACTTTCTCGTCCGTTTGATGTGTTCGCCTTTGGCGTCGTACAAGGATGATTTACTTTCTTTCTTTTCTGCTGCTCCCTTCTTTGCTGCTTCTTTTCCGGCCATACATTATTCCCCCTTTGCTTCCGCAGGTGCGCCCTTCGCGGCTTCCTTTTCACCGTTTCGTTTACGGATGTATTCGGATTCTATTTCTTTCAAGTGTTCAATCGAATCGTATTTCTTGGCAAACCCTACAATGCAGGTGCTTCCAAATTCGTGGTCGATTTCGTCAATCACCACAAGCTCGACGCCCACGCCAAGTTTTCCTGCCAACTTTTCGCGCACTTCCATTCTCGAAGGCGTTTGTTTAGCGTTAAGTATCTCAAAGTTGATTTCTTCGCGGTGAAGAAGATTGTTCTTGTGTCGTCCTTCGATTTCGATTTCCATTTTCATTCCCCCAGTTCCCTAGTAAACATGATTTTAGCGGCTCAACCGCAACGCGTATTTTCCGCTCGTCTTGATTCCCATCTTGGTGGCAATCTCGCTCTTTTCGGCATCCACGAACAATACGAATCCTGACCAGAATGTGGTGAGGTCGGTGGACTTACACAAGGGACACTCTTTCACATCTTCGGAGAGTTTGTGACAAACGCGGCAGGCTTTCTCTTTACTCATGCCGTGTCTCCTCCTTTAGGAGGGGCCTTTGTTTTGGCTGTGCGTACAACCTTTTTGATTTTCAACCATTCTTTCTTTCCAAGTCCGGGTTGACGCATGGTCAATCCAATCTTTGAATCGGGAAGGGTTCCTTTCATTGAAACTGAAACAATGCGTGCCATCACTTGGTCGCCAATCTTGAGCGTGCGTTTAGAGTCTCTCCCAACAAATCCGGGGAGTTTCGCGTCATACGTAATGAAATCGTCTGCAATTTGAGAAACGTGAATCAATCCTTCCACAGGTCCTGTTTTCATGAATGCACCAAACTCGGTGGCTTCGGAAATGGTTCCTTCCACCACTTCGTTCACTTGAGGCTTGTAAACAAGTAAATCTATCTCAGAATCAAAATACGCTGATGCATCGCCTGGAACTATTTTTCCTTCGCCTTTTCGTTTGGCTCCGGTAACGGCCACCACCACACCTAAGTCGCTGTCCACAAGTCCTTCCAAGTCCCCGCGGACAATGGACAAAATGGATTGGTTCAAGTCGCTTGAAAATTTGCTTGGCGGAACGCGAATCGTATCTCGAATGGTGGCAATGGTGTACATAGAATTCCTCTTTTTTGTTTTGATGAAACTTTTCCTAAAAGTTTCAATTCCAGCCTATGTATTTAGACTGCTTAACTACAATGAACCGCTGGGGAGCGTTTTTAAGGCTTTGTCTGAGGGCTTTGTCGTTTGTGGCAATAATATAGCCTTTTTTGGACAATTCACGCAGGGCCTGGTCCCCATTTTCGGCGTCCGCGGACACCACTTTTACCTTGTATTGCGACAATCCTTCCAATGCCACACGCGCAGCCACACCTGTTTTTCCTTTCTCAATAGCGAGTGTTTGGAGCTCCTGTTTGACTTGGATGGGCACCACAAACAAACAGTTTCCCACTAACGTACGGATTCCCTCAAACACGTCGATTTTCAACCGGGTCATGTCAAGAAGGAGATTCGTATCTAATGCAATGTTAGGGACGTTGATTCATTATCACCACTCCTACTTCCACTCATTTTGGTTTAAATAGGCCAGCGTTCGTAGTTGGAAACCAACGACGGAGTTGATTGTATGCAAGTGCCTAAATTTTTTGACATCATTGTTCACCCGCGTGAAACGGCGAAAGCTCAGATAAGTAAAGTGAACATGAAAGAGGCCCAAAAAACATACCTGATCCTAGGCGCAATTGTTGGATTGTTTATTGCACTTATTCTTTTAGTCATTTTTTCAGTAGCAGGAAGCGGCTCCAATCAAAGTGGAATGGATGATGTATTGGCCGGACTTGGATTGGCTATTATTATTGTGGTTCCCGTTGTTATGGCATTAGCCACACTTGTTTTTGCATACATTACAAATGGAATCCAATACTTGATTGCACAAGTTTTTGGAGGAAAGGGAAAATTTGAAACGCACTTCTATGTGTTTTCACGAACACTATGGCCATTGGCCGTTACGGGAATTATCATGTTCGTTTTGTCCGCAATTCCCATTATTGGGTGGTTGATTCCATTCTTCTGGCAACTCTACGTGATTTACCTGTCCGCTATTTTGATTTCAGTCATTCATCAAGTAAGCATGCCGAAGGCATTTGCCATTGAGTTGTTACCACTCGTCTTAGGATTCATTATTGCATCCATCGTTGCGGCTACGATTGTGGCGGGAATCATTGCGTCATTAGGTGTGGGCTTAATTGGATAGAAGTAAAATTTTGAGATGGGGACTATTTGGAAATTCCCCATCCGGACAATCTCCACCCTGCCTTGTCTCTTCGAGAGATGGCAATCTTTTGTCCCTTTTCGATGGTCATTTTTCCTTTGAGCTTGAGATCGATATTGTTCTTCTTCACGGAGACAATTTCCCCTACAAGCGTGTGCGTGCCAATCGTGAGTACCATCAGTTCATTCACGTGAGGAAAAGGAAGTTTTTCTCCCAGTAAACGAGGGAGTTCGTTCCATTCGATGGATAGAAAATCAACCGGAGCAGGAAGTGAGCCGGGTTCGCATAAAATTTCTCCTTTGAACTTGTCCATGCTTGTAATTCCCGGATCTAAACGTGTTCCTACTGCAATCAATCCGCCCGGATGTGCTTCGGTGAGAGGTCCGGTGGCAATGTTGAGTGAAACAGCTTCCATGATGAGTGGCTTCCCATCAAACCCTGGAGTTAATTCTACTTTTTGTCCAGGAACTAATTTTCCCTGCACAATACTTCCACCCAACACTCCTCCCTGGAGCTTGTCAATCGGAGTACCGGGCTTGTTCACATCGAATGAGCGAGAAATATACATTTTCAATGGCTTCTTTTCATCAAACGCAGGAGTTGGAATGTGCTCCTCAATGGTTTGAATCAACAAATCAATGTTGGCATTGAAGTTAGCGGAAATGGGAACAATAGGCGCGTGTCCGTATCCGTATTCGGATAAGAATTTTTTGATTTCATTTTGAGACTGAATTGCTTTTTCGCGTGTAACAAGATCCACTTTGTTTTGTACTACCACAATGTTTTTGATTCCGCCAATTTGTAAGGCCATTAAATGTTCCGCGGTGCGCGGTTGAGGACATGCTTCGTTTGCTGCAATCACGAGTAATGCGCCGTGCATGAGTGCTGCTCCCGAGAGCATGGTCGTCATGAGTGTTTCGTGTCCAGGTGCATCGATGAATGAAACTTTTCGTAATATTTTTCCTTTCACTCCGTCTTTTTCTGGTAACACACCATATTTTTCGCTTCCTGTTTTTCCAGGATACTCATAAAATACTGAATCCGCGTACCCCAATCGAATGGAAATTCCTCGCTTCAATTCTTCTGAATGCGTGTCGGTCCATTTTCCGCTCAAGGCTTTTGTCAGACTAGTTTTACCATGGTCCACGTGTCCCGTGAGGCCAATGTTGACTTCGGCTTGCAATGCAGAATGAGTATCTTTCTCTTTCGCGTGTTTGGTTGATGTTTTTTCTTCCACTTTTACTGTTTTGTCATCGTGCGTGGCGGCAAGTGCGGCGCCGGCGCTAGACAAACTAGATTTAGTCTTCGTTGCGCGCGCTTTCGCTGGAGCGGGTGGATTTCCAGCAACAGGAACTACACCGTCGGGTGATTCAACGACTTTTTTTGCGCGGGGCATATGAAAGGAAGCGTGGCCGGAAAGCTTCTTTAACCCAACCTTTCCCTTGCGAAAAAGTTGAGCAAAGAAAGTCCTACTTCGGCACGGCCGGTCGATTTACGACTAATTACTTCTTGTCCCCCTTGGCCTCTTTGGGTTTGGGTGGAAGTAATTCTTCCAGTGTTGTCTTTCCTTCGTGCGTGACTTTGACGTTCAATTGGTGAATGTCATTTGCAATCACGTTTCCGCGCAAAGGTCGTTTGCGTCGTTCTCCTTTCTCTCCTTTACGGAAGCCGACTCCGGGATAAATCAAGAGTTTTTTTCTTCCGGTTCCCGGAAAGTTACTACGCATCGGTGTTCCCGTTTTGTCGCTTCCTCCGGTAATAATTCCTTTATATCCGTCTAGGCCAATCTCACTCAAGTCTACTTCCTGGCCGAGCTTGATTCCTTGGTAGGGCATGCTCTCCACGGCTTTGACATAGGCTTTTCGTGATTTGGGGTCTGATACAATGATGTTCATTTTCCTCATTCCTCCTTCGGTTGATTCGAGGATTGTGAGATGATGCGATTGATTTCAGTCATGAGTTCTTTCTCTTCATCCGAGAGCTGCTTGTCTATTTTTGTGAGAGTAGTGAGAATACCACTTGTGAGATTCGAGTACAAAATATCGTTTTCGAAAACATTTCTTCCAATAACCGCATCATCAATTGAAACGGCCACTTCCATTCCTTGCGTCGCAAGTGTAACGGATTCGTTCTCTGATTGAATGGCTTGCACACGCCCAATCATTTCTCCTTTCTTGTTCATCAATTCAATTCCAGTTTTTAATCGACCAATCAGAATTTTTACCCCAATCACGGCAGGCTTTGAATTGCGGAAAGCAAATCCGGGAAGGAACTCTATTTTGCAAGGGAACAGTGCTTTGTCCATGAGGTTTTTGTTCTTCTCTTGCTCCTGCTTCTTGACCCATTCCATGTACGTTTCCGTAATCGTGTACACGATGTTGCTCTCGAAAATAGGAACGTTGCTTAGTTGAGCGTCCTTGCGCACCGCATCAGGAACTAAATTGTTGAACGCAAACACCACTCCCAAATAGGGCTCCTTGCTTCGGATGGCCGCGGCTTCCATGATGTCTCTTCGTGTAACCTCTCCTACGTCCGCACGCTTCAATTTGATTTGATGCGATTGTGCCAATTTGATGAGGGCTTCTAAGCTCCCTAATGTGTCAGTTTTGATAATGATTCCAATATTATCCCCATCAATTTTGATTCGCTTTACTTCGCTTTCAATTTCAGCCTTTTCTTTTCCTGTATGAACAACCAAGAATGGACTCCCTGCCAATGCGTGTTCCAAATTAGGTGCAGAAATTTTGATTCCGGTGGCGGCACGTACTTCTTTCACTTGTACAAACTTTTCCGCTGCACGAATGTCCGTGAGCACGTTGGGTCGTAAGAGTGCACGTACTTTGGATTCGATTACACCATCTTTCCCTGCAATAACAAAAGGATCTCCCACGTGCAATGTTCCTTCGTACAAAATAACATCAAGCGTCGTTCCAAGTCCTTTTTCTTCACGCACCTCTAAACACGTTCCCTTTCCAGGCATGTTGGTTTCGATGTGTAAGTTTTTTTCTAAAAACTTTTGAGCCAATCCAGCAAGAAACACCAATGTCTCGGGCAACCCTTCTCCGGTGTGAGAAGATATTGGAATGAGTGCGATTTCTTTGGTCGTGTCGCGCACGCGATCTAATCGTTCGCTCTGAAAACCCAATTCAAATAATTGTCCAAGCAACGTGTACAATTTTTCATCCAACTTTTTCTGCGCCGAAGGAGACTGTTGTAAAAAATTCGCAAGGAAACTTCCTCGTTGAGAGTCATATCCATCAATCAAATCGATTTTGCTTAAGCAAACAAGGAATGGAACCTTGTATTGACGAAGAATAGTGATGGCTTCCTTGGTTTGAGGCTGCAGTCCCTTGTTGATGTCTACCATTAATACAGCAAGATCGGCAATGCTGCTTCCGCGCTCGCGTAAATTAGTAAACGCCTCGTGTCCGGGCGTGTCAATGAATAACAATCCGGGAATGGTGAGGTTGAATCCGAATTTTTGAACAAGCGAACCGGATATTTCCTTAATGGTATCAATCGGCACTTCCGTCGCCCCAATGTGCTGCGTAATGAATCCGGCTTCTTTTCCTGCGACATTCGTGGAGCGTACCTTGTCCAAAAAACTAGTTTTTCCCGCGTCCACGTGTCCGAGGACTGCGACAATGGGCGTGCGCAACGAATTCACGTTGGGTGTTTCGGACATGGTTTGTTCTATCTCCCGGAATACAGGTTGCGGCCAGAGTTTTTTTGGTAAAGCTTTTTTCCAAAAAGGTTTGGGACCAGCGGCAACAATGACTAAAACGGCGGCAAATTGTTTATAAAATAGGAACAAAGGCCTATTTTCGCTGTTCTTTGCCAATACGCGAGGCTACGGCGCCGAATTGGCCGTGGTATTTGTTGTCTTTCTTCTTGGAATAGGGAACAACGGGTTCTTTGCTCATCTTCATGAAGCACAGCTGGCAAATGCGTTGGAAGGGCCGCAAAAGCAGGGGCTGGTTTCCAATGTTCTGCATTTCGAGGGTAATCTGGCCCTCAAAGCCAGGGTCAATGAACCCCGCGGTGGCGTGGATGATTAAGCCTAGTCTTCCGAGCGAACTTCTCCCCTCTAAACGTCCAACTAAATTGGAGGGAATCTTGACCGCCTCGACGGTGGTGCCTAACACGAATTCCCCAGGGTGTAACACAAACCCTTCTTTCTCGTCTATTTGCAATCGCCTCATACGAGGAGGCGTCTTTTCGGACAAATCAATCAGGCGCATGGCATGGTTGTCAAACAATAGCATTTCCGTACCCAATCGCAAATCCAAGGAACTTGGGCCAATTTGAAGCGCTACATCAATGGGCTTGTTTTCAGTGGGAACGTAAATGTATCCCTGATCAATCAGCTCTTTGATTTCTCCATCGGACAGAATCATAGGTAAAGTGTACTCCCTCAGGCATTATAATGATGAACCATTTCCCACTGATTTTTAGTGCAAACCCGTGCTACCAAATCCCCCGCTCCCACGGACTGTTTCGTCCAACTCGGCAACCTCATGCACGTCCGGTTGGACAATCGGTTGGATCAATAATTGGGCTACCTTTTGTCCCTTCTCGATGCGTATGGTTTCGTGTCCGTGATTAATAACCACAATCTTGATTTCCCCACGATAGGTTTCGTCCAACACGCCCCCCATGGTGTGTAATCCTACTTTCACAGGGGGACCTGATTTGTCCCAAATTAATCCCACATGTCCTTTGGGCAATGCCATGGCAATGCCGGTGGAAACGAGTCCGCGCGCACCTGGAAGCAACACGCATTCGGCGCACGCAAACAAATCCATGGCCGCATCACCAGGCAATGCGTATTTTGGAACAATCGCATCCGGATGAAGCTTTTTGATATTCACATGCATGAATGAGAAAAGCGCTTGGAGAAATATAAGAGTTGGGTTATTTTCCCAAAATATGGGAGTCGTGAGACGAAGTATAGGATTGCAATTCATTATTCGTAAACCACAAGGCAATTTCTCTTTTCGCATCCTCTTGTGAAGATGAAGCGTGGATTAAATTACGAATCACTTGATTTTGTGCATCCGCGTATGCGTAACTTTGGTGCGTAAAATCCCCACGAATAGTTCCGGGCAATGCGGCTTTAGGTTCGGTAGGTCCTACCATTTTTCGCACAATCTCAATCGAGTGAATTCCCTCTAACACAATTGCTAATACGGGACCTTCTTGTAAAAAATTCACATTTTGTTCGAACACTTTTTGTCCGCGACGTTCTGCAACATCCGAATAGTGTTTCCCTGCGTGTTCCTTAGTAGACTGTACCATTTTTACGCCTACAATTTTCAGTCCTACGTCTTCAAAGCGTTGGAGAATTCTTCCTACGAGTCCGCGTTGAACCCCATCGGGTTTGATGAGAACCAGGGTCTGTTCAATCATGACGCTCAACTCGATTATTTCTTTGCCACTTCTTCAGGCGTGCCTTTCTTTGATTGTTCGTGCGCACGGATGGCTAAGTTGGATGCTTTCGTTTTAGCAAAATCCTTCGTCCATTTCGTGTTTCGCGACTGTCGTTTCAAGTGGATCATGTTGTGTTCGCATTTTCGTGAGCAGAACGAATACACTTGTCCCGTTCTTCGTACGAAAAGCAACCCTGTTCCCTTTTGGATGTGGTTTCCACAAAATGAGCAATCCATAGTCGATCTAATTCCGCGCAATTAGTGCGCGCGAATCTCCTTGGCTTCTCTTTCAGTGTTCAATAAAATTAATTTGTCTCCCATGCGCAACAATCCCTTGACATTGCGTCGCTTCACGCGTCCCTTTTCAGGACCATCAAGTATACGGCATAGTACTTGTGAAATTTCTCCGTGTACGCCGGTGCGCTTCACCACTTCGACGACTTCAGCAGGGGTTCCCATTTCAGCCATGGTTCAAACACCTACTTGGTTATTCCCTGGACCTTCTTGATGAGTTGGTCCAAATTAGCCTGAGCGTCTCCGCCTTCGGTGACGGCAATGGCTGCAGCCCCAATGGTGAGTCCTGCGGCAATACCTAAGTCCTTGCGCGTATCCATATACGTGTAAGGGACTTTCTTTTCTTTACAGAGCAATGGGATGTGCATGATTAATTCGGGAGGAGACACGTCTTTAGCCAGATATACCAGCTTTGCGGTGTCGCGCTCGATGGCCTTGGTGACCTCGTTGACCCCTATGCGGAAATTTCCCTTCTTTTTCTTCAATTCCTGTAAGAACTCGGATTGTTTTTCCTTGAGTTCGGCGGGGACTTCAAATGCAGTAGACATATTCTTTTTCACCTCGCCCCCTTTTTAGAAAAAGGAGGTTCATTGGCCGTATTGAGTGGCCGTATACAACGAAAAGCCCAGTAAAAGGCTTATAAAACAACCCCCGGGGCCCAGGTCAAAGTCAATGCTCTGCCATTCTATTTGGAAGCCGAAATGGAGAACTTTAGGAGCTTCTGGGGCAAAATCATGCGCAAATCGCTCGTTTTGACCTTCACGCTTTCAGTTACAAGGCCAATGTTGAACTCCGAATATTCGTGGTCGAACACCGACTCATCAATATACGTGGGTAACGGAGGATCAAACCCGAAAGGAGGAACGCTTCCCGCCTCACAATTCGTGCGTGCCACTACTTTTTCCCTGCTGGCAAGTTTTATTTTCTTAAACAAAATAAGCTTGGCGAGTTTTTCCATATCTAACATCAAGTCCGCGGCAAGAAGGGCCAAAATAATTCCTCTTTCGGTTTCGCATACCATGGCTTTTACTCCATTGTGCAATTTTCCATTGCGTGCACGCATCGCTTGTTCGCTTGTAAACACCGCCTCGTGTGTCAAGTGTTCAAATGATATGTTGTGCGTGCGAAACGTCTCCAGAATGCGATCGCGTTCAACGGTGCTCATGAAAAAAAGAACTCGCGATTAATTTTTATGCCCGCGTTTAACAACTTCCAATTCGTTGCGTAGGTTTTTGTCTGAGGAAAATATTTGCTTGGCGAGTTTACCATTCAGATCAACCAGTTCGTTGTGCTTCTCTTCAAGCGAAGAAAGGCAGCTGGTGAGTTGTTGATTCGAATAGCGAACCAAATATACAGCAACTAATAGTGACATCACGAAGAAGCCGATTGATACAATGATTTCAGCGAATGCCATTTTTGCACACCTTAGTTCTTGGCCGCCACTTGAACGGTTGTGCGTTCCGTGGACTTGCCTTTTTTCAAGTGATCGAGTTCTTTTTTGAACGAATCCTCGTTCACAATAACGGTTTTAGTCAAGCGTGCATTGAGTTTCATTAGTTCCAAGTTCTTGTCTCGCAACCCCGAGATGCTCTTCATGAGCTGCTGATTGGAATAGCGTATCAAGTATACGGCAATCACCATTTGGACGACAAACAATCCCAATGAGAGGATGAGTTCAGTGGTAATCATACTAGGTTTCTCCTTCCATCATTCCAACGAGCGTTCCTATTAAAGGCTTACGTTTCAGCCTTTCGCGCTCCTCTAAGGAATAGTAGGATTTTTCGACAAATAACAAAGAGTTGAGCCAAGAGGGACTGGCAGGAAGCATTCCTTCTCCTTTTCTCCTTTGGCGTTCCTTCTTTTCTTTATCGAGAAACCAGAATAACAACCATACAAATAATGCAAGCAAGAGCGCTGCCCCAATGTACAGAATCATATTCAATCCTTCACGCGAAAGCAAAGGCGATTGTTGTTCAAGTGAATCGAGAAGCGCCCCCAATCGTGTGACGCGCGCAGACAAATCCAACAGCACGGGGTTTAATTCCTCTAATTTTCCCGCGAGCAGCATTCCTTTGGCGCGCGACAAATCCAATTGGATGTCAAGTAGTGTGAGTGAAACATCCGTGACGTCAAAACCCCTTTGCTGCAAATCATCTATTTTATCATCCAATTGCTCCACGCGCAATTCTAAATCAGCAATCAGTTGAGCGTAATAATCATCGGGAGAAGAAACATTGAACATCACGTTTTGTGTTTGTGTAACCCCATATGCCAGGAGATGCACAACCAATTCATGGGTCCCGAGTAAAGAGGAAAGAGGAATGAAAGGTGAATAGGAAAGCGAACGCGTCTCTTGCGTGAACATGGATGTATTGAATGTGGAGCGTAAGTATTCGTCCCCATTCGGATCCACTAAATACCATTCGATTTGAATGTTTTCTTCATCGAAGTCCCCGGCATTGAATAAGTTGATGAGGAAAGGATAGCTCAACCCCACGGCTGTTTTGTTGGACGATGGAAGAACGTCCATCACTATGGAGTGTGTTCCTTTCACGTCGTATGTTTGTTCGTGCGTGTCGTACGTTACCACTCCATTCAGGGATTTGAGCTTCGCACTAAGCGTATAGTTTCCCGTTTCGATTGGAGTGAATGCATTTTCCGCAATCACCGTAGTAAGCTGGTACGAACTCACGGCCAAAATGATTTTGGTATTTTGATAGGTGGATCCCGATGGACTGGTAAGGAGGTATTCCACTAGGAAATCCCGGATTTGCGTTCCAAGATTCTGCACGGTGACATACATTTGAGAGGGGGCGCCTTTTCCTAATTCGGGTTCGAATTCGATCGAAACAATTTGGGCTGATTTTCCCCCACCCCCACCAGCGCCTCCGCCTCCACCGCCACTACCACCACTGTCTCCACTACTTCCTCCAGTTCCCGTATCGGGAGGTGCTGTAACGGTGAATGTTCCCGTTCCATTGTGCGCGTAGCGATTTCCACATTGAAATAAACTCGATACCGTGTACGCCCCTGCGGGAGTGGGGCCGAAAAAGGAGTACACGAATTCCCCGCCCGATAGCTGACTCATGGCGGTGTTAGCATCCGCGGCGGTGCCTGCAGGATAGTAAAGAGTGGTGTTGGCATTCACGTCATACACGGCATTTCCATCGGCGTTTGTTACGGTGTTACGGATGGTCCCTAATTCTCCTATTCCAATGGAGAATGCATTATTGACGAATGAGACATTCCAGTCAAGCGCACCCAAATACGCGTAGGCATTCACGTCCCCCTTCGTGGTGGGTGCTTTGTACGCATGGGCTTGAATGAAATAGGTTCCATTCTGGTCAAAATTATAAGAGAGCGTGTACACCCCGCTTAAGTCGTTCGTAAAATTAACATCGCTTGATGAGCTATCGGGCTTTCGTATGGTAGCAAACACATTGGCATCAATCACCGTGCTCCCTGAGGGAAGGCCGATGACGGTAGCCGAAAAAGTGGTGTTGCCTGTAGCGTTGGGGCAAAGAGGATAGGTCAAATCCAGCACGTAACTCGTGTCAAGCCCCGCCACCCATGTGGCCGTGGAGTCTGCAGCTAAAACGAGTGAAGGAGCAAGACCGATAAGGGTCAAGATAAGAAGCCAAAAAACACCTAAACCAGTTGAGCGTGGGAACATGGGAATCTACTCGCACAAAAGAGGCCTGATTTAAAATAGACTGCGATTGATGCGTTTATTCCGTGATGGTGATGTGAAGGTTGATGTAACTATCCGAAGGGTGGAGGAAACCATAGGGGACGTATATTCCAGGATGCTCGCTGCTCCATTTTGAGCTCAGCTCACTGGGGGGAGCCACGGGGTCGATTTGCACCAAACAATCCCCAAGGGGAGCATTCGGTTTGAGCACACCCTCAATTACCACTTTAGTTGCCCAGTCGCGATGAAAATAAGGGAAAGTAGGACCGAGAAGGAAATAGGATTTTCCCGTCGAGTCTTCGGCAATCGTTAAGTCGAAGCACTCATAGGCCTTGCTGTTCGCCACTAGGTTAATTCCTTCAAAGTTTTGATTATTCCACACGTTGGTGATGAACACATTGGCGCGAAAAGAAGTACGACCGGACTTGCTGAGCGTGTCATACTGGTCCGCGGGATATGCTTGAATCCCATGATCCACCCACTGAGACAAATCAACATCCGTGTATCCTTTGAACATGAACTCTCGACTCACCACGCCGGTTTCTTGATTCACAAACGTGAAGAATTCAGGCTGTGTCGAATAGCCTTCATTGAGTAAACCAATTTGTCCCACGGTCCCAATGGAAATACCATAAGCGACCTCTGCGAAGTCATCTGGGATGGGAGGCAATTGTGCAAAAATATCCGATTCTTTCGTGAGGTCGCAACAGTCGAAGAAGAATTGTTGTGTTTCTTCAAGAGAAAGCCCTAAATGCTCTGCGGCCTGCTCATACAAATCATAATTCTCCCGATCAATTTTGTATAAACTTTTGAGAAACTTTTCTTTGCTTAAACTCGACTTTAGCAATTGAAGATTACTTGCCGAATTATTGTAGGTAGTAGGAGTCACCGCATCCAATTCTCCACTGGCAATGAGTGTAGGAGGTGAAGTCGTTCCGAATAAACCAAATGCCCAAGCTGCCACAACCAGTACAACAATTCCACCCACAATCAAGTGAATAGGAAGAACAGGAGATGAAGCCGTAGCGGGACGAGATGCGTGCATATTTGTTTTTTTCTGCGTGACCATAGACAATCCCCTTTCGACGCTACTACTCTTTAATTGTTAATAAATCCCGCGCTGCCCTTAACTAAACTCAGTTCCCATTTGGAATATTCCATTGTGGTCGCCGGCTCCAACGAAAACGTTACCGTCTCCTGAGAAGCACAATTGTTGAGAACCAAACACGGCCAATGAAGTGACCAAGCGCCCGCCCGCAGTTTCATTGAACTGATTAAAGTTACGGCAGGCATTTGTGCTGGGTGCATTAGTATCAGCACCATTTGCACTACAATCCTTCTCCCATCCGCCCATTCCATTGGTCCCGCATCCGGTGCTTCCTAACCACACTTTTAACACAATGTTCAGATCGGCACCTGAGAAGGCGGCTGAAAAGTTTCCATCCAAATTGAATGTGGCCGTACCCGCATTCGATACGGTAGCGCCGGCTTGGGTGGCAGTTTGGCAATTGGTGTCCCCTGCACGATTGGAGTGTGGCACGGTGCGTGCCCAGTTCCCATCGCTATCCGCGTCATGTTCGGCTTTCGTCTCAGGAAAAAAGAACGCAGTGGAGGTGCAAGGTGAACCATAGGTAATCGAAACCGTCTTGACAGAGGCCACAAACCAAGTCATGGTAGTGGAGACCACATTCGCCGTGGCAAAAGGAACCGCCAACGTCAAGATGACCAAAACAAAAGCGACGTATGTGAGTAAGTGCATGGGAATCGAATCGTACAAACGGGTTTGAGTATATAAACCATGTTGCCCGATGCTGAAGGAGTATTACCCCAAAACAATATAGTGTAAAACAAAGTAGGTATTCGTGTATGCCGGTCTCCACCATCCCCCATGCCCTCCAAAAAGCCGAAGAATGGCTGAAAAAAGACCACGAGCGGGTAACCAAACTCCTCGCACTCAAGGGGGCGCAAATCAAATATGTTCTCCATAAACTTGGAGAAACACGCGTGGAAAATGAAGAAATGGAAAAACTGGTTCCACCTTTTCATGACGAGGATGCACTCGTGCAATACGGAATGAACACCTATGATTATTTTGTTCAAACTCTACGGCCCCAAATGGAAGAAGAAACTAATGCGAACACCCACGAATGGATGAACGAACTTGAAAATGCATTCCTTGAAATGCGACGCATCGTCATGCAGAGCCTTTCAAAACACCCCGCGCTGCGCCCCTATAACTATCTTACAAGCCTAAACCAAAAAATGCAAGAACATGAATCGCGTGTACAAACGCGCGCACGAACGCAAAATGAAATCATGCGATTCAACCGCGAACTGATTCAAACGCAAGCCGAACTAAACGAAATGAAAGAAGACCAAGCGTATGACACTCTGAAACGATTGAATGAAACACGAGAAAAACTGGGTGAAGAAAAACGCGTATTGAATGACATGTGGTTGAGCACATGGAATGAATTGTCCAAAGTATTCCAGCGCCTCGCCAATCATGAAAAAATTTCAGGAGAGTGGGAAAACGCCCAGCATCGTATGGTGCATTTGTATTTGGTCAACACCCTGGTTACAAGGGATAAGGATCCCCATGGGAAGGGATTAGTGATGATCCTTCAACTTGCAGTAAATGCATTGGAGAAAGAAAAAAAACTATTCAAAGACATGAGCAATGAAGAGGCGAGAGAAATTTTGCTGAATGCCCTCGAGAATCCATTGTTTGTGCACTTCCCAGAGCACTATCGCGCCATTGATGCGGCGATGGGTCAGAATCAGCATGAGCGTTTCCGTAATTCCGCCTACAAAAAAAAATCCTCCATCGAACGTGCGCTGGTGAAGAGTCGTAGCTCATTGGAGAAAGCCGCACAGGACTTAGTAGACATTGAGCAGGACATCCAATCGTCCCAACATCAAATAGAAAAAGAATGGACCGAAGCCAACCACGTGTGCAAGTTAAACTTGGGAATTGAATTAGAAAAAATTCCAATTTAATGCAACGTCAACACGTTATCTACAAATTGCGCAAGCGTTTCTACAATCGAATGCGTGCCCTCGGATTCAATCAAGAGAAAAAGACTCACCGTGTTTTCCCCTCGACTCTTGGCAATTACGGTATGGCAAAATTTCTCCACGGACTGAGGAGAGTTATATACTAATAATGTGGAGATGGAATCCAGGATCAAAAACTTCTGATTGCTCACCACCTCATTGATTTTGTCCGAGATTCCCAAGTTCAATTCCACCAACGCAAGGGGAGAATCCAAAAACGTCACCATCGGGGTGTCCACCGTTGCCCTTCCCGTGAGGGCGGTTATCACATCCACATATTTTACATTCTCTGGAGGATTGGCAATCGTCTTAATCAAATCCGCGTAGGGCTTGTTTACCGTCACGTACACTCCAGGCATCTTTTGAGCGGAATAATACGTGAGCAGGGCGCGCGGGATAGATGAGTATTCTTTGAGTGGGACAATCAACAGATTAGCCGTGCCCATGGGCAACGCCTTGAGCGTGGAGTGAACTTTGTTCTCGAATTCTTTTCCTGGGCGCAAGAGTTCTGCAAGTTGTTCGTCTTGGAGAACATGATTGCCCTTGGGTGAATTTTCAGTAGCAGACATACGAATAGGAAAGGAAGCAGGTTGGAGATAAAAAAAGGATTGGGTGGCCCCATTGCTGAGGCACATCCAAAATTATTGTATTTATGTGGAGATAGTTCCGCGACAATTCCCTGAGGCTGAAACCCCAGATAACTGACCGGCAGTATATGTCAAACTATATGTGAAGTTATACGAGTTGCTTCCCGGTTCAGCCAAAGCCGATGGGTGCGCAAGAATCAAGGTGTCTGTTTCATTCGCAGACATCGCGACTCCTGTTCCTATCGGAGTGATTGACGCGTTAGTAGCATACGTCGTATTTCCTGGGTATGTTCCATTAGTCATGGTGGCCCCCGTAAATGTTACGGTTTGTCCAGTCTGGTTCACAAGCACCAATGTCGTGAAGGCAGTATTCACATCGCTCTGAGAAACCGTAAACGGCCCAAACTTCGAGTCGCACTGGTCTCCTTGTATTGTACTTGGATTGATTAATACAACAAGTGCAGCAACTGCAATCACAATAACGACCAAGGCCCAGCCGTAAGTCATCAGGTATTCCAGCGCCGATTGTCCTCTTTTTCCGTAATTCATATTTATGCTCTCCTCCTTTGCAAAGAAAGGTAATATAGCTGGCATAGCAAACGAGGCGCGATATTTAAACATTCAGGTTTTTATGGAGAAATTCAAGCTCTTTGTCCAAAAACAGCCGAGTAACCGCAGTATATATATGTCCAAACACTCTGCTCGGAATCATGGTGAAGACAATCGTGGAGCGCACCGCCACCGAAGTGACGGGCTTAGATGAATTGATTGAAGGGGGAATTCCCAAAGGAAATCTCGTCGTATTAACCGGCGACCCGGGTTCAGGAAAAACAATTTTTTGCTTACAATACTTGTATCAGGGTGCCATTAAGCATAACGAGATGGGCGTGTTTATTTCATTGGAAGAAAAACCGGAGGAATTAATTGAGACCGCTGGAGTTTTTGGATGGGACCTGGCAGACGAAATTAAGAGAGGAAAAATAATCCTCCAAACGGTTGAACTCTACGATTTTGACAAACTGAGAGATAGCATTGAAGACTTAGTCACCAAACACAAGGCCTCGCGACTCATTATTGACCCGGGGGTTATTTTTCATTTGTATTTTGAACGCGAACTGGATGCGCGTAAACGTATTTTGAGTTTGGGAAAAATGCTCAAGAAACTAAATGTTACAACGATCATCACCAATGAATCCACCACCGGACAACACGAGGGGTTGTATGGATTGGAGGAATATGTGGCGGATGGCGTGATATTACTCTACCACACGCGCGTGGAAAACCGCTTCATTCGAAGCATCGGAATATTGAAGATGCGCGACACGAAGATAAGCGACAAACTTAGACCCGTACGAATCACCTCTCGAGGCGTGGAAATACTTCCTAAAGAAGAATTGTTTTCTGAAATCTAAATAAAGCAAAAATAATTCAATTTTTTGCTCCTTCATGCACCCAATAAGAGAGTGCCAAATGCACTGTGCAACACTGCACGAATCATGTAAAACAATCCAAAAGAACAGAGCATGACCACGGGCATGTATTTCACACCATCCTTTTCTTTCCCAGTAGCGATAGAGCCGAGAATAAGAGAAGCAAAAAAGCCGCCAATGAATAACATGATTTGACAAAAGAAAATGACGAAATCAGGCTTAATGAGCTGGGATTTTCCTCCGACAAAAGAACCAAGTGCACCTGAACGCCCTGCTGCTGCACCCAATGCCGCGGAATCAATTTGAGGCTGACTGCTGATTTGAGAATCCATCACTTCCACAATGAAACTTGACACGGCATAGAGCGCGGGCCCCCCAAATGCTGCGGAAAAGAAAATGAGAATAATATAGATGGAAATGGAAGCGTGTGCCTCGCTCTGCAAAGAGAGTTGCGTACGTAAGTTGCGCGAAAGTTGTAAAAGCAAATCCGCAATTTCCCCTCCTGAAGAAATCCCTCGTGCCAACAACCAGGTGGTACGCTCCACGAGTGTTGATTTGATGTGATGTGGAATTTCTAAAATAGCCTTCTCAACGGGAACGCCCGACAGAATACGCGTAGAGACACGTTTCAATTCAATTTCCAAAGGACCAAATTCAGGACGCGCACTCATAAGGAGAGCACGTTCCGTCGTGAGACCTGATTTGATGTTGCTTGCAACCAGTTGCAGCGCATCGGGAAGAACCCTTTCCACTTGCTTTCCACGCCCCTCTGCTTGCAAATCGAGGAACAAATACACTCCACCTAATACAAGTGCAAACGTGACAAAGAATCCAATTACCACCATGTAATAGGGCCATTGCAAGAAAAGACTCGTGAAAATGGTGGATATCACGCTGGCCATGAAAGCAAATAGCAAAATATTAATGACGAATTTTCGAGAGGAAATACGTATCCCTAAGTAAGCGAATTGCGTCTCAAATGCACCAATAATTTTGCGCAGTAGAATGAATTCGTTTTTGGAAGAAGACATTTTTTAGTCCCCCAAGAGAGTTGGGCGTTTACTCTTGACAATACCCATATACATGAACTGCGCAATGCCCACACCTGCAAGCAGCACCCAGAAATAAAGTTCCGTGATTTGAATTTGTGGAAAAGAAGAAAGCACAATCAAAAAAGTAATTCCAAGCGCAGGAACAATTACCCCTAACATCATGTACACTAATGAAAGTATTTTCATCTGACTTTCATAGTTACGAATTTGAATGGATTGTGCTTCCGTTAGGGAATTCACACTCTCCGTAAGGACTAATGTTACATCGGCCCCGGCGCGCATCCCATTTACGATTTGCCAAAGGGCTCTACGAAAATAAACACTTGGATTGTATTCCGCAATACGTTCCAACGCCACTTCCTGAATGGTCCCCGTACTAATTTGGTCAATGGCCCGCTTGAATTCTTTGGAAACTGCCCCATAATTCCCCTCCGCCACCACCTTCATGGAATCGTACAAGCTCACACCCGAGCGAAGCTGAACCAATACCGTGCGTAATGCGAAAACGAGATTTCGATCCAAATCGCGAACCTTTTTAGTAATGCGAATAATAGGAAACGTGATCAGTTGTGCAAGTACAAGCCCTGCAAAAATAAGACTCACTCCTAATGGTAAAACAAAATCAAGCTGACCAAACAAACGGAACGCCAGTACGAAGAAAATGAACCCGAAAAAAAGGAAGTAGAAAATAACCACCACCAAACTCATGGTGGCGTACTCTTTTGCCGTCACGGGTAGCTCGGCCTTCTTCATGTCCGAGTCCTTGAGAGGCATTATTTTACCAAACTGTGCCCCTAACCCAATGAGATTCTTGCTCGCCCAGCGTAACAGGGGCATGGGAAGCATGTTCAACGGCATTTTGAAGCGCGCAATCATCCCTCAACACCCTCACTTGAGCCCTACTCTCTTGAGAATGGTTTCGGGCTCCGAGTAATATTGGGCCATTATCTGCCCTACATCATTAATGTCGCGAATCTTTTCTTTCTGCATCCACTCTAAGATTTGCTGTTTCTCTTTCAGGTTTTGATTCAATTCCTGCGCCGTATATCCCGTGTGCAAAGCCAGCTCATCAAACAAGCGAATACTTTCAGCGTATTTTTCAATCGCATCACTGGCCCCGCGCCAACGGAATAAAATGTTAGGCTTCAATTGCACCTTTCCTTCGTTTCCCGTTTTTTGTGGAACGAATTCGGCTAATTGTAGAATACGACGCACCCCTAACCTACGATTGCGGAACATCACCACATTCAAGTGCACCGCTTCAAGCAAAGAGGGAGCAATTTCAATCGGTGGACTAATCAAACGCTGAATGGTTTCTTCTGCAGTGTTCGCGTGGACAGTAGCGTACACACTGTGTCCTGTGTGCATAGCCTCAAACATCACTTCCGCTTCACGCTGACGACGAACTTCCCCTACAATAATACGATCGGGGCGCATACGTAAGGCATTCACCAACAAATCCAACATAGTAATGCTTCCTTTTCCTTCCGAGTTCGGCTCACGCGTCGTCATGGGAACCCAGTGCAAAAAATCGGGCAAAGTCAATTCCCTCGTGTCTTCTATAGTAAGAACCCTTTGATTCGGTTGGATGAAGGGAAGCATTACGTTCAACAAGGTCGTCTTTCCACTTCCCGTTCCACCGGAAACCATGATGTTTAGTTCGTATTCCATGGCCAGCCAAATTACTGCCATGGAGGGAGCACTCGCTGTTCCGGCATCGATGAAATCCGTTACCGTCCAAGGGTCGCGGCGAAAACGACGAATGGTAATGGTGTTTCCCCTACTTGAGATAGGAAACAAACTCGCATTGGCACGATCCCCCGTAACCAAATGTGCATCCAACAAGGGATTGAGTATCGTAACTTGCTTTCCCACACGACGCGCAATAATACTGGCATAATTTTGTATTTCCGCTTCGGGAGTGATGTACACGTTTGTTTTCAACCACCCGTATTTTTTGTGATACACCCACACAGGTTCATTCGCGGCATTCACCACAATTTCTTCCAGGTTTCCATCTGCAAGCAAAAATTCAATCGGACCCAATCCCACCATTTCATTCAAAATAACAGTGGCCAATTGGTCGCGCGATTCTTTGGGCAACGAACTAAGCTCTTTTGCCATCAGCGCATCGGCTTTTTCTCGGAAAGCCTTCTTAAGATCGGCTACAAATTTTGCATCCAACATTCTTTCAGAGGAAATATTAATTTCCGTTACAATGCGCGACTTCAAATCGTTCAACATCGCCCGTGTCCCCGGTCCAAACTCAGGAGTGTGCAACATGTATCGACGGACAAACTCTTCAGGGCTCTTCCCGATGTCCACCATGATGGGAATGTCAGCCTCCACTTTGTAGGACTCTACACGCTGAAACGTCATGCTAATTTCCCTCGGGCTTTTTGTAGAAAATAACGGGCTCCCCAAATGCAGGATACTTGACATCCACTAATCCATTGTCTTCGAGTGTTTGCAATTCCTGTGCAACCGGTTCTTCTGGGAGCGCGAGTAAGCGTGCAATTTCATCCAGTTTCATGCTTCCCCTACTGCGGACCAAATCGAGAATACGATCATAGTCCGTGATGATTGGACCCCCACTCGATGGAGGAGGAGACGGTGTTGGTTTGAGAATAGAAACGACTTTCGCCACGGAAGGCAATGAGGCAAGAATGGGTTTGGTTAGAGATGGAGCAGGAGACGCACTGACTGTGGGTGTTTCTTTGCGCATGTAATCCACGGGAGGAATGGGTTGTTTGGCAGGTCGTTCCGTGGGAGAGTGGGTAGAATTAACTGGAGGAATAGCTCTGCTTCGCAGGGGCGTAGGGGAACTAGACATAGGTTGTGTTTCGGTAGCCGGGAGCTTGTGGAGGTGTAAAATTTTAGTCAATCCTTCCAGTAGCCCTGGCTTGCCCTTGGGAGTGGGTTCCATGTTCATCGAAAAGAGTTGGAGTTTTTAATCCGACCTTTAAGAAGCCGGGACCACGACGGGTTGTGATGGATCACTGGGGTTCCCTGCGCCATCTATGGCTCTCACCACATAAGCAAGAGGAGAAGAGGACACCGGCAATGCGAAAGAAGTTTGAGTGGTTTCACCAAAAGTAGAATAGGTGGTGAATGCCCCGCTGGCAAAGTTTTCCTGATACACGATGTATTTTTCCACATCCACAGAAGGACTGGCAGTCCATTCCAAAGAATAGACGTCACCCTCTTGCACGTACGTCAACTCCCCAACCCCGGCAGGAGGAGTAGTGTCCACATTCACTGTAATAAAAATCGGCTCACTCGTTTGAGTAAGCAAAGTGGATTGAGGATACGTGGAAGGAGAATCATACACCCGCACATGAACGCGATTCGTTGAGGAAGAAAACACAATGTGAGTAGAAACGGTTTGATTGGTTCCGGAGGACCATGATTGCAATTGGACTTGTTGCGCATTTTCGGTTGTTTTCGTGGTTCCTGTATACTCATCTACAATCATGAGGAACAATCCAGTAATGGTGGACTCCGAATTATTCGTGAGCGTCACGGAAACGGGAGTCACGGACGTGGAATATATTTTTTCAGGAAACGAAACGCTCGCAATGCTCAACGAGAGAGGAGGATTCGTACATACGCCTTCCGTGCACAATTGGGAAGACGGACACCCGCATATAGAACAATCTGAAACAAGCGTTGCATTCATGCAGCGCAAAGGAAGAGCAGAAGAACATTCTCCTTCAATAGTCCCATCAATGCATACCGCTGAATTAAGTGTAACATCCAGTGTCTTTGAAACGTTTAACGCACCCACTTGCGCATCAATGGTTTTTTTTCCTGGAGAAGTAAATAGAAACGTCGCATCAAACGAACAAGGATCCGATTGACACGTGAATTGATGCGTTTGCGTATCTGTTTTTACTTGAACGGTTGAACCAATGCTTGCATGCACCAGTACACTTACGGTCACGGGCTGATTCGCACGCGCAGAAGGAGGAGAAATAAGTTCAAGTGAGGGAAGTGCATTTGTTTGTGTAGCCCCTTCATTGGTGAAAATAAAATAAAGCACCCCTGCACAAACCAAGAGAGCGAACACCCACACCACTGCATCCATGGCACTCATTGCGGAAACACCACTACGTTGCTTTTCAAGGTATCGAAGCCCTGCTTGGTGACCGTGTAATTAGCATCCTGGTAATAGAACGTCCGAATGTCCTCATTGAACGTCACGCTCATCGCGAAAATGGCCGGCGTTCCTCCATGAGAAAAACGAATGCCGGTGTCGAGGTTCACATCAATAGGAAAGGAAGTACACAAAGCGGCTTCGCATGAAAAGCGAATGGTGCTCAGCAAGCTCGGGTCGAAATGCCCGGAGATGTTTTTGTCATTCGTTGAAAGTGAACAATTGGTGCAGTTGGAATCCAAAAATAGGATAGAAACATAGGGCCCTTGTCCTGGAACAAATGGATCGCGGGGACACGCCGGAGTGCCATTGAAGTCGCATAACACCGTATCATAATCATCAACCGTAGTAGGCAAGGAAATCAAAATATCCACGCGTGAAACAGCAGATGCCATGGAAAATGAATTCTCGCACCCTACTGAATTCGTACTTTCAAAATGAATCGTGTTGATGTCGATGATTTGGTACTGCACACACTGGGGCAAAATGTTGAACCCCGCACGCTCATTCGTTCCGCCCCATGCCGCGGGTTTGGGAACGCTGATATTCACATCCACCCCATCAAACGTGTGGGAGACATCCTCGTCCTGTATGAAAATAGAATACGCATTAATCAAATCGAAATAGAGCGCTAGTTTTCCGCTTGCTAAAGGAAGCATTTGGTGGAAAGATGCATTATTTTGGTCAATTTCATGCGTAAAGGGAAGAATTCGTTGATGAATGCTGGGTATTCCAATGGGATGATCCAGCGTGATGATGTCATCCGTGATATCATCATATTTAGCGTTAATCGCATTCAGCACGGATATTTCGATGGTGGTAAATGCAGAGCGATTGCCCAATTCGATGTTGAAGACCAACAATCCCAATACGACCCCAATGAAAAGAAACGTGAGAAAAGTAAACAACACCCCTCGTTGAGCGTGCATTCTAGACATTCAGCCACGCCCAGTATTCCATCGTGTAGAATTGTGTGGAGGGATTTTCGTAACAGAAAATAACATCCTGATCATTGTAGGAACACTCTGGAATCACTTGATCGGGATTCACCAAGGCCCACAATTCTCCTTCTGCCTGCACGTTTTGCGTGAACGAATAATTATTATTCACACACCCAAGACCCTGCGCACCGCATAACGCGGGAACGGAAGCCGTTGTGAGTAAGTTTCCAAACGATGGATCCGATTGATAGAATGCAACCGATGTGGCGTTCGTGTCTAAGTTTCCTAAACTTGAAACGCTCACCGTAATGTCCGTGTTGTCCGAACTTACAATGTTGCCGGACACAATATCAATGTTCAAGTCGCGAAAGTTGAATGTTTGAGTGGAGAATACGTTCCAATCCACGTACACGGGGTCGCCATTTACATCAATGTATTGGAACTGCGTCCCGGGGCTTGGAAATGAGATGATGGTGGAGGTACATGCGAGCGTGGTGGTGCATGGAATCATAATCGTGTAGGACACTTCCCAGGGTTGAGGCTCCTGCGTGTTAATGTCAAATGTAAGATTTCCCCCGGAGAACGTACCATTTCCATCGCTAATCACATTAATGTCCACTGGAATGGTCGCCACCACGTTTGCGTCCGTGGCAATCAATTGGATTTCTTCCGCGATGAGCGTGTACACATCAATGAGTGCGTTCTGGTCCAACGCCGAATAATATTTTCCGCCCGTAATGTTCGCAATATTGGCGAGCTCAGTAGCATCGGCGTCCAATCCAAACCCAATGGTGTAAATGATGATGTCATTGTTGTTCGCATTGATCGCCGCGGTTGAACTGCTCGCCCCTGCGTTGGTCAACCCATCCGACATGAGTATTTGGAATTTGAGCGCGTCCGGATTGTGGCGAATACTATTCAATTCAGTAGTTGCGGCATTAATTCCATCCCCCGTGGCCGTTCCGCCATTTGCTACCGTGACCCCAATGTCATTCTTGACGAGAGTGAAATTATTGGTGAGCGTCTGATCGGTGGTGGCACTGCTCGAATAAGTCACCAAGCCCAATTGGTCATTGTTGAGGTCCCATGCATTGAAGTCAACAAATGCAGCAGCTGCTACCTGTGCCTGGTCTATTTTAGGGCCGTTGAGTAAATGCACACTCGCAATGCCTGGCACACTATTATCAATTGCCAAATAGCTCCATGGATAATTGATTTCAATATCGCGATACGTCCATGGAGTAGCGTAGCTATCTACAAAGACCAGAGAATTGGGATTGGTTACATCAATCACTTGAATGGTGGAACTGTCTGCGATGTAGGCGATGGAGTTGTGTACACGCGTTGCGTACGCCGTGCCGGGCGTGTTATAGGTTCCGCGCGCAACTGGACTTGCAGGGGTTGAAACATCATACAATCGCAAACCGGAACTTCCATCAGAGACATAAGCAGTAGTACCGTACACCGAAACATCATACGTCGTCCCCGCCGTATTGATTCCTCCAACATACGTGGGGGTGTCTCCTGTAATATCATAAATTTTGAACCCCGCACTTCCATCCGACACAAACGCATTACTACCATCCAGCCACACCCTCCAGGGGTCCGACAAATCAACCGCACCTAAAACGACGGGCGATGCTTTCGTGGTCGTGTCCACGTGAATTAGTCCTGAAATGTAATAGGTTTCAAAACGCGCATCCCTACTTTGAGACGTGGTGTTTTGGAATGCCTGTCCTCCTGAATACGAGCTGTTGGAAGAGGCCGCCCATTCGTAATAGTTGGAACTACTTGTGGCAGTTGTAGTGAGGACAATGTAATACGTGGAACCACTTGTTACGGCAAGCACACTGGGGAACGTCACGGTGAGATACTGATAGGAAGTGGTAACACTGGAAGCCGCAATGGTTCCCGTAGCTAAATCTGCCCCCGTGAGGCTGCTGCGGATGGATACGGAAAGATCACCCGTAGGACTCCCTACTTTGTCCACGCGCACTTGCACGCCGGAAATAAAATCAATCGTGGGTTGAAACGATTGGCCGGCATACAATTGAGAGGCACTCCTCCCAATGTACAATTCATTGTTGGCATTTCCCTGGTTGCTAATGTCCGTGTCATCCGTGTCATAGGTCACCACATACGTATCATTTCCCGTGGACGCAACACCATATGCATCCCCACCCAAATCCAATTGTCCCACCGAAGAAGGAGTGGAAGGATTCGTCACATTCACAATGCGCAACCCACTCGCTCCATCCGCCAAAAATGCATAACCTCCCGATGCACTCACGTCACGTGCGGTGCCTGGACTATTGTACGTGCCAATCGTGCTAGGATACCCTGCTTGAATTAAGTTCATGTCACGCAATCCCCCTGAACTGTCCGCAGCGTACACCATGTTGCCATCCAAAACAAGCCCTTGAGGATCGGTAGCGGATTGGTGAACGTCATAACTCATACTCCCTGAGCGGTCGAACACCAGCATCATGTCCACGGGCTTGCGCGAACCTGTATCTCCGCTGATTTGCAATGAGATGGTAATGTTTTGATCACACGTCAAGGGACCTGCTGGAGAAATGTTCACATCAAATTGGAGATTCAGACCCGAACTTTGGAGAGAGGCTTTCGAATAGGGAGCAGTAGGATGCAGTGAAAATGGACTCTCGGGGGAACGCGGAAATAGTGACGAAGAACATTGCGAAGCGGGCTGTTGTAAAAGAAACACCCTTCGGCCGTGAACATAGGGAGCGTTCGCCGTGAGAGTAGTTCCATACGTTAAGAACGAAACATTCGCATCTGGAAAACATGATGCGAAATCCTGTCCGGAACGACACGAACTAATGTCGACCGGATACCGTGTTAAACGTAGAAACACGTTGTAGTTGGAAGGAAGCAGACTCTTCGCGCGATCGTATACGTTTTGCAGCGTGAGAGTGGAATACCCATTCACGTCTAATTGACTACTCACAAAACCCGCATGATCCAATGCCACAAACAAATCATCCACAAATTGATCCGTGATGCGTCGCTCCTCAAACTTTGGAGCAGGCTGCGTGGGGATGGACAGGAACAAAAACAAACTCGCCACTAATACGAGTGCTAGCATTACATCTGCACTGAAGGCGAACGCCCTGGATCTCCGTTGAATAAATTTAGTTTTCATAAACCGTCAAAGTGAAAATGGTTTCAATCCCATTAATGGTTACCAGTCGCTGCACCACGCTTGCAGCGCCAGTGAGAGAGGGAACCTGTCCCGTGGCAAGATTCGCCCCGCCTGAAAATTCAGCGTAGAACTCGTATTGGGGGATGTGTAATTTTGATTTAGTATTCACGTAATCCAAGTTCCCATAATTCACAAACGCCACCACCTTTTGAGGATTCAATACGCGATCCTTTTGGGCCAAACCAAACTGTGTAACCTGATTGATGTCATTGGAATATTCCCACGTGCTGGGAATGCCGGGATTCTTAATAATGAATTCGGCCACATTCGCAGTAACCCCGTCTAAGTTTCTCCGCGCAATGGATTCCTGTCCCACCGTCTGTGTGTTTTGCGTATAACTGTACATCCCCGCGAGTATGAGGAAAAAAATAAACGTCGCAAGCAAAATATCCGGAAGCGTGGCTTGTCCGCGCGCGTTCATTTTGGAGAAAGGTGGAGCGTTCATGATTTCAATCCTCAAACGTCTGCGAGGCCACCACAAACCCATTGGGGTTGAGCAGCGTGGCCGTGGTTCCAGGTTCATTCCATAGAGGGAAAAACTTGTTCAGGTACACCGTCACCGTAGTCGTGGTGCCCTCCGGCGTGTACACGCGCGCAGCACCATTTAGAATGAAAGGACTTGCAAAAGTAACCAATACCTCATTGTTTTTCAGCAGAGTAAAGCCCGTCAATTCCACGGGTTGAGAGGCCGTGAACTCCAAAAATTCACTTGACACTTGACCCCCATCCACCTCAGATTCCGTGATCGTAATGAGCGGATTTCCCTCCTCATCAAATCCGGGATTCGTGTAGCCGCAATCCGGGCTGTAGGACAATGGAATGATTTGGTATACACATACATCAGAGCAAAAGTAATCCTGGAATATTTTAGTGGTGCCCGAACACGTGTAGGAGTCTGGACCACATTCACTGGCATTGCACGTCGATCCCTCATCTAACGTGAGTTCACTGTCGGACAACACTTCCTCCTCAAGCAATTCGGAAGAATAGGGGTTGGTTTCAGCCTCCCACACGCGTGAAAACAAATCCAGATAGGGCTGTTTTTCATTATCCTCACACGCCACATGAATCACATCCGGGGCCGCTGCGTAGATTTGGGGGTCACTCCCGTGAACAATGATTTCATCGTCAATAATCATGAAATTGGCCGCCACAAACTTGTTCACTTGCTTCACGCGAATCACGGCCCCTTGTAAATAAAATTTGGGATTTAATGAGGCATCGAGCACCAGCTGCACTGCCACCCCACGCTTGATGGCCAAACGTAAATGATCGCGCAGCACTTTGGGGGCGGGCGTTCGAAGAACGGCGTCAATGGAGACGGAAGCAGAATCAATGTGCGTCAGCACTTTCTCCAAACAATCCAATTGGGAACAATCAAAGGTAAGTGAACATTGTGCCGTGGCTTCCAGTTTGGCCGCCGAAACATCCACTTGCTCCACTAACACCGGCTGCTCCACAATAGGAAGAGAAGAAGTGTCGGGAGGCAGACTGGGAATCAAAAAAGTAATCGCAGCCGCTGCTGCAATAAGCGCAAGCGGTCCAAGTAGCCACTTGAGTTGAAAGCGCGTGGGAACATAGGTTGCATCGCTGGCCATGTTAGACCACGCCCAGGTTGATATTGTCTATATAGATTCCCATCCCCTCATATCCCAAAGCAACGGAATCCCAGTCTGATATCCCCCCGCCAACTTCAAAATAATACACGCCTGCCCCAGTTACGTAACTTGAAACGTCCTCGAGGAAAAAGCCCGTATAGTCTGTAGGAGGGTCCTGCCACCAAATTTCATTTGTGGGATCCGCATCAATGGAATTTGTATCAAGGTCACTTCCAAGATAAACCATATTTCCATTTTGGCCAAAACGTGCTTTGACCCATCCCTTTTCAGGCGAATCAAGCGCGTTACCCCATCCTGCATCCGCGTCAATTTGGTAAATAAAACTCAACCATAGCTGCGCCCCGCCTTGAATGTCAGTCCAGTGTTGCGAGTTAATGTCAAACTGTATTCCGTACGCCCCGCTCGTGGCCATTCCGATTGTTGAATTGTCATCAGGATTAGTAGGAGCACCCGGCACACCTCCCCCTAATTTGAGTTCAATCCGTTCCGCATTCCCCACGTTACTGTCGGAAATCCCCCCATCGTAATTGGGATCCGCATTGAATTGGGCCGCTAAAATTGTCCCCCCAAAGTGATTGCGACTCCAATCCCACCCATCATTTCCTGCGTCCCCACCAAAGGTATTCGCGATACTATTAATGTCCGTCCTAAAGTCAACCGGCTGAGGCAAATCCGAAGTGTGCTCCCACAAATCAATCACTAATCCGGTTAGAGAATAATTCACGTCAATTCGTCCATAGTCAATCGAAATCGTATCCCCTACTCCATTCGGCTCATACGTCATCCTGAAACGCGCATTATTGGCCGTGTTCCAGTCGCCAATGCATGACACCACGTTGCCGGATTGAAAATACAACTCCGTAAAACTGGGAATGTAATTGTTCACGTCCACCCAATCATCTTCAGTGGGGCCCTCGTAACACTGCACCATGCTTTTAGGACCCCCTAAACCCAAATGACTCGACTCAAAATGATTCGCGAGAAAACGAACATCCGTCATGATGGTAGAAGGAGTCAATCCTAAATTGGGAAAACGAAACTCCACCCAATCCAATTCCACAGAGGCATTATCAGGGGAAATGGCATACGACACATCATCGGCTGCAACCTCTGCACTCCACTGCATACCCTGATCGTCAATCAGCAACAACACTCCCCCACTCTGATTGGAACCCGATCCAGGAGGACCCTGCGGAGGATTGAATGGAGAATAATTAACATCATTCGTGAACACCACCAACCCATTCAAATCAAACGCCTTGACATGCCCGGGATAAAGTTGAGTATTTTGCGCACGACCCAAAAAACCACAGAACGTATCCCCCACAAAAATGTACCCATTAATCACATTCGTATCCAACGACAACTCGAAAATAGTCTCCGTGTAAGGGGGATTCGAACTCATGTACGTGATAATGGTGGAGAGCTTCGCACACACCTCATCTTCCCTCACATTTTGTTGTGAAACCGCTGCACTCATTTTGGTTTGCTCAATGAATAATTGTACCACGAGAAAAAGAAAAAGAATCATCACAACCGCCATTAGAATTTCCACCGATACCTGCCCCTGCCCGATTCTGTACGGGCGCTTCGGTGGATTCATTTTTTTGTTCGGCACACCATTCACCTTACTATACATTGGACACGCTCGCGTTCACATCACCCATGGCAATCCGAATCGTGTACACGCCTTCCTCGAAAAACAAAAAAGTAGGATCAATTTGGGCCTTCGTGAAAGTAAACAGCGTCGACATTCCCCCCACCTGGGTCAGATTTGCACGCACCACATTTTGGTCCACCCGAAACTCAGACAAGCCCACGGGAAGCTTCACATCAATCAACACTGCATTACCCGGCCCCTTTGCGTAAACAAAATCCACCGCAGAGGCCACGGCATCCACGGCCGCTTGTGTTTGCACTAACTGAATGGTAGTAGAGTAATTGATATAGGCGTACGAAAACAAGATCACGGTCATCAGGAGCAGAAAGGCAGTGAAAACCAAGTATTCCAAACCCGCTTGGGCACGAGAACGCATGGAGGGTTGAATTTAAACAGGCAATAAAAACCCGTGCAATGGGCACGAGGGTATAAGAACAACTCCTTATGTATATGATAGAACATGAAGCCGGACACTAAACTTGTTTTTTACAAAATGCTCCTGGACAAATACTCGGATATCATTAATCAGAAAGAGCAACGCACCGTGGGAGAAATCAAAACACTCATCAACATTGATGATATGAGCGTGCAGAGCCTCGTGTTAAAGTTCAAACCCGACCAGTTTAGGTACGACAAAGACTATTTGTACACCGCCCAACACATTTTCGAATTCATCGTGAAAGAAATACGATATGTTCCAAATGAACTGAGCATTAATTTCTGGCTCACACCCAAAGATATTCTTACCCATAAAGTTTCCGACGACGAAGACATGGCCGTATTGGCATGCACCTGCTTGTACGCATTAGGAGACGACAAAGCCATGGTGTACCTAATGGAAATGGAAGACTTACGCACACACGCGGTTGTCATGACGGAAGTGAATGAGAAAACACTCTTACTTGATCCAAGCACCGGACACGGTTTCTTCAAATACTACGGAGACAAACCCTACGTGTTCAAAAAGTACCGATTCGAAGGAAAAAAACTCAAAAGAGCACTTTACCGTTTTAACGCTGCCACCTACGAACAATTCCTCTGAAATACATTCCCTAAAAAAGGAAACCAAACAGGAAAAAGGAATGACACACGAAATACCCGGGTTCACCCTGCACAACTGGGTGCAACACTGGAACCAATCCCTCATGCCGGGACACGTGCAACAATTCAGGAGCGTGGGAGAAAACACATTCATTTTGAAAATTAGAACACAGACAGGAAATAAACAACTCCTGATCGCACTCCCCTCCACCATCACGGAATCCACCCACCAATGGAAAAAATTAGATGAACAGTCCCCTATCGTAAATGCAACCAAAAAAATAATTGAAAATCTTTATCTGACAAACGTACAACAAGAAGGATTGGACCGCATTATCTATTTACAAGGAGACAATGCGAATATTGTGATTGAATTATTCGGCGGAGGAAACGTCCTTGTAACGGATAAACAAAACAAAATTCTATTCGTCCATCACGCAAGAGAGTGGAAAGGACGTACACTCAAAATGAATGCAGAATACAAACCACCAGTAGGACCGCGTCCCTGGAATGAGCTGCCTGAAAAAATAAGTGAAGCTGTTGAACGCGATTCATTTCAAACAGTCGGCGGATGGATGGTGTCACGTCTTGGTGTCCCAGTGACATTAGTCGAGGAAGCCTGCACAATAGTCAAACGTAACCAGCGCGACGACAAAGCCCTCACACAAAAGGACTGGAGTGCGTTACGAAAATATCTTTCCACGTTATATGAAGCAAAACACATGCAGTATGAAATTGTAAATCATGCAAAAGGAACATCGATTGTTCCTGCAAACAACAAATCAGAACAACCCATGACGTTGGAACAAACATTTGCGTGTGTGGAAGAAGAACTCATTCAATCGCAAGGTAAACCAAAAGTTAATACCAAAACGGAAAGCGAGAGACAAGCGTTGTTAGTAAACTTAGAACGACAACAGGGTCAAATCAAAGCATGGGAAAAGGAAGCTGAGGAAAAACAACGCGCAGGAGAATGGGTGTACGAACATTTTGCGGAAATCAATTCGTTGTTAGACGCTGTGCAGCGAGGAATCAAGCAAAAGATTACCGATGCCAAAATGAACGTGGAAATTTCGAAAAAACTTCCCTTCGTCAAAAAAATTGACACGAAAAAAAGAACCATCGAATTAGATGCGTGAAAAAGGAGGGGTTTGTAACCTACAAACCCGCTCACTTTTCTTCTAATGAAGTAATTTCTCTTTCGTCCACAATGAAAACGTCCGATACGGCCGTAACTGCGGCGTAGGGTATCTGGATTACGCGGTCCTGCAAGCTCATTCGCTTGATCACTTTAGACTCGGCATCCACTTCTACGATCAATGCCTCAATGTTCCCTGAATTCTCGTCCACGAGCAAATCGGAAAGTCTTCCAACTTCATCCCCGCGGTTCGTAATCACTCTTTTGGTCGCCAACTGGCGTGCAATGGCATACTTATACATGGTTATTCAAACCCCCTAGTGTGCGAAGAACGCAAACCGGATATAAAAACGTTTTCTAATCAGGCCCATTAAACGGCCTAAGCGTGTTATGTTACCCCTCTCTACGCAGCCCACCCTTACGAATTGGACGCTTAGGTTTAGAGTGAGGATACATGTCCCGCATAGCATCCCGTTCGATCTCCCTGCGCAGGGCGGAAGGCGAAAGCTGCTTCTTTTTACGAATCGGACCAATCAAGGAACCCATGCCCACTAGGGACATTGGGACTTTTTGAGCCTGCCTGAGCGTGTTTTTTAACGATTCTCACACAAACAACAGTATGAACCTCCCCATTTTAGGGCAAAACCCCATCCTGGAAGACCATTCCTCCCCAGAAGGGGAAACACTGGAAGCTGGCAGCCAGATTAGCCCACGCTACAAAACCGAGTTAGAGCACCAACAATACCGCATGGTCGGAAACCACTCCGCCGTCAAAGTGTGTGGATGGACCAAAAACATGCTACGCGGAGAAGGCGGCTGTTACAAATTCAAATTCTATGGCATACAATCCCACAAATGCATGCAGATGACCGTGAACATGAGCTGCGCCAACCGCTGTACCTTTTGTTGGAGAGGATACAAAGCACCCGTGTCAAAAGAATGGAACTGGAAAGTAGACGAGCCTGATTTAATTATTGATGAAAGCATCAAAGCACACCTTTCTTTGTTAAACGGATTTGGTGGTAACGAAAAAGTTTCTAAACATGCATTCGAACAAAGCAAGCATGTGGGACATGTCGCGTTGAGTTTAACGGGGGAACCCATTGCATATCCTAAAATTAATGAGCTGTGTAGAAAATTTCATGAAAGAGGAATATCAACATTCTTAGTTACCAATGCACAGTACCCTGAAGCAATCAAAAACTTACACACCATTACCCAACTCTACTTGAGTTTAGACGCACCAACGGAAAAAATACTCAAAGAATTAGATGTTCCATTATTTTCAGACTATTGGGAACGATACAACCAAAGCTTAGAGAATTGTGCCCAAAAAAAATACCGCACCACGGCACGTTTAACAATCGTTAAAGGAATTAATGATATACAACCCGAAACATATGCGCAACTTATTATGAAAGGAGACTTTGACTTCGTTGAAATCAAAGGATACATGCACGTGGGAGAAAGCCAGAAACGTTTAACACGAGAACATATGCCCACGCACGAATACGTGAAGGAATTTGGAATGAAAGTACTCGAATCATTACAAAACGATTATGAATTCGCCAGCGAACACGTCCCAAGTGATGTTATTCTTCTCGCCAAGAAAAAATACAACAAAAAAACATGGATCGACTTCGAAAAATTCTTCGAATTAGTGAATGTGAAGAATGTTCCGGAGAACTTAGACGCTGAATTGTATTCAAAAGGAACACAATCAGTGAAAGAAAATCCAAACGATTATTTGGTCGTGCAATAAATCAGTGGGAATAATTATTTTCTCGGAACAGGCACTTGTATCATCGAAGAGGGAAGCGTGTAGAAACGTTCCCATATTTTTCCGTGCAAATCACCAATAAAGTGAAACGCACGCGTGCGGGAAGTGTAGCGTACACGCGTACGGCGAACGTTGAATTTTTGAATGATAATACCAAGAGGTAAATTCGTCTCCCTGAGTATTTTCACCAGCGCAGGCCTGGTCTTGGACAAATCAATCTCAGAACGCGCACGTAGGATGGTTACCCCGCCCAATTCGAAGTGCACGTGGCGAATCATTTTGGTGGGAGTGGACTCCCTTTTCTCTAAAAAAAATGTAGCATGTGGAAAAAGCTTGTGCACAAAAAGAGTGGCCCCCTCAGGATGCTTCAGTAAGGGAGCATACCATCTCTTTTCGGGAGGACGCATAAACGATGGTGAGCGCGTGGTTAATAAATACCAGAGAAATAAGAGGAATTAGAACACTAAAAACAAGGAAAAAGAGGATAAAAACATGGCACACGAAGCAGGAGAAAAAAGAAAAGGATCCTTTCACGTAGGAATGGGAATTGGACTCATTTTGTTAGGAATAATGGTGGGAATATATCTCTCAGACTCATTGGGAGGATTCATTAATCCAGAGAAAGCACAACTGGTTGAAATGAGCGAAACACTCCACACCCAAAATGCATTACTCAAAGAACAAATCGATTGTTTAGTGGATGGAATCAATGAAAATAATGGAAAAACAACCATTGACACGTGCACATGAATGTTTCCGAAAATCTTACAAAAATTTTCCCTAGTTTTTTAATCACACCGGCACACGCTGGCATGAAATGCACGCGCGTACAACTTGTATTGTAGTACTTTTCCTCGTATTCACTGCAGGATGCTTGGAAGGACAACTCTCCCCATTGGAAGCCGAGATGTGCCTGCAAAGCACACAACTCTCCATCTCCCTCATTCCCGAATGCGGAGAAATAAAAGAATGCAAGGAAAAACTAGACACTTATTTATCAATACCCTCCTATACGCAACTTTCCATTGGACTATCCTATACACGCACACAGCAGGCACTGGCAAACGCATGGCACCGTTTACGTCGAACAAACGTACTAGTGAATAAAATTCACACCCAATGCGAACAACACAGCATTGGAGCACTCGTCCCTCTTTCCGTAAGTGGCGCAGTCGAATTGCAAAACGCATTATCCTTCAGTGAAAAAGCACAAATTGAAACGTATCAGGCCATGGTACGCGCTATTGAAAGTGCTTCGGGGAAAGGACTCGAGGAAATCAAAGACACTCAAGCGTTTGAAGATTACATTCAGTTAGTGCAGTGGGCCCATGAACTGGAAACCCAGAATACATCTAGTGAATGGGGACAACAACAAGCACTCACCCAAAACTACTTCGCGCACATTGGAAAAACACTCACTAAAAATGACACAATTGGATACCAACTCGACTTGGATGACACGTTAAACGTGTACAAAACAGGAGCAGCCATCCTTGCACCTGAAAAAAAGAAAATAGTGAATGCT